>NZ_JCBDGG010000036.1:0-27429 GCF_059833835.1 Vibrio sp. R15-SG3-ISO1B | reverse complement strand
GTGATCCCCGAAGGCGGCCGCTCAACCCTGGCAGAGCCCGGTGTGGCAGGACTGGCGCGAGAAATTCTCTCTTGGACTCGTTATCATCCCGAGCACGAGTTTGTTGTCGCCCTACCTTCCGGGACCGGTACCACGTCGCTCTATCTGCAAAAAGCACTCAGACCGCACGGCATTGAGGTTCTGACTTGTCCGTGTGTGGGTGGGAGAGCCTACCTCGAAGCGCAGTGGCGAGCATTAGGTGAAGAGGTGTTTCCCACGGTTCTTGAACTCGAACAAAAGCATCACTTTGGCAAGTTGTATCAAGCGGACTATCGGATGTGGCAGCAACTGCTGGCCGACACCGATGTTGAGTTTGATCTGCTTTACGATCCCATGATGTGGCGCTGCCTGCTCAGCTGGTACCCAAATCACCCGCAAAAGACTATTCTCTATGTGCATCAAGGGGGATTGCTGGGCAACGAAAGTATGCTGGCGCGTTATCAACGCAAATTTGATGGTGTTTTAAGCCAACGCATCCCCTAAGTTCATCATCAACCAAAGAGTAAAAGGAGCGCAGCGATGCGATTGTGCACTCAAATTCTAAGTCTGTTGTTGGCTCTCGGCATGACTTATCCTGCGTTGGCAACCGTCATCACAACGCCGGGTAAACCGGTTGTCGGCGTCAACGCTTCGCGCCTTGCTGAGCGCGTCTGCTACTACCAAGACCAAGCCTACTCATTGGGCGCCGTGATTGAAGTCAAAGATCACCTGCTGCGCTGCTCGAAAGCCAACGACTTTGAGAGCAATGGCGCGCTGAAATGGCAAAGCCTTAATAGCCAAGACGAAAGTAAAAGCGAGCAACCTGACGCTGACGCGAACAAATCTAAGCGTTATTCGGTCAACTAGCTCTGTGACGCCACTGCGCTGGATTCAGAGTGCGCAGGGCGAATCACCACACAAGCGGTATGACGCTGCTTGCCAAAACCGATGATCTGCGACAGCGCCGCTTTGCTGACCGTCACGTGCGCCGAGCCAACGGCATCCAGCTCAGATTCAGCGTGCGGATCATGAATGAAAAAGAACTGCTCGCTCATCCCACTCAGTACCACCCAGTGCGGCTCTTTGCTGCCATTAAAACGATAGGTGCTGATTAACAGCAAAATACTAGCCCCTTCTTCCACCCAGCGCTCCAACTGACTCTGTGACGGTGGAGAGTCGATGATATCCACGTCCTGCTCCGCCAACTGTTGGCAAAAATCCTGATGAACAATTTCAATCACTTGCTTCTTGTTGTCATCACGCACACTGTCGATAAATGGCGTTGACTGGGATTGGCTCCACAGCTCGACATGATACCCGCGTCGTGCCGCTGCCAGTGCCAACCCATGACCACTGCACCCACCGTGGCCTGACGCCATGAAAATCGTCGTCGCCTCGCGCCACAATTGCAACTCGGCACTGCGTGTCAGAGGTTGTGATTTATCGAAATGCGCAAAAGCCATTAGCAGCGACGCCGCGCCACAAGTAAATGGCGTGGTTTGCACATAAAGTGGCATATTTAACAAGGTCTTAGGTCCGTAATGACTTAAGCGTTTTTGCATTTTTAGCCCATCACACAAATCGTCGTAGTAATGGATCAGCAGCTTGAGGGTTTTATAGCCCAATTTCTTGTATAAATTTATCGCGCCTATATTGTCTTCGCGCACTTCTAGTCGTATTGTTGTGAAGCCTTTTTCGACGGCAGCGCGCTCACACATTTCGATCAACGATTGTGCAATATTTCGTCCCCGGTACTGTGGCATCACCGCGATGGAATAGAGTCTCGACAGTTGTGTTCCTTGGTGAAACAAAACTAATGCATAGCCAACCACCTGCTCATCGCACTGTGCTACGAACAAAGAAGAATGTTCAGATTGGATGAACCTTTTCATCTGCCGTGGTGAGATCCTATCACTGGAGAAAAGTGACTTTTCCAACTGATTTAACGCACTGAGATCTGTGATTTTCGATTGGCGAAAATTCATGTGATACCTTCAAAAAAGCTTATGCTAGTGTTTACCCATCATAGCGTTATTATTAAGGAACAAGATAGATGGCAAACTTATTAATTGTCGCCGACCAAACCAGTGATTGGCAGCAATATTTCCCGTCAGAACAAGTGGTGAGCGTGGCGCAATACCTCGACAGAGATTGGCAAACCACCCAACGTAATGTTCAAGTGGTCAACCTATGTCGCGATTACAGCTACATGAGCAGTGGTTACTACTGTTCGCTGATGGCCGAGGCCCGTCGTCACCGAGTGATCCCGACGGTCACTGCTATCAATGATATTTCTCAACCCCTGTTGATGTCATCTAATTTCCTCAAGCTGAGTAAACTGCCGAGTGACTTAACGACCTTGTCTTGCAAGATCTATTTTGGTCGTACGCAACAAGCAGGGCTTGAAAAACTTGCCCGTCAGCTTTTTGAGCAGTTTATGATTCCGATCATCGAGCTCAAGATGACCAAACATCAAACGCAGTGGCAAATCGAATCTGTGGCGGCCTTCCCGTTCCAAGAGCTTGAGGATCAAGAAGAAAACTTCTTTATCGAGTCGCTTGAGCAGTTCTCAGACAAAGTTTGGCGCAAACCCAAGCAGGTGAAAAAATACCGCTATGATCTCGCAATGCTGGTCGATGAAGAGGAAAAAATGCCGCCATCGGATGCCTCTGCATTGAAGCGTTTTAAGCGTGCAGCCGATCGCTTGGGGATGAACCTAGAGACGATTGGCAAAGACGACATTTCGCGTCTTGGCGAATTTGATGGCTTGTTTATTCGCGCGACCACCAACATCAGCAACTTCACTTACCGCTTTGCTAAAACCGCCGAAAAGCTTGGCCTAGTGGTGATGGATGACTCTGAGTCCATCATGAAGTGTACCAACAAGGTGTTTTTGACTGAGCTGTTGAAAAACAACAAAGTCCCTGCGCCTGCAAGCGTGATTTTGAATCGCTTTGACCCAGACTGGCAAGACGACTTGCTGAGCGAGTTGAGCTTTCCTATGGTGCTTAAGATTCCAGATGGCGCCTTCTCTCGCGGTGTGGTGAAAGTTAAAAACCAAGAGGAGCTTGAGCGCGAAGCGGCGGCGCTATTTGAGAAAAGCGCATTGATTTTGGCTCAAGCCTTTATGCCGACCGATTTTGACTGGCGAATTGGTGTTTTGAACCACCAAGCGATTTTTGCCTGTAAATACATGATGAGTCGTGGTCACTGGCAAATCTACCAACACCACAACAGTGGCCGTGTTTCATCTGGTAGTTTTGAGACGCTCGATCTTAAGCAAGTGCCAAAGAATGTCGTCGATGTGGCGGTCAAAGCAGCGAATCTGATTGGTCATGGTTTATATGGTGTCGACTTGAAAGAGATCGACGGTCAAGTCTACGTGATTGAAGTCAATGACAACCCGAGTATTGACCATCATGTTGAAGACGCTTTCCTTGGCGATCTTCTCTATGACCGCCTGATGACGGAGTTCCTGCGTCGTATCCAAATGCGCGGCTTCTAACCTATATCATCCGATCATTCGTATCAAAGCTTAATATCCTGCCTAAGTCACTCCGGTGGCTTAGGCATACTCCATCACATTGTCTTTCGCCATCGCATAGAGCTTTTTGTAATTGCTGTTGTTGCGCTCTTGTGCTGACATTTGCGCATGGACCACTCGATGGCAATCCGCCAACAAGTTAAATACCTCTCGGTAGTTGCGAATTCGAATGCGGTTATTGGCGAGTAGCTTGATGATCGCCAAGCTCACTTTGTAGGAGTTCGGCATCAGAGCTTTGAGCGTCGCGTATTGCTCTAAGTATTTCTCGCCTTCTTTTTCGTCGCGTTCGTTCCATTGCGCCATAATGCTTTTCACTCGCTGAATTTGGCGCTGCTTATCTTTGAAGCGGCTTTCAAAATTTGCCCACATGACGTGCTGGCTCTTCTTAATATGGGCAATTTGCTCGTCTCGAATCGCCATTTTGGCCTGCTGTAAGAGCACGGGAATGTCGTTAAACAGCGACAGGTGCTCTAGTAGATAGAGCCAATGAAAATAATCATAGAAATGTAGTGGCTTATCAACGGTGAGCTCAGAGATGAGCGACACGGCACTGCGCATATCTTGCGACAACCAATGAATGTGCACATGCAGCAACGTCACTTGCACATCAAGATGACGACACTTTTCAAGCTCATCCAACTTACCATTGATGAGGTAGCGCTGAGCTTCAAATACTGCGGGCTTATCCTCATCAACGGCTCGATAGAGAAAACTGCGGACCGTGTTGAGCGTGATGTATTCACTTTGACGGTAGGTATTTTCGTTCTTTTCGCTGTAGCGCTTAATGTAATAAAACGCGTCGTCATAATGAGCAATCGCTAGCGACAGATTGGAGAGAATCAGCTCGCGCTCTGTCCCTGCCTCAAGCAGGTTGGTGGCCAATTTTAAATGTCCTATCGCCCCCTCTATGTTGTCGTTTCGCACACACACCGCCGCCATCCCATCATGGTAGTAGGGATTATTGTCTTGATTCGACAAGGTGCTGAGTACATCCCTCGCCATATCAATCTCTTCTTGTTCAATCAGCACTTTGCTCAATGCGGTTTTCACGCTGTCGCAATCATATTCATCGAGCAGCGCGCGATACTGCTGGGCCGCATCCTCATATTGACCTAACTGGGCATAGCATTGGGCTTTCAGATGGTCCAGATGACGCCCATACTGCGGGTGAAACGGGTGCAGCTCATCACATACCTCTAGCGCGTGTTGGTATTGCTTGTCATAAATAGCGGCATAGACACTCGCCAGTGCCTTTTTCCGCTTGAGACCGCTGTAAAGACGCGCAGAGAGAAAGGGCTTATTGAAGGGCTTAAGCCAATAATCATCCGGGTTACAGTCAATGATGGTACGCACGATTTGCGGTTGGTTTTCACCGGTTAAAAAGGCGAAAAAGAGATCGCTTTTGAGCAGTTGTAAGTGATGCAACTCTTCGAGCAGTTGGTAGCCGTTGATCTGGCTATTGAAGTTCACATCACAAATCACGATGTCGAACGCAATCTGCTTGCAGTGATTGATCACCTCATTTGGCCGATAGGCACAAACAACGTTACTGCTATCAAAACCAATCTCTCTTAGGATCAACAAGATAGAGCTGCACACTAAACGCGAGTCATCCGCGACCAATACTTTAAGCTGGCTGACATTGATCCCATTCATGGCCCTGCATCCTCCGATGTCTGCATTGATTGCCAGTTCACGACATGCTCAATGCTTTGGCTTAGGTTTCGTGAAAATAGGATAAGCGCCGGCTCACCCTGCGCCGGTAGAGAACTGGCTTGCAATAAGTGATGCGCCTCACTCGCCAATAAGTGGTGACCCACCATCGCCGCGCCGCCCTTGATCTTATGCAGCAGAGCGCGAACGGTCACTGCATCCGCCCGTTCAAGCGCTTGCGTTAAACCGGTGGCGTCTTCTTGCATCACATCGATATAGCACTGCGCCATCATCGGCCTTGTGCTTGGCTCAAAGGCATCTAGCCACTCCGTGTGATCGTTAGGCTGGATTTGCTGCATCACCTCTTACTTACCCCCCGCTTGCCTTTGTCTTGATAGAGATTTTCATCCGCCATGATCAGCGCATGGTCTAGCTCATCATCTGGCCGTTTAAACGCCACACCCACGCTCACGGTCACCGCGATGTTCATCGGTCTTAACAGCTGAGCCGATACCTGCTGTTGCAACTTCTCTTTGAGCTCTAACACACGAGGTGGAGTACACCCCGGCAAGATGGCGAGAAACTCATCACCGCCCGAGCGAACAAGATAGTCGGAGTCGCGGAAAACACGCTTCATCGCGTTGGCAATGTGTTTAATCGCTTCATCGCCGGTATGGTGTCCATATTCGTCATTGATGGTTTTGAGTTTGTTACCATCCACGGCCAAGATAGCCAGAGTTTCACTGTGCGTTTTTTCTATAAACTTGCGAGTATTGAACACCTTGCGGTTATACAGCCCTGTCATCTCATCACGGTGTGACTCTTCGTACACTTTGGCGATATTGGCTTTCGCCTCTCGCAGTTTGGCATAGTGATTCACGCCAAGTAGCGAGACACACCAAAGCAAGAAAAAGGCGGGTAACGTATCGAGCAACAATTTGCTGACCGGATAATTGAAACTGAGCACCGATTTGTTATCAATCACATAGTGCGAGCGAAAGCCCAGCTCTGCCAACGGGTAGTCCGGGTAACTGATTTGCACATAATTAAGCTCGCCCACATTGCCTGAGCTGTACGTCGCTTCTTCACCAAATTTTGAACCAAACGCGTACATATCTACGCTCACATCACCCATCACTTCACCACGATGCAACACGGGGCTCGACAGCGTTATTGTCGGTTCGCCTGAGATCATATCCTGGTAGATTTTTGATACTACTAAGCGATCTGAAAGCGCCTCTGCGGTGGAAAATCGAGAACAAGTTCGAAAGCGTTCGCAGCGCTGATCGTGGATGGCGCGTGTACCCAAGTCAATTTGCCCCATATCGCTGAAAAAGATGAACTTTCCCTGCCCTTGAAACGATTGGTAGTAAGTCGCAGAGCGATCATCGAGTAAAAACGCATTCATATTGCCAAAGGCATAAATCAGTGAGGACAACACCACTTTCTCATCGCGATTTAGCTGGTGCGACTCTCCGGTCAGTGGGTAAACGTAGGTCTTAATGCCATATTGACCGATATTGTTGTACGTCTCCTCCAACACCGCCTCATCAATATGAAAAACCGTATTCACAAACAAAGAGGTGTAAATCAGGCGCTGCTTTTGAGTATCGATGCTTTCCTTCAGCAGCTTGAAGTCGTTTTTTTTCGTGCTGACTTGCACATAGGAGTAGGCAAAAAACAGCAAGACATAGGTGATAAACGCCAACGCGCAAGACTTCGTCAGCACGCTGACACGACTCACTTTTTTGCTAATCATAATGCCGCAACCTTGTTGAGCTCCATTAAGTTGCCCACACCATATTTGTCTAAAAGACGCTTCTTATAGGTGCTCACGGTTTTGTCGCTGATCGACAGAATATGCGCGATCTCCTTGTTGGTTTTTCCGCGCAGTAAATGGTTCATCACGACGGCTTCACGATTAGAGAGATCCACTTTCTCGCGCTCAGGGCTCGGAGTTGATTTGAACTTGAAGAAGGTATAGCCGTTGAAGATCCCTTCTACTGCGTCACGCAAGATCTCTTGCTGCTCCGACTTACACACATAACCGTCAGCGCCTGCTTTAAACGCCAATTCGCTAAACAGCGCGCTCTCTTCCGCCGAATAGAACAAGACCTTACCGCGATAGCCATGAGACTTAATACGGCGGTAGAAATCGTATCCATCGACATCGGTGAGATTGATGTCCAAGATAAGTAAGTCCACTGCCCCTGACTTAATAGTATTGAGCGCGCTCTTGGCGTTGTTGGCCACAGAGACACTGTCAATAAAGGGTAAGGTTGAGATGGTGGCGCGAATCGCCACTCCCACCAGTGGATGGTCATCAAACACTAAACAGCGACATTTACTCATAATAAGCTCTCTACTAAATTAGGTTGGCAAAGCGGCAGCTCTGCCAAAGGAACAGGTTTACTGACCAAGTAGCCTTGGCAGGTATGCACACTCAACCCGCGCAATACATCCCACGATTGCTTCGTCTCCACACCTTCTGCCACAACATGAATGTTGAAAGATTGCGCAAGTTGGCTGATAAACGTCACGATGCGCTGCTTTTTGGTGTCGTTCTCAAGACCAAGCACAAAGGTGCGGTCTATCTTGATTTCGTTAAATGGGAAGGCATACAAGTTCTCCAACGAGGAGTAGCCTGTACCAAAATCATCAATCGCGACATTGATGTGATTGACGCGCAGCTTGGCTAAGTTTTTGTATAGCGCACGATTTTTCTGATACGAGTACTCTTCGGTGATTTCTATCGTCAGACGCTGCGGATCCACTCGGTGCTGACGACACAGCGTCAGCACATGATCGGCAAAATTGGGGTTCTCCAGATTCGCTTGATCGGCGTTCACGGAGACTTTGGCGGGCAGCAAACCCTGCTGCATATCCATGAGCGCGTTGAGCAATACGGTATCAAACAGCTCGTTCGACAACTGGCATCGCTCCACCATAGGAAGAAAGGTATCGGGGAAGAGCGTGCCATGCTCTGGGTGTTGCCATCTCGCCAGCGCTTCAACGCCCACTACCTCACCAGTATTGAAATCCACTTGAGGCTGATAAAAATTGCAAATGTCCCCCGCAGCCAATGCGAGCAAAAACTCCGCATCCGTTAGCGTTAGCGCGCGTTGAACGAATGTGCGCGGGGTCGGTTTGATGTAGGAAAATAGAGCGCTTAATTCGGCCTCAACAAAAGGCTTACTGATCTGGGCAATAAGGTCAAAACTGTAACCCTGACACATGGCTTTCACGGTAGAGAGCACAGGTTGATCTAGCCCACTGAGAATGGCGACATGTCCAGCAAAACTGACCTCATTGAGCGCTTCAAGCATGTCGATACCATCTCGACCGGGCATGCTCAAATCACACAAGATCAACTGGTAATCCCGTTCACTCACTGACGCCATCGCCGCATCTACCGAGGTAAAACTGTGAATATCACTCACCCCGAGTTGGCGTAGCGCTCTGTCCAGCATTTTTAGCTGTAAGGGGTGGTCGTCTAATAACATCACTGTGTGTGTCATGATTGGGTTCTCCAGCGGTCTACCGCGGCTACCTCTTGCGTCAGACTATCAATCAATGACGCGACTCCCTGAGAGAATGAGTGAGCAGAAGAGTGCTCTATGTGTTGACACTGAGTCATCAGTGACGTGAGCCCAACGGCTGCCAAGCCGCCTTTAATGCTGTGTATCGCCTTACGAAGCACATCCATGTCATCACTGTCTCGCAGCACCGTTAAATCTTGATTCATCGACTGCACAAACAGCGCCGCAAATTCGGCTTGTTCGCTCTCGCTTAACTGAGCGAGCCAAGCAGGCATGGCGCGGGTTTCGTTCGCCTCTGCGGGCAGATACAAGCCAAGCAGAGCGCGTAATTGCGCCATTGAATAAGGCTTGCAAAGGACATGGTCCAAGCCGCTTTGGCTGGCAAGCTCCGTCGCCACTCGCGAATCTTCTGCGGTGAGGCCAATCACGGGTAACGCACTCAGTGTCGAGTCTTGACGAATGTGACGCGTCAAGGCAAAACCGTCCATGATGGGCATATGAAAGTCAGTCAGCAGCACATCGATATCCTGGTGCTGAGCAAGATAAGCCAATGCTTGTTCGCCGTTATCGACAATCTTGGCGTCAACGCCCAACTCAGCCAGTTGCATCGCGATGATGTTTTGATTGATGAGGTTATCTTCCGCTACCAAAACACGTCCGCACAGCGCGGGACTTGCAGGCGCATCCTTAGCTGCTGACGTGGAGGTCGATGTCTGACGCGTGCGCTCCGTCAAGGCTTTAAGCACCATATGAGGGTAGCGATAATGCTGACTCGGCATCTCATTTACGTCATCATTCAAACCTCGAATCTGAAGATGATGGTTTTCAAGCATCATCACATCCGCAAGCCCCTCACAGGCTTTCATTCCCCAGGCGCGAAACCACTGTGTCATTTCTACAGGTAAACCTGATTCGTTGTAGCTCACATCGCTCAATATCGGATCTAAGCGAGCACTGGGTTTGAGTGGCAGCTGCAAGCGAAACACACTGCCAACATTGACGATGCTTTCGATATTTAATGACCCACCCATGCAGGCCACCAGCTTATCAACAATGCTCAGCCCTAAACCGGTGCCGCCAAATTGGCGCGTTACGCCATCGTCGGCTTGGGTAAACGGCTGAAAAATCTTTTCTATTTGGGCGCGCGTCATTCCGATGCCGCTGTCAGAGACCGTCACGTTGAGTGCCCGATCAGTGGCGGATGCATCAATTTTGATGAAGCCCGTCTGGGTGAACTTAATCGCGTTAGACATCAAGTTGTTGATGATTTGCACCACTCGCACATCATCAATCACGCCATAACGCTGGGCAAAAGGTAAAAACGCTACGCGACACTCCAGCCCTTTGCTCTGCGCTGCACTTTCAAAGGAACGAACCGTCTCCCCCACCACCTGCAGCAGATCGGTCTCAACCGGATTCACACGCAATTGATTGGCGTGCAATTTTGAAAAGTCGAGCACTTCATCCACCAGCTGATTGAGGTGACGGGTCGATTGTTTGGCTTGTTCCACCAGTTCAGACACGTCAGCATGCAACGGCTTGGTTTGCATCAGCTCCAATAGCCCTTGTGCTGCCGCTATGGGAGTGCGCAGCTCATGGCTCATGGTTGCCAAAAAGCGCTCACGAGAGACGACCGCTTCCTGTGCATGTTGCTTCGCTTTGAGAAGCTCGGCTTCTTTCGCTTTGTGCTCGGTGATGTCGTTGAGCACCGTCAACACAAAGCGATTGTTTGAGCTCGGAGACGTGATCATTTTACGTTGGCGGAAAATGTGCGCCACCGACAGACGGCAATCTTGAGTTTGGTGATAATCTGCGATCAGTTCACCCGCCAATACCCGCTCCACTTCTTGCGCATTATCGACCAAAGGCGACTGCGCGCTACGACTGGCCACGGTGCACCCGTTGCAATCGCCACGTTGAACGTGCTCGCAGTTACTCAGCACCATCTGGTTGCGGCTGTCATGAATAAATACCCAACTGTCGAGCTCTGAAATAATGGTCTTCAACCACTCTTTTTCGTTCTCTTCTTGATTTGCACTTGCCTCAGCCAAGCCCACTTTGAGCCTGAGGTTAGAGATAATAAAGTAGGTCAGTAGCGCCGCCAGCAATACCAATGTCAGCACAGCGCCAGCGACCTGCACCACTTGCTTGTTGTCATAGCCGTAGATGAAGTTGATTTGGCGATAGCCTCGCATCAGCTTCGCCATCTCGTTAACGTCAATGGTGCTAAATACACTGTCGAGCAATCGCTTCAACTGCGGGGAGTTTTTCACCGCAAACGCAAGGTGCACTTTTAGAGGCTCACGCTCATTGATTTCGAGCCCGCCGACATCGCTTCGTACCACCAAACCGTGCGCGATATCTTTAGGGATATAAGCAAAATCAATCGCTTGAGATTTCAAGTCTGCAATCAGCGTTTTCAGGGTGTCGTATTGTTTGATCTGGCGATCTCGCCACCCGGTAAGATGGACAAATCCTTGGTGCTCACTGCTGGTCAAAACGCCGACAATGTCATGCCCCTGATGTTGAGGCACGTCACCTTCACGGGTCACGGCAACATAGTTGAGGGACAAAAAGGGCTCAGTCAGTTGCCACTTCGCCATCGGTTTTTCATCGGTATACGCCACGGGAACCAAATCGGCGTTATAGCCTGACAAGCTCCCTTCATCGAGATGATCAGGCTCTACATGGGTAAACTCGAGTCCTGTCCGCGAGCGAAGCAGTTGGAAGAAATCATGCAAAAAGCCATCAAGCTTGCCGTCTTCACCACGAAACAGAAACGGATAGGCGGTGGTCGCGGCGCTATAAGTGATCGGCTTTTCGGCACTATGGGTACGCTGAAAATCGTTCAGTTTGAGTTCAACCGAGTGATAAGGGTTGTCGGAGACTATCGAGCGAACATTGTCCCCCTGCTCTTCTAAATTCAGCACCTGATTGACGCGATCGACAAGGCTTTGATATTTAGCGGTGGTGATCAAGCGCACTTTCTCGCTCTTGACCCACTCTGGCGTCGCCAATGTACCTTTGACGATGTCATGGCCATCAAGAAAAGTGTTTAAGACCACGAAACTGGAGATAAGCGCATCACTCAATCCCAACTCCATCGCTTGCTTGGCATCATCAAGATCGCGGGCGTAGTGAATGTTATCAATGCCCGCCGATTTGAGCTGTTCGCAATGAGAAGTACCGCGAATGCATGACCAAGCAAGAGATTCAGGCGCATGTTTGGCGAGATGACGATCGGCGTACCACACCGCCACACTGCTGGTGAAAAAAGGTTTAGAGAAGATAAATCGCTTGGCTCGCTCCTTGGTGCGGCTAAAGCCCACCGCCCCGACCACTTCATCACGCTCAATCGCATCCAGCAGTGCAGACACCGTCGGGTAGCCTTTCAGTTCCACCTTCAACTTCAGCGCATTGGCGATATTGACTAGATAGTCTTGATTGATGGCATCAAACGCATTGATGCCATCGTGGTGGGTACCCATCGCTCCCTCTTTCGACACGATACCAAACACCAACGTCGCCCTTTGTGGCTCATTGGTCGGCGCTACTGGCGCAGTTTTGGTCGCATTCACCTCACCTGTACCTAAACCAAGCAGGCAAAGCGCGCACAGCGCCATCACGCGCAGGCGCGGCATGTGAAATCGTGTTTGAAAACGTGGCATCATAAGTCTTTCCTACTCTACTGACCGGCAAGACTATGGATATAGGAAGCAAAGTCAAACGAGCACGTTCAACGTGGGTTTCATAACTAATTGTTAAATATAAATAATTTTAAATTTTGTAGGAAGAGTATGACATGAGTTCGGGAGATACCAGACAAATCAACTCTGTCAGAAAAGAAGAAAATTGACGCTCTCTAGGCTCAGTAATGACAGAAAAGCCGAAGTGACCCGACATACGGTTCACTTCGGCTTTCATTGAGGGCAGCACGCTTATTCAACTTGCCCAAAAGAGCGTAACCAACCTAACAGCTGAGCTCTTATAACTCAGTCATAAAGGTGCCGGTTGGGCTAATCGGC
The DNA here is from genome assembly GCF_059833835.1 of Vibrio sp. R15-SG3-ISO1B. NCBI lineage: Bacteria > Pseudomonadati > Pseudomonadota > Gammaproteobacteria > Vibrionales > Vibrionaceae > Vibrio > Vibrio sp. R15-SG3-ISO1B. The sequence goes on along the minus strand of NZ_JCBDGG010000036.1, from coordinate 14,650 downwards.
AGGTATTTTTCATAAAACGCCTGGTATTGACCAGCAGGGTCTAAATCACTAAACAGGGATGGGTAAAGAATTTTCGCGTAGAACTGAATCATCGCGCCATCAAGAATCGTACGGCATGCACCGTGATACGCCGCAAACATACGCTGGTTTTGCACCGCAGATAGGGTTGACCAACCGACGCGCTGCTGAAATCCGGCTAAACGCTGCTTCGCTAGCGCTTCATCCACACCTTGCCCCATGACCATAGAGTCATCGGCGCTGCCTGATTCATAGCCTGTCATCACAATCACTTCTGGATTCGCAGCGAGGATTTGCTCTGGGTTGAGTTTGCCCCACCACTCGACGTATGGAGCGGAGATATTGTCACCGCCCGCCATGGTCGCAATCGCACCCCACATGTTTTTGCCAAAGGTGTAGCCAGTTTCGCTTACGCCCGCCGCACCATATTCGGTGTAGACACGCGGCTTAGGCAGGTTGGCTTTCGCGAGACGCTCGCTGATCATCTCTACGTTTTTCTGGTACTCATCAGCAATGGTTTGTGCGCGCGCTTGCTGACCAGTGATGACCCCAATCAGCTTAGTGCTTTGCACATGGCGCTCCACCGTTTGGGCGTTGTAATCCACAACGACCACTGCGATCCCGGCACTTTGCATACGCTCAACATCCGATTCAAGTGCCTTAAATTGCCAATCCGCCAGTAGCACGACGTCGGGATTCAAGCCGATCACTTTTTCTACCGAGAAGGTGTTGGTGTCTACACGTCCGATTTCGGGGATCTCATCAAGAGAGGGGCGGTGCTTGACATACTTCGCCCAGCTCGCCGAACGTGCTTGCCAAATGTATTTAGACATGCCAACCACATGGTCATACGCCGCTTCCGTGCCTATTGCCATATAATCTTCAGGGTAAAATCCTACGACGGCTCGTTGCGCCGGTGCATCAAAGGTCACCTCACGTCCTAGAACGTCAGTTACTGTGGTGGTTTGGGCAAAAGTGAAACCGCTAAAACAGAGTGCGGCAAACATCATTAACTGTTTAATCATTGGGTCAATTCCTTGTTGTTTTGCGACATATTAATCCCTTTATGAATGATAATGCAACTAACTATCATTAATGGTAATATCACCACCTTTATTTATGCGAATACGCCCTTTTGTACAGGTAAGATGACGTGGAATCTGTCGCCTTAGAACAGTTAATCAAGCAGCAGCGCCGCAACGAGAAGCAACGCGTAGGCGTCATTATCGCCTTTGCTTGTCTGATTGTGATGACGTTTGTTTTTGACATCATGACCGGGCCTTCGATGCTCAATGCATCCAAAGTCCTCTACTCATTATTGGAATGGATTGGCTTGCCGTATCAAGTCGATGCATCCACGCAAATCATTGTCACCAACCTGCGCTTGCCCATCGCTTTGATGGCGATCGTCGTTGGCGGCGCACTTGGCGTTGGCGGTGCAGAAATGCAGACGCTACTGAACAACACCATGGCAAGCCCCTACACCTTAGGCATGGCCGCCGCCGCTGGTTTTGGCGCGGCTATCACTCTGTACATGGGATCTTGGGGGATCAGCAGCAACTATGCGGTGCCACTCGGCGCGTTTTTGTGTTGTATGCTGTCGGCGTGCTTTTTGTTCTCTCTCGCATCGGTGCGTCATATTAGCTCTGGCCAGCTGATTCTTGCCGGCATTGCGCTGCTGTTTCTGTTTCAATCGCTGCTCTCGTTGGTGCAGTTTGTCTCCTCCCCTGAACTCAGTCAGCAGATTCTATTTTGGCTCTTTGGTAGCCTGTCGAAAGCAACGTGGAATAACCTAGCCATTACTGCGGCGGTGGTCTTATTGGGCGGCGTGTTGCTGATGAAAGATGCGTGGCAACTCACCGCGCTGCGCCTTGGGGAAGAGCGGGCAAAAAGCGTTGGCGTTAACATCAAACGGCTGCGATTAAAAACTCTGTTTATCGTCGCGGTGATCACCGCAACCGTGACCAGTTTTGTTGGGATCATCGGATTTGTCGGCATTGTCGCCCCCAATATGGCGAAATCCATGGTGGGTGAAGATCAGCGATTCTTTTTGCCGATGTCGTTTTTGGTTGGGGCATTTTTGCTCTCAGGCGCCTCTGTGCTATCTAAAATCATCGTGCCAGGCGCGCTATTTCCCATTGGCATAGTCACCGCCATTATTGGCGTGCCTTTCTTCTTCTGGCTTATCTTGGCGAAGCGAGGTTAATGGTGCTGGTTGCGGATCATATTCACATTCATATCGATAATCTCACGCTAGCGGATAACATCAGCTTTGAGCTCAATCCCGGCCAAGTCACTGCGGTACTGGGTCCCAACGGCGCCGGAAAGAGCACACTCTTGAAAGCGCTGTTTGGCGATATTGACCTCTCTCAAGGTGCCATTCGTCATCAAGAGACCACGCTCAACCCGAAAGCTCTCGCTCGCTGGCGTGCTCGCTTTGGCTACATGCCGCAAGACATTCACCTTGAAGTGAGTTTGAGTGTGATAGAAGTGGTACTGATGGGCAGGCTCGATAGTTTGAGCTTGCGCATTGATGATGATTTACTCAAGCAAGGGCTGCACATTCTCAACAGTATTGGCATGGCCCATTTGGCGAATCGTAACGTTAGCTCACTCAGTGGCGGTCAACGGCAGATGATTTTGTTCGCCCAAGCTATCATGCGCAACCCGCAGATCATGTTACTTGATGAGCCCGTTAGCGCATTGGATCTTCACCACCAGCATGTCTTGCTTGATCACTTAGTGAAACAGACACGCGAGCAGCAGTTTGTCAGCATTATGGTGCTGCACGATCTTAATTTGGCGGCGCAATACGCCGACCATCTTCTGGTCATCAAACAGGGGCAATTGGTCGCCAGCGGCGCGCCCAATGCCATTTTGACCACAGAGCTGGTGAAGTCCATCTACAATGTGGATGCCACGGTTCATCATGATAACGATGGCGTACCCTTCGTACGTACTCTAAAAGCCAGTTAACGCACGCTCACCGCTCAAAAAAAAGCCCCAGCATTAAGCTGGGGCCATTTCGACTAAACAATAAACTTGTTGAGTGCTGATGATTGCTCTTCGACAAGGCGCGTCTGTTGCTCAACTAAGTTAGACGTTTCCAACGTGCGCTCTGCTACTTGGCTCGACAGATCTTTGATGTTCACCGTGTTGCCGTTGATCTCTTCAGCCACCAAGCTTTGCTCTTCCGCCGCGGAGGCAATTTGGATGTTCATTTCGGTGATTTGCGACACCGCATCTTTAATGCGATGCAGTGACTCATTGGCACTGTGCGCGTGCTCTACCGTCTCCATCGCCAGATCGTAGCTCTGAGTCATCGCCGAAGCCGTCGTGTTCGCGCCCGCTTGTAAGCGTTCAATCATAGCGCGAATTTCGGTGGTCGATTCCGTTGTGCGCTGCGCTAAGGTGCGAACCTCATCCGCCACTACCGCAAAACCGCGTCCTGAATCGCCCGCACGCGCCGCTTCAATCGCCGCGTTCAATGCAAGCAGGTTGGTTTGGTCAGCAATGCCATTAATCACGCTGACGATAGATTCAATGCTGTCGGTTGAGGCTTCCAGTTCACGGACACTTTTCGACGCGCGCTCCATCTGCTGCGCCAGCGTTTGGATAGAATCAGACGTCAGCGAGACAATGCTGGAGCCCTCTTCTGCGGCGTGATCCGCCGATTGCGCAGCGTGCGCCGCGCTCTGTGCGTTCTCTGCCACCAACGCACAGGTCGTCGACATCTCATTCATCGCGGTCGCCAACTGCTCCACTTCTTGCACTTGAGTGTCCAACAGCATTCGTGAATCGTTCGCCGCGATATTGGTCGATTCCGCCACATGAGTGACATCGTGAGCTGTGCGTTGGCTGTCTTTAATCAGCGCTTGAATCGTCGCAACAAAGTTGTTGAAGCTTTTCGCCAGCTGGCTAAATTCTTCATCGGTATTGGTATCAAGACGCTTAGTCAAGTCGCCATCGCCACTTGCAACGTTGTCCATCGCTGCACTCAGTTGACGCAATGGGCGGGTTAGCCAAGCGATGATCGCCAAGAAAACCGCTAAACTGAGGAACATCAAGAGAGTGGCAATGATCATCGAGCTTGTTCTCATGTTCTGCAAAGGAAGATGTGTCTGCTCAAAATCGACGAGGATGCCGACAAACCAGCGTGTATCAGGCACTGGCTGGTAGGTGACATAGTAATCTCGCCCATTAACAGGCAAGATCTTAACATCATTGCTAATCGCACCATTTGCAATGAAACGAGTCAGAGGCTGACCATTAAATTGCGCGTTTGGGTGACCAATGATGGTGCCATTTTCATGAACAATGAATAGCGTGCTGTGTGGCACGTCAGCCTCATTGACAGTGGCTGACAACACAGAAAGGTCAACATCAAAAAAGCTCACTGCCTCAAGCTGACCACTCTGGTAAATCGGTTGTGACACAGAGATCAATACTGCGCCTGTGCCTTCATCCACATACGGCTCTGTCACCACTCGTTGACCCACGCGCTTTGCGTCCACATACCAAGGGCGAGTGCGAGAATCCCAGTCACTCGGTGGCGTCCAACTGGCATCATTGTGCACAATTCGGCCATCATCTTCATAACCGACTCCGGCGGTAACAAAGACATGATTCAGTGCCGATTGATTGAAAATAGTATGAACACTCTCTTGAGGTGCGGTCGCCGTCAACTCCGATAGGTAATCAGCAAAATCATATTTGGCCTTCATGGTCTCCGACAAATTATCGGCTACCTGTTTCATCGAGAGGTCAATCATTGTTGAGATAGAACTCTCCACTTCTTTACTCAATGCACGGTAGTTAAGGGTCGATAATAGACTCAACGACACTAAACATATCGCTGATCCTGCTACGATCAGTTTGGTACGAAATTTCATAATTCCTCGGAGACAAATAAGCATGCTCGTGCGAGTGTAGCGAAGTGCATATTTTATGAGGAATATCGGTTATTCCTCATACAGTAACGAGGTACACATTGGCTCCGTACCAATACCAAACAGCAAAAAGCCCACCGAAGTGGGCTTTTGGGAGTTAGGCTTTAGACGTCGTGTTACCAAAGCATCTATCTTTATCACACAATCGGTCTTTGTCCGCGATCCATCAGCTTCATGATCACGTTGTCGGCGGCCTCTCCGGCAATGCCGGCCAGCTTGGATGACAGCTTTTTCTTTTGTGTGTAATGGATCGCCAACACGGTTTTTTCCTTGCAGGCGGTGGCGATAAGGTCATCGGAAGTGTTGATTTCATCCACCAAGCCCAGTTTGTGCGCTTGTGTGCCGAACCAGTGTTCACCGGTAGCGACTTTCTCCAACGCTAACTCTGGGCGATGTTCACGGATGAAGTCTTTAAAGAGATCGTGCGTCTCTTCAAGCTCTTGTTTGAATTTTTCACGCGCTTTGTCGGTGTTTTCACCAAACATGGTGAGGGTGCGTTTGTACTCACCAGCAGTCAGCTGCTCATAGTCGATGTCGTGCTTTTTCAGCAACTTGTTGAAATTTGGCAACTGGGCAATCACGCCAATAGAGCCGACAATCGCAAATGGTGCCGAGACAATTTTGTCCGCAATGCACGCCATCATATAACCGCCGCTGGCCGCCACTTTATCGACCGCGATGGTCAGTGGAATGCCCGCGTGCTTAATGCGATCCAATTGCGAAGAGGCCAAGCCATAGCCGTGCACCATGCCACCACCCGATTCAAGACGCAGCAGAACTTCGTCTCCCTCACGGGCCACGGCAAGAATGGCGGTCACCTCTTCACGTAGCGAAGCCACCTCTTTCGCATCAATGCTGCCCTTAAAATCCAACACAAAAAGGTGCGGCTCGCGCTGGCTGTCTAACTCACCCGCTTTACTTGCCTGTTTAATGGCTTTCTCGCGCGCTTTGGTCTCTTCTTTCTGGCTCTTCTTCTCCGCCTTGTCGCGCGCTTTCAAAAACGCATCATCATGCAGATGATGTTCAAGGGTATCGACGGTGTGTTTATGCTGTTCACTGAGGTTGGTCACCTCCAGTTCACCTTTCGCACTGCCACTCTTGCCACCCGCGGCTTTGGCTATCACTAAAATCGCAATAATCGCGACCACAACAGTCACAATCTTGGCTAAAAACAGCCCGTACTCCAACAAAAATTCCAATGTGAATATCCTCTCCTAGGCGAATTGGTGTATTGTAACCACCTTGTCACGAAGACTTAAAGCAGAAGATTACAATAAGGATGCACATCGTGGATTATGCTGTCTCTTCAGATGCCCTGAAAGGTAAGGTTATTCTGGTTACTGGCGCGGGAGCCGGTATTGGTAAACAAGCGGCGCTCTCTTATGCAGAGCATGGCGCAACGGTGATTCTCCTTGGCCGCACCGTCAAAAAACTCGAAGCCACCTACGACGAAATTGAAGCCGCCGGCTACCCTCAGCCAGCGATTATTCCCTTGGATATGAAAGGCGCGAGCAAGCAAAACTATCTGGATATGGCCGATACGATTGAGAGCCAGTTTGGACGTCTTGATGGTGTGCTGCACAACGCCAGTTTGCTTGGCGTGATCAGTCCGTTTGATCAAATCGGTGAGGACACCTACGACGACGTGATGCAAGTCAACGTCAAAGCGCCCTTTTTGATGACGCAGGCCCTGCTGCCTTTGCTGCGTCAATCCGACGATGCGCGCATTGTCTTTACCTCATCCACCGTGGGTCACAGTGGCCGCGCGTTCTGGGGCACGTATGCGATGTCCAAATTTGCAACCGAAGGCATGATGCAAGTGTTGGCGGATGAGCTCAGTGACTCGACTATTCGTGTTAATGCCATCAACCCAGGCGCGACCCGCACAGGCATGCGCGCAAAAGCCTACCCAGCGGAAGATGCCGATTTACTCAAAACACCGCTCGATCTGATGCCCCTGTATCTCTACTTGATGGCACCAGAAGGTCGCGCCGTCAACGGTCAGTGTATTGACGCGCAACCGAAAAAATAATCACCAATAAACGCCGACTTCTCAACGCCTTGCACTCTGTGTGAGGCGTTTTTTTATTCACTCACACCACGAGGATCTTGTCGATCGTTGATAAACAATTATACTGTATATATATACAGGTAAATAGTTATGTATGAACTGATCGAACATCTTAAGCAAAAACAATGGCTTTGGCAGGGTAATCAAACCTTAGCAGAGCAAGACCACTACACCACTGGCTATGATCTGCTTGATCAAAAACTCAGCGGCGGCTTCCCGAAGCAAGGTGTGGTGGAGCTGAGCTCGCCCGCTGCTATTGGTGAGCTGCGCCTGTTGCTTCCCCATCTAAGAAACACCACTCAAGAGCGGTTGTCGGTCTTTATTCAGCCGCCGGGGTATCTATGCGCCGAGCAGCTCATCCGCGAAGGGTTCGATATGAATAAGATTTTGCTCCTCTACCCACGCGAGCACAAAGAGGCGCTGTGGGCCGCTGAACAATGTTTAAAAAGCGGCGCTTGCAGCAATGTGCTGTTATGGTCAAGCGAGTTAGAAGTGCACCAAGCTCGGCGTTTGCAAGTCGCCAGTGAACGCGGTGATAGTTTGTCTTTTTTGTTCAAATCCGAGCAGCACAGCCAGGCATCACTGCCGGTGAGCTTAAGCCTTGCCCTGCGCCCGCACCCTTTGGGCTTAGAGGTCACTATCACCAAACGCCGCGGCGGATGGCCACACGCCAGTTTTGTCCTGGATATGAGCCGCACTTGGCCAGCACTGACGCAGGCTCGCTCGCCATCAAGCGCTGACGTTCTCCCCTTTCCACTGAGGCAGCAAGGCTAACGATGACGCTCTGGTTGTATCTCCATTTTCCGTCCTTGCAACTGGACGCGCTGTTTCACACGCCGCAAGGTGATCCGCTGGTGATTGTCGATCCTCAACGCTTTAGGGTTGTGCAGTTAAATGCAGCGGCTCATGCTCAAGGGATCCAACCCGGCATGGGGCTAGGCAGCGCCAGTGCGCTTTGCCCGACTCTGCAAGTGCACCCTTATGATGCCGATGTCGAGCATAAGTTGTTACTGGAACTGGCGCAGTGGCTCTATTTCGTCACCTCTGACATTGCGCTCTATCCCCCCAATGGCTTGCTACTTAAAGTTACCGATATGCTGACCTTATACGAGGGGTTGGATAAGTATTGGCAGCAGCTCAGTCAGCACCTCACGCGCTGGTCGGTGGATGGAAAAGAGACAGAAGAGATCGATTGCAACGCGCCGATGCGCCTTCACTATCACTACGCCACGGGGTTTTCTCCGCTGTGCGCCATGCTATTGGCCAAATCGGGTACAGACATGATTGAAGAGCGTCAAGAGAGACTCCATCAAGCCCTTTTACCGTTTGCTCTGCACGCGACCGAACTCGCCCCCTCGCAAGTGGATAAACTCGCGCGCGTCGGGATAACCACACTCGAACAACTGCTGGCATTGCCAATGCAAGATATTGCCCGCCGCTTTGATATTGATTTGGTCAACTATGTTGGCCGCTTGATGGGCCAATTTAAGCATCCGGTGGATTTCTACCATCCGCCCGAGTCCTTCCAGCGTTATCTGGAGCTGCTGTTTGAGATTGAGACCATTGCGTGGCTCACTCGCCCTTTGCAGCGCCTGCTCAATCAACTGGAAACCTTCCTTATGCTGCGCAATCAAGTGGCCTACGAGCTCACACTCACGCTGCATCAACGGGAAGGACAAGAGGCGCAGATTCACTTTACCTCTGCCAGTGGTGATTATCTGGCCACGCGCTGGATGACGCTGTGCCAGCTGACGTTGGAGTCGATGAAACTCGACGCGCCAGTACAAGGACTGACACTCAAGTTAGTACGCGGCGGCGAATTAGAATCCACCAGCCCTAACCTATTTGGCAAAAAGCAGGGCCAACAGAGCGAGTTGGAGCTCATCAGCCTACTGCAAGCCAAGCTAGGCGCGCAGCAGGTACGTAAAATCGCCCTCACCGCCGACCCTAGACCGGAAAAATCACTGGCGCTGCGCGAGCCAGAGCGCCCCGTTCCGACCTCTCTGGCTACACCGAAGTTTCGCCCTTTGGTGTTACTCGACAACGCTCAGCCACTGGAAGAGAACGTCACCTTGATTCAAGGCCCCGAACGCATTGCAACCGGATGGTGGGATGGTAACAGCATCACTCGGGATTACTTCATTGCTCGCAGTGAGGTTGGGCGCTGGTTGTGGGTCTATCGCACCCCGCAGCGGCAGTGGTTTTTGCATGGCCTATTTTGTTAGCACTGAACCCAAGAGAAAAGCATGTCGTACGCTGAGCTTTACTGCCAAACCAATTTCTCGTTTCTGACCGGCGCTTCTCACGCAGAGGAGCTGATCTTGCAGGCGGATTTTCTTCGCTATCACTCACTGGCCATTACCGATGAGTGCTCCGTCGCGGGCGTGGTGCGCGCCTACAGTGCCGTTAAGCAGCACCAACTCGGGATTCATTTGATTGTCGGCAGCGTATTTTGGTTGAACCCCCATTGCCACGTGGTGTTACTCTGCCCTAGCCGCGAAGCGTACGCCGAGCTGTGCCGGATTATTACCAATGCGCGTCGGCGCTCAGAGAAAGGGCAATATCAACTATCAGAGTGGGATCTGATGTCCGTTCGCCACTGTTTTGTGCTTTGGCTCCCCACCCACCACAGCGAAGATAACCGCTGGGGACGCTGGCTCCATCAACACCATGCCGATCGCTTATGGATAGGTGTTCAGCGCCATCTTAAAGAGGACGATCACTCCTACTTAGCCCATTGTGAGCAGCTCGCCGAATCGCTTCATTTACCCATTACGGCGTGCGGCGGCGTATTGATGCACAGTGCAACACGCCTGCCTTTGCAACATGTCCTCACCGCGATTCGTCTTGGTCAAAGTGTTGAACAGGTCTCTGCGCATTTGCTCGCCAACACGGAGCGCAGCCTGCGCAGCCAAGATAAGCTCAACAAACTGTTTAAAGCTGAATGGCTAGCGGAGAGTGTTCGGATTGCTAAGCGCTGCCATTTCTGTCTCAGCGAGCTCAAATACGAATACCCTAGCGAACTGATTCCTGACGGCCACACCCCGATGAGTTACCTAACCGCATTAGTAGAAAAAGGCAAAATAGCACGCTTTCCAGACGGCGTTCCTCAGGAGATTGAACACACCATTCAAAAAGAGCTAGCGCTGATTGAGGCGCTCGATTATCCGTTTTACTTTCTCACCATTCATGACATGGTGATGTTTGCCAAACGCCAGAAAATCCTCTACCAAGGGCGAGGTTCAGCGGCCAACTCCGTCGTCTGCTACTGCTTAGAAATTACCGCCGTTGACCCAAGACAAATCTCAGTACTGTTTGAGCGTTTCATCAGTAAAGAGCGCGATGAGCCGCCCGATATTGATGTCGATTTTGAGCACGAGCGACGCGAAGAGGTCATTCAATACCTTTATCAAAAATACGGCCGTGAACGCGCAGCGCTCGCCGCAACGGTGATCTCCTATCGTTTTAAAAGTGCGGTACGTGATGTCGGTAAAGCGCTTGGCATTGAAGAGAGCCAACTTGACCACTTCATTCACAACGTCAACCGCCGTGACCGCACTCAAGGTTGGCAAGCTCAGATCGTACAGTTGGGCCTGCAACCGGGCTCACTCAAAGGCCGGCAGTTTATCGACTTGGTCAATGAGATTTTGGGCTTTCCGCGTCACTTATCACAGCATGTGGGCGGCTTTGTCATCTCCGCAGGTCCACTCTATGAACTGGTGCCGATCGAAAATGCCGCGATGGCCGATCGCACCGTGATCCAGTGGGATAAAGATGACTTAGAAAGCCTCAAACTGCTCAAAGTCGATGTGCTGGCACTGGGCATGCTCAGCGCCATTCGCAAATGTTTTGCCTTGATTGAGCTCTGGCACGGACGCAACTTATCGATTGCCGACATTACCCGCCTTGGCGATGACCCCAAGGTGTATCACATGATTCAAAAAGCCGACACCGTGGGCGTGTTTCAGATTGAATCACGCGCGCAGATGAGTATGCTACCGCGCCTCAAACCCGCCAACTACTATGATCTGGTGATACAGATTGCGATTGTGCGCCCAGGGCCAATTCAAGGGGATATGGTTCATCCCTTTCTCAAGCGCCGTGATGGCTTAGAGCCCGTCACCTACCCCTCAAAAGAGGTGGAAGAGGTGCTGTCACGCACAATGGGGGTGCCGATTTTCCAAGAGCAAGTGATCAAACTGGCGATGGTGGCCGCCGGCTTTAGTGGCGGGGAAGCCGATCAGTTGCGACGCGCAATGGCGGCATGGAAGAAAAATGGCGATTTGGTGAAGTTTCGCACCAAACTGATTGAGGGCATGTTAGCGCGCGGCTATGAACAAGCGTTTGCCGAGCGATTATTTGACCAGATCTTAGGCTTTGGCGAATACGGTTTTCCTGAGAGCCACTCCGCCTCCTTTGCTGTGCTCGCTTACTGCTCGGCATGGCTAAAGTGCCATTACCCTTACGCGTTTTATACGGCGCTGCTCAATAGCTTGCCGATGGGCTTTTACAGCCCTTCTCAATTGATCCAAGATGCGCGTCGCCACCAACTGCGCGTATTACCTACCTGTATCAACCACTCTGAGTATGACCATCAGGTCGTACGCGATGAACACGGATTTGCCCTAAGGCTGGGCTTTCGTCTCATCAAAGGCTTCAGTCAAACCAGCGCTAAGCAGGTACTCAAAGCGCGCCATAACGGACCCTTTCACCACCCAAGCCAACTCAAACACATAGGCTTAAACCAGAAAGAGCTCGAAGCACTGGCCTCAGCCAACGCCATGCACACCATTGCCAACAATCGCTACCATACCCGCTGGGCGATGATGGACTCACTCAATGACTTGCCACTGTTTCGCCACCTCAATGATGAGCAATCCGCGCCGGTACCCGCCCCAAGCGATGTACAAACCTTACTTGAAGATTACGCCGCCACTGGGCTATCGCTGCACAGCCACCCCATCACACTGCTGGATAACGCTCAGCGATTAGGCCGTTTTACTCGGATGAATCAACTGGTGCAAAAGCCGCATCAGTCCTTAGTCACCGTGGTGGGTGTGGTCACGGGCAGACAATCCCCGGGAACCGCCGCTGGAGTGACTTTTTTTACTCTGGAAGACGATACCGGCAATATCAATGTTGTGGTGTGGCAAGCGACCGCCAGAGCGCAAAAAAACGCTTACCTGACCGCCAAGATACTCAAAGTCAAAGGGATTTTAGAACGCGAAGGCGACGTCACACATGTCATCGCTGGGCGCTTAGAGGATATGACCGAGCAACTGGCAGACTTAAACAGCCGCTTGCGAGATTTTCATTAAATGGTGAGCCCGTCAGATCAAACCCAAAGGTCACAACAAGTCAGACTTACTTGCTCAGTACATCGCGCAGACGATCTTGCGCCACTTCCACCAGCAAATCCGGCTGGAACTTGGAGATAAAGCGATCGCAGCCCACTTTTTTCACCATGGCTTCGTTAAAACTGCCACTGAGCGAGGTGTTCAAGGTCACGTAGAGATCTTTCATACGCGGATCGTTACGGATTTCATAGGTGAGTTTGTAGCCGTCCATTTCTGGCATTTCGGCATCGGTGATCATTAGCAACAAGTCCTCAACCACATTCTTGCCTTCATCCGCCCAAGACTTAAGCAGTCTCAACGCTTCAAGGCCATCGCGGCACTCAATGATATTAAGGCCCAGCTGCGACAAGGTTCCTCTCACCTGAGCGCGCGCCGTCGAGGAGTCATCAACAATCAAGACGTTGCGTCCGACCATTTGTGTCGACAACTCTTCATCCAGTACGCCTTCGGAAATGGAGACGTCGTAGTCAATGATCTCAGCCAGCACTTTTTCTACATCGATGATTTCGACAATCTTCTGCTGGCTGTCTTCTTGCACATGTGTAATGGCTGTCAGGTAGTTCGCACGTCCTGCCGTTTTCGGTGGCGGCTGAATTTCACTCCATGCGGTGTTAACAATATTGCGCACTTGACCTACTAGGAAGCCCTGCACAGTGCGGTTGTATTCGGTGATGATGAGATTTTCTTCTTGATTTTCAAGACGAGAAGGCGGGAAACCAATGGCAGCGCGCAGGTCAATCACGGGCACAGAGACACCACGCAGTGATGCGACACCCGTGATGTTGTAATGAGAGCCGGGCATTTTGGTCAATGGCGGCACTTTGATCACTTCACGCACTTTAAACACATTGATCGCGAAGATTTGACGACTGTTGAGGCTAAACAGCAACAACTCAAGTCGGTTCTCACCCACCAAGTTTGTGCGCTGATCTACGGTATTTAATACTCCAGACATACTACTTCTCAACCAATGTATTAAGACAAATTAACTAGGGTATTCACCCCATCCCTTTTCAAGATTATATGGGAAAGTGGAAAAGATAAAGCTTGGCTATGAGATGACGTGCGTTAACCCTCAATGACTTTCATCAACAGCAGGCCATCGTATAACGCCTGTTTGATTAACGCCGCGCCCGGCATGGTCGCTTGTTTGTAGAAGCGCGATTCCACCAGTTCCAGATCTTGATGATAGACAGGCAAACTCTGCTCTTCAATGCAGGTTTGGATTTCCGGGTACAAAATGGTTTTGGCTTGGTTAATGGCGCCGCCAATCAACACCTTCTCAGGGTTGAACAAATTGATCACCATCGCAATCGCAGAGCCGAGGTAGCGCCCCAACTTTTGGATGACATCGACCGCCAGTGGATCGCCGTTCGCCGCCGCTTCACAAATGTCTTCAACCGACACTTCTTCAATCGACGAGAGCGATGACTCTTCACCATTAGCGATACGCTCGGTCACCTCATCACGAATCGCTTGTGAACTGGCAACGGTCTCTAAACAACCACGGTTGCCGCAGTGACACTGCTTACCGTTTTTGTCGATTTGAATGTGGCCAAGCTCACCAATGTTTCCGTGACGACCTTGCAAAACACGGCCATCCAAAACGATCCCAGCCCCGAGGCCGTGGTGAATCGAGATGAGTACCGAGTTGTCGTTCTCTTGTGAGTGGCCAAACAGTTTTTCTGCTAGTGCCCAAGCTCGGGTATCGTTGGCAATAAACACAGGCAAACCCGTGGCTTTAAAAATCTCTGGGCCTAGGGCTAGATTTTCGACGTGATAGTGCGGCATTTGCAGTACGACGCCTTGCTCAGAGTTCACTAAGCCCGGCAACGTGATGGCAATACTGGTGACGCGATCAAGCTGATCGGCGTAGGTTTGGAAGAACTCGTCAATTTCATGTAAAAGTCGCGCGAGCACGTCGTCTTGGTCTGTCTCGTGAATATCGATTTTGGTATCGATGAGGACATCACCACCCAGCTCATGCAGTGCAATGGTCAGATAACCGCGACCAAGACGCATCGAGAGAAATTGCCAGCCTTCGTTATTGACTTGAAGCCCCACCGCAGGTCGACCACGACTGGTGGCTTCTTGCACTGTGGTTTCATGGATAAGGTGCGCCTCTATCAGCTCACGAGTAATCTTGGTGATACTCGCTGGTGCTAACTCGCTCAACTTGGATAAGTCGATGCGAGAAATAGGGCCGAACTGATCGATCAGTTTGTAGACACGGCCAGCGTTGACCTGCTTGATAT
>NZ_JCBDGG010000035.1:0-52334 GCF_059833835.1 Vibrio sp. R15-SG3-ISO1B | reverse complement strand
CTAATTCTGACGAATTAATTGAGATCTAGCACTTCTCTTCATTCGTGAAGAAAGCGCGACAAGAAAAAGGGAAGCTTAGGCTTCCCTTTTTCGTTTTTTGACGGCGAGCGAATGAGATGAGTTATAAGAAAAACATCGGCGAGAAGAGATGTCGCTATTATTTTTATCGCTAGATCATTAGCTTACTAGCGGCATTGAAAATGCTTCGCTGCTAAGTGAATCAGACCCACATTTCCTCATTTCTTTTATAACCAATCGATCTATATCTTACTCATTTGAGACTGGTAATAAGAATGGTTCTCTTTTATATTCAATCTAGAAGTCGTTAGGTCAGGTAGTAAAATTATGTTCGTTTGTTTGTGTCATGGCGTCTCGGATAAAAAAATCCGCAAGTTAGTTGTCGAAGAGGGCGTGACCGATATAAAAGGAATCAAGAAATGCACAGCCTTAGGCACCCAATGTGGTAAGTGTGTGCGCACGGCGAAAGAGATCATCAACGAATCGGCAGTGAATCTGTTTAAACAAGCTAGCTAATCCACTAGCTAAAAATGTGTCGACTTTTTTGACACCTTCTCATTTGGTTCTACAGTTAAAAGAGCCAAAGAGGAGGGCTTCTGTCATGAAAGGCGATCCAATTATTATCCAGCATCTCAACAAAATTCTCGGCAATGAACTCGTTGCCATCAACCAATACTTTCTTCATGCTCGTATGTACAAGGATTGGGGGCTAAAGCACCTCGCAGACAAAGAGTACCATGAGTCTATCGACGAGATGAAACACGCCGACCATCTCATCGAGCGCATTTTATTTCTAGAGGGCATTCCTAATCTTCAAGACCTGGGTAAGTTGATGATCGGGGAAGACACCAAAGAAATGCTCGAATGCGATCTGAAGTTAGAGCTGATAGCCATACCGGATTTGAAAGACGCCATCGCCTATGCGGAAGACATTCGAGACTACGTCTCTCGTGATCTGTTCCAAGAAATCCTAGAAGATGAAGAAGAACACGTGGATTGGCTTGAAACGCAACTTGGATTGATTGATATGACCGGTATCGAAAACTATCTCCAAGCGCAATTTGTTGATGAAGATTAACTAACGTTTCACTAACGTCACTACCGAAGCTGAGTGTATGCGTTGCCTACAACGCACACTCGGCAACCTAGCCAAGTTTGTCATACCTAACTCATCTTTTTTCTTGCTTAAACTGCTTTCTTTCTGTACTATTCCGGCTCCTTAAATCTCAGTCAATTATCTTTAGTTCCTTGCTTCCTCTGGACGACTGAGCCAATTGTGGAAGCTGAATAATCCGTAAGGAGCAACCCATGCGTCATTACGAAATCGTATTCATGGTGCACCCAGATCAAAGCGAGCAAGTTGCTGGCATGATCGAGCGTTACACTGGTTCAATCACTGAAGCTGGCGGTACTATCCACCGTCTAGAAGACTGGGGTCGCCGTCAACTGGCTTACCCAATCAACAAGCTTCACAAAGCTCACTACGTTCTAATGAACGTGGAAGCTGATCAAGCTGTTATTGATGAGCTAGAAACTGCTTTCCGTTTCAACGATGCAGTTCTACGTAACATGATCATGCGTACTAAAGCGGCTATCACTGAGCAATCTATCATGCTTAAGCAGAAAGAAGAGCGTGCTCCTCGTCGCGAAGAGCGTGCTGAAGCTAAGCCAGAAGCAGCGGCTGAGTAATTTCACTTATGACCAATCGAATGGAGCTCAGTGGCACCATTGCTAAGCCTCCCATTCGAAGTAAAAGCCCAAGTGGTATTGAACACTGTCGGTTTTGGTTAGAGCATCGCTCGACCATGATTGAAGCTGACCTACCGAGACAAGTCTATTGTCGTCTACCGGTCGTGATCAGTGGGCAAAGGTCACAAGCATTGACTCAGAATTTAGTACAAGGCAGTAACATTAAGGTAAGTGGTTTTGTCGCTTATCAAACCGGCCGAAATGGCGTTGGGAAATTAGTGTTACATGCCGACAACATTACTCAAATTTAAGATCAGGAGATAGCCCATGGCTCGTTTCTTCCGTCGTCGTAAATTCTGCCGTTTCACTGCAGAAGGCGTACAAGAGATTGATTACAAAGACGTAGCAACTCTTAAAAACTACATCACTGAAGCTGGTAAAATCGTTCCTAGCCGTATCACTGGTACAAGCGCTAAATACCAACGTCAACTAGCTCGCGCTATTAAGCGTTCACGCTACCTAGCTTTACTTCCGTACACTGACAAGCATCAGTAATCGGTCGTTTTATTAAGAAAGAGGATTAAGCAATGCAAGTTATTCTACTTGATAAAATCGGTAACCTAGGTGGTCTTGGTGACACTGCAAACGTTAAATCTGGCTACGCTCGTAACTTCCTTATCCCACAAGGTAAAGCAGTTATGGCAACTAAGACTAACGTTGAGATGTTCGAAGCTCGTCGCGCTGAGCTAGAAGCAAAAGTTGCTGAGCAACTTGCTGCTGCAGAAGCTCGCGCTGAGAAAGTGAACGCACTAGAAGCGGTCGTTATCGCTTCTAAAGCAGGTGACGAAGGTAAACTATTCGGTTCTATCGGTACTCGTGATATCGCTGATGCAATCACTGCAGCTGGCGTTGAAGTAGCTAAGAGCGAAGTTCGCCTACCTGAAGGTGCTCTACGTACTACTGGTGAGTTTGAAATCAGCATCCAACTTCACTCTGAAGTATTTGCTGCTATCAACCTACAAGTTGTACCAGCTGAGTAATTCAGCCTTAAGACGAATAGCAAAACACCAGCCTCGGCTGGTGTTTTTTTATGTCTGCTATTTTGCTCAGGGTTCTTCTTTCATTTAGAACACAAACAGCAAGTTGACCGAAAACATACTATCAGCTTTGCTTAGCCCTTCTGGAACCTTATCGTGATATTGGCGGTTATGAGTGAGCTTAAGCGCAATATCCTCAGTGATGTTGTTGGTGACACTGATGTCGGTATCGGTTCGGGTGTTACTGTGGCCGCTAACCCAAGTCACGTCCGCGGAGAGACGTAGGCTTTCAAGCACTTGCCAACTGCTGTTGATGTTGCCACGAAAAATCGCTTCCCTCACAATGTTGGGAAAGATGATATCGTCATCATCAATTTCATCAAGGTTGGGTTCTTGGTAGCGATAACCCGGACCGACTTCGACTTCAAGCAAGAAGTCATCCGTGTTTGATAACTGATAACCGAGCCCTCCCGAAAGCGTGTGATCTTTGTAGTACGCGGTGTACTTTGAGTTGACGCCTTTATAACTCGAATAGAGGTAGGTCTTGGGCCCAAGTTTATAGTCACCTTGCATAGTGTAGGTGGACTGCCGCTTGTCTTCTGTCCCATCTTTGTAGAGCAGGTAGTATTTCCACTCTCCGCTCGTACGGTAGCGACCTTTAATGTACTCGGCACTTAAACGAGAGTTGAGCGATTCGGAGTCGGAATTGCCCTTGTGTGCTTGATAGCCGAACTCGACCTCTGTATCCCAGGGGGAAGGTACTTGGATATCCATTTCACTTTGATCCGTACTATCTGCGTAGGCCAAGGACGAGCCTATTAACCCCACGCACAATAACCAAAGTTTTGACACTCAGTACCTCTCGGTCGAAAAATAACAGGGCGCAATAATAAACAGGCTTTGTATAGACTTGGTCAGGGCGGAGTCAAAACTCAAATCGGATCGTTGTTCCTCGCTTGAAACGGGAGACATAGCGATGATTCTCGTTATAATGTCCGGTCAGGAACAAGTTGTTGAGTGAAATCATGGCCCAGAGCAAAGTAGAGAATCGGAACCTTAAACCACGAGACGCCCAAGTCGATGCCATCAAAGTCCCACCGCACTCATTAGAAGCCGAGCAGTCGGTCATTGGTGGCTTGCTGTTGGATAACGAGCGTTGGGATACCGTCTCTGAGCGTGTGGTCGCCAAAGATTTCTACAGTCGACCTCACCGTTTAGTGTTTCAAGCGGTACAAGCCATTTTGGAAGACAACAAGCCACTTGATCTCATCACCTTGTCAGAATTTTTAGAGCAGCGCGAACAGCTTGATGAAGTAGGCGGCTTTGCTTATCTGGCGGACTTAGTCAAAAACACCCCGAGTGCGGCGAATATCAATGCGTACGCAGACATTGTGGCTGAGCGCGCACTGGTTCGCGACTTGATCGGTGTTGCCAATGAGATTGCCGATGCCGGCTACGATCCACAAGGACGCAGCTCAGAAGATCTGCTCGACTTGGCTGAGAGTAAAGTATTTGCCATTGCCGAGTCCCGCACCAATGAGAATGAAGGTCCGCAAAACGTCGACAACATTCTAGAAAAAACCCTCGAACGTATCGAACTGTTGTACAAAACGCCGCAAGACGGGGTGACTGGCGTCAACACGGGCTTTACGGATCTCAACAAGAAAACCGCGGGTCTACAGGGTTCTGATTTGGTCATTGTCGCAGCGCGTCCATCGATGGGTAAAACCACCTTTGCGATGAACTTATGTGAGACCGCGGCGATGGAACAAGACAAGCCCGTGCTGATCTTCTCTCTTGAGATGCCCGCGGAACAGATCATGATGCGTATGCTCGCCTCGTTGTCGCGTGTTGATCAAACGAAAATTCGTACCGGTCAGTTGGATGATGAAGACTGGGCGCGTATCTCATCGACCATGGGGATTCTCATGGAGAAGAAGAACATGTACATCGATGACAGCTCAGGTTTGACACCGACGGAAGTGCGCTCGCGCGCTCGTCGTGTGGCTCGCGATCATGGCGGTCTGTCGATGATCATGGTCGACTACCTTCAGCTCATGCGCGTCCCTGCGATGTCGGATAACCGGACGTTGGAAATTGCAGAGATTTCTCGCTCATTGAAAGCGTTGGCTAAAGAGCTCAATGTGCCTGTGGTGGCGCTGTCTCAGTTGAACCGTTCGTTGGAGCAACGAGCCGATAAACGTCCGGTGAACTCGGATCTGCGTGAATCGGGCTCTATCGAGCAGGACGCCGACTTGATCATGTTCATCTACCGTGACGAGGTGTACAACCCAGATAGCCCGATGAAAGGGACCGCAGAGATTATCTTGGGTAAGCAGCGTAACGGTCCGATTGGTTCAGTGCGACTGACCTTCCAAGGTCAATGGTCGCGCTT
This sequence comes from Vibrio sp. R15-SG3-ISO1B, assembly GCF_059833835.1. Taxonomy (NCBI): domain Bacteria; kingdom Pseudomonadati; phylum Pseudomonadota; class Gammaproteobacteria; order Vibrionales; family Vibrionaceae; genus Vibrio; species Vibrio sp. R15-SG3-ISO1B. The sequence goes on along the minus strand of NZ_JCBDGG010000035.1, from coordinate 47,195 downwards.
TGACAATTACGCGGGTCCTGCGTTTGATATGGATGATGAATAATCGATGAGTTACATGAAAGCGGCAACCGCATCGATTAATTTGGATGCGCTGAAACACAATTTGGCTCGCATTAAACACCAAGCGCCGAGCAGCAAAATCATGGCCGTGGTGAAAGCGAACGGATACGGGCATGGACTTCGTCACGTTGCCAAGCACGCTGAAGGTGCGGACGCGTTTGGCGTCGCGCGCATTGAAGAGGCGCTGGGGCTTCGCGCTTGTGGTGTGGTGAAACCTATCCTCCTTCTCGAAGGCTTTTATTCACCAGGGGATTTACCTGTATTAGTCACCAACAACATCCAAACGGTGGTGCACTGTGAAGAGCAGCTTCAAGCATTAGAAGATGCCGAGTTGGATACTCCTGTTGTGGTTTGGCTGAAAGTCGACAGCGGGATGCATCGCTTAGGTGTCAGGCCAGAGCAATACGAAACGTTTGTTGCCCGTCTGAAGCGCTGCCCGAATGTGGCGAAGCCGCTGCGTTACATGAGTCATTTTGGCTGCGCTGATGAGCTCGAAAGCAGCACCACGCAAGAGCAAACCGAGCTGTTTCTCTCTTTGACGCAAGGTTGTGAAGGTGAGCGTTCTCTCGCCGCGTCTGCGGGTTTACTGGCTTGGCCAGAGAGCCAGTTAGAGTGGGTGAGGCCCGGCATCATCATGTATGGCGTGTCGCCATTTAATGATCAAAGTGCGGCGGATCTCGGCTATCAGCCAGTGATGACGTTAAAATCTCACCTCATTGCGGTTCGAGATGTGAAGCAAGGGGAAAAGGTCGGTTACGGCGGCACATGGACTTGCGCGCAAGACACCAAAGTCGGCGTGATAGCGATTGGTTACGGCGATGGCTACCCTAGAACCGCGCCCAATGGCACCCCTGTTCTGGTCAATGGTCGCAGAGTTCCGATTGTCGGTAGAGTGTCGATGGATATGCTGACGGTCGATCTTGGCGGTGACGCACAAGACAAAGTGGGTGATGAAGCGATTCTTTGGGGGCAAGATTTACCCTCCGAAGAGGTGGCGTCCCACATTGGCACCATCGCCTATGAACTGGTGACTAAGCTCACTTCGCGTGTTGAGATGGATTACCAAAAGTCTCTGCAAAGCTATGAATAAACTGCGAATGCTGGCCCTAGTGGCCAGCTTTTTTATCGCTACCTTCTGCCACAGCAGCGAGAAAGACTCCGCGTTTCTTCCCTTTTATTTCAGCACCGAAACGCTCGGTAATACCTTCGGTGTTGCTGGGGTGGCGAAAGGCGTAGGGCAACCGCAAACCGTGCTCTTTGGCATGGGGTTGTACTCTGATAAAGCCAGTTATCTTGGTTATGTTGCGGCGTTCAATTACGCACTCTCCCCCCATTGGCTGGTCAGTACGCAGATGTACCAAGCGCGCTTTAATGACAACCCTTATTACCTTGGAGAGCAGGGTAGCAATGCGTCTCCTACGGGGGGCAGCACCATCACCAACGGCGATGAGCAGAACTACCAATTCGAGTTTAAATATTTGCTCCCTTGGGGGCTGGTTTCACAGCAAGGCATGAGTGGTGTGTTTGCGCCATCACGTCCGGTCAGCACCGCCTCACCGTACGACTCTGGCGTCACTTCCATCAGCGTGACGCCGTTTTACTCAGAGCGTCAACTTGATGTCTACACGCAAGCAGAGAAAGCCACTGGCGTTGAGGTGAGCCTAGATTGGGATAATAGAGACAGTGTCCGCAACCCAACGAAAGGCTCACACTCGGCGTTCACGATCAGCATGGGCACAGAGCAGCGCCTTAGCGATAGCTGGATAAAGTGGGAAGGGCAGAACAGCCAGTATGTTGCCCTTGGCCCTTTGGGCAGTTGGTTTGATCAGCAAGTGCTGGCGTTTGATGTCTATGCCGCAGACACGCCGACCTGGGATGCCTGTGAGGGTTGTGCGAGACCGCCAGAGCAACTTCAGGCGCGACTTGGCGGTTTATATCGCCTACGAGGCTTTACCGCAGGGCGGTATCACGGTCGCTCGGCGCTGCACTACTCGATGGAGTATCGTGTCTTACCCGATTGGCAGCCGCTAGAGAGTGTGCCGGTTCTTAATTATTACGATCTGCCTTGGTGGCAGTGGGTACTGTTTGCCGAAGCCGGTCGTGTGGCTGATGAGTTTGATTTAGCCACGCTCCACTCAGATATGCAGTGGAACCTTGGCGGAGCAGTGAGGCTTCAGGTTGAAGGCGTGGTCGTTCGCGCCGAAATCGCGAAAGGAGCGGAAGAAGGCACGTTTCGCGTGATGATCAATCAGCCGTTCTAATCACACCGATGGGCTCTACTCTCCTTGTAAGGTGGCCATAATGGTTCGTTCCCCACCGTTGTCTCGGTGTTCACCCAGATAAATCCCCTGCCATGTGCCCAGTGCTAATCGACCTTGTCGAATCGGAATCATGACACTGGCGCCGAGAATCGACGCTTTAATGTGCGCGGGCATATCATCATCACCTTCATAAGTATGACGGTAGTAAGGGGCGTTTTGTGGCACAAAGTGATTAAAGTGCGCTTCCATATCGCTGCGCACGGTAGGATCGGCGTTCTCATTGAGGGTAAGACTTGCGGACGTATGTTGGATGAATAACTGTAATAAACCGACAGAAATCGATTGAATTTGTGGCAATTGTTGCTCAATTTCATCGGTAATGAGATGAAACCCGCGCGGTTTCGCGCGCAATTGTACTTGGGCCTGAGACCACATAAAGACTCCTTATCTAGACAAACCCGCTGGCAAAATTGCTTAGGGTTAGTGCAGTGATTAACGGTGCAGCATCACCAAAATCAATGCTATTATTCCACGTGCAACGACGCAGTTGCTCGGTTGTGAAGCGGGTAACGTGACCTAACTCAAAGAGAGTGAGGGTACCCTAGGTCATAATGAGCAACTGAAAAAAAATTACAATTATTCTTCATTTTCAAATTCGGGGATTCCACCAGTTTTCGCTAGACTGAATGGAATAAAAACGGACTGTAACATCGGGATAACGACCATGTTGAAAACTATCAATCCAACGCAGACATCCGCTTGGAAAGCACTCACCGCACATTTTGAATCCGCACAAGATATGGATCTTAAAGCGCTCTTCGCACAAGACCCAGCGCGCTTTGACAAATTTTCGACTCGCTTTGGCGACGATATGCTTGTCGACTACTCAAAAAACCTCATCAATGAAGAGACGTTAAAGCACCTGTTTGCTTTGGCACAAGAAACGGATCTTGCGTCCGCGATTGAGGCCATGTTCAGTGGTGACACCATCAACCAAACCGAAGGCCGCAGCGTTCTGCACGTGGCGTTGCGTAATCGCAGCAACACGCCAATTATGGTCAATGGTGAAGATGTCATGCCAGCGGTGAACGCGGTTCTAGAGAAGATGAAATCGTTCTCTGAGCGTGTGATTGGCGGTGAGTGGAAAGGCTACACAGGCAAAGCCATCACCGATGTCGTGAACATTGGTATAGGCGGCTCTGACCTAGGCCCATACATGGTGACTGAAGCGCTCGCGCCGTACAAAACACACCTCAACATGCACTTTGTCTCTAACGTTGATGGCACCCACATCGCTGAAACGTTGAAGAAAGTAAACCCAGAAACCACACTCTTCCTTGTGGCATCGAAAACCTTCACCACGCAAGAAACCATGACCAATGCGCACTCTGCTCGTGATTGGTTCTTAGCATCAGCGGGTGATGAAGCGCACGTAGCTAAGCACTTTGCGGCCTTGTCGACTAACGCTAGCGCGGTGTCTGAGTTCGGTATTGATACCGACAACATGTTTGAGTTCTGGGACTGGGTCGGCGGTCGTTACTCACTGTGGTCTGCGATCGGTTTGTCGATTGTATTGGGTGTCGGCTGCGACAACTTCATCGAGCTACTGACCGGTGCTCATGAGATGGACAACCACTTCAAGTCGACAGAGCTTGAGAGCAACATTCCAGTGATCATGGCGTTGATCGGTATTTGGTACAACAACTTCCACGGCGCAGAGTCGGAAGCGATCTTGCCATACGATCAGTATATGCACCGCTTCGCGGCGTACTTCCAGCAAGGTAACATGGAATCCAACGGTAAGTTTGTCGATCGCAACGGTGATGCTGTGACTTACCAAACGGGCCCTATCATTTGGGGTGAGCCAGGAACCAATGGTCAGCACGCGTTCTACCAGTTGATTCACCAAGGCACTAAGTTGATCCCATCGGATTTCATCGCGCCAGCGTTGAGCCACAACCCAACCGGCGATCACCATCAGAAATTGATGTCGAACTTCTTTGCTCAGACTGAAGCACTTGCGTTTGGTAAATCTGCAGAGACAGTGAAAGCGGAGTTCTTGGCGGCAGGCAAAACGGAGCAGGAAGTGGAAGCCTTGGTGCCATTCAAAGTGTTTGAAGGTAACCGCCCAACGAACTCTATCTTGGTTAAGCAGATCACTCCACGCACATTGGGTCAATTGATTGCGATGTACGAGCACAAGATCTTTGTTCAAGGCGTGATTTGGAACATCTTCAGCTTCGACCAATGGGGTGTGGAGCTCGGTAAACAGTTGGCGAACCAGATCCTACCTGAGCTAGGTGATGACGCGCCAGTGAGCTCTCACGATAGCTCGACCAATGGCTTGATCAACGCGTTCAAAGCACTGAAAGCGTAATGATCGGCTGTTGACCGCCAAGTATGAAAACGCCAGCGATGTCGCTGGCGTTTTTTTATCGTCTGATTTTGCTTTATCTGACATTACACCGTGTGGTGAATCGAGGAGTTTGACGCGTCGGTATTGGCGCTAAATTTCTGATTGAGGAGCGCCAACAGTTGATCGTAATACTGGGTATTGGGCTTATTCCCTAGCAGTTTGCACAGCTCGTTGCCGGTAGGGCTAAAACGGTAGTAGAGCAGTCTCACGCCTTTGCTGTGCGCTTGCAACAAGAGTTGTTTGCCTTGGTAGGTCAACGCCAGTGGTGAGTCGAGCTCAATCTCTCCCGATTCGAGCTCTGCTGAGTGCATCAGCCCCAGTTCAAACAACACCAATAAACTCGAATAGGGGAGTTGGAAGTTGCCGACATTGATGTTGTTGGTGGTATTTCGCTTGCCAAAACTAAAGATGCCCCCTTGGGCGCGGTAACCGATCAAGAGCTTGCGGCTGTTGTCTCCGCCAAAACTGCACGCCAGTGACGATGCGCGTTGTAAGATCTGCGCCTCTTTGGGCGTCATATCTTGCAGCACTTTTAGGGCTTTCATCGACGTGGAGCCAGGGTTGGTGACTTCACGCTTCAGCACCTGAGCCCACAAACGTTGCATAGCGCTGTTGTGCACCTCTTGCGCCATATCGAAGAATCGATACAACCAATCTTGGTCAGGATCGCCTGCGGTTTCATTCTTACATGAGGTGTGAGCAAGTTTTAGGATCTGCTCAAGGTTTTTCTGTCTGAGCTCTTTGCGTTTACGCTCGCGCAACAAAGCGCGTTCGAGTGCCGTTTTTTCCGGTGTTTGCGCTTGCAGCATGGCATCCAACCCATATTGCTGGGCGATGGTGAGGATACGGCTGGCGCTGTCTTTGACGTAGCTGGACTTTTTTTCTTGCTTATCGGTGTGGGTGGCGTCGTGCTCAATCACAACCGGCTTATTTGGCTCAGACATGATGATATTCCTTAGCAGTCATATCGTTATTAAATCATATTGCACGCCGATGCCGGATGCTACCCGCCATAGAGTGTGATGCTTATCCGAATAAGATTATAAAAATATCACTATCACGAATGATAATAAGTTGTTAAAATTGTTGCTATTGTTTTGGAGGGCTTTATGAAGTTTTCAAGTGATGAAAAACTGAAAAAGCACCTGCTAATCGCCTTTTTACTCCTGACTTATCTCGGGATCCTAGCGTATCTCTCTCGATATCTGACCTAAGCTGGGCGTTTAACAGGTTGCTTTATTGTTAATGGATTCGAGGGGTTACTGATCGTCGTACTCAGTAATCGCGGTGCCTTCAATCAGGTAACCCGTTTCGGCCAACTCATGACTCATGGTTTCTGTCTTGAGCGTACCCACCACATAAATCACGTCCCACAGCTGTTGCACTGGTGCCCCTTGAGGGAACTTCACGTAAATGATCTGGTTTGGTGGCGGTGGCGGTACGTGAATACAGGCACCAAAGTAAGGCACAAGCAAGAATTCGGTGACCTTCTCTGCATCTCCTTCTAAAGGAATGACAAAGCCAGGGATTCGCACTGTGCTGCCGTTAAGATCTTGGCGCACGCCACCAATCTTTGATTGCTTCATCGTGCCACCTGAGTGGTCTACGTTTGGATCCGGCATGCCGAATGAGTCAAACTGGTTGCGTTCATTCTCTGGTACGAGATCGATCCACTCTAAGGTTAATGGCTCCGAGGCGTGGCTGAAAAAGCTGGTCATTACCATGCTCATTGCCAGCATAAATATAGAAACGATTTTGGTCATAATTACACTCTAATTGTCATTCCATCACTGAGAGATTGCCTGTAGGCGCGCAACGCGGGAATAAAGCCAATGACGGTTCCCGCCAGTTGAACAGCACCAAGTAGCATCAGTTCATACTGGGACAATATCTGCATTTGTAGGTTGATGCCATAGCTTTGTTGGATAATCGGCGCGGCAATGGCGAGCGCGAGATACAAGAAAGTGGTGCCGGTTAAGATGCCGATGAAGGTCAGCGTACTGGCTTCTAAGATCAGCAAACTAAAGACATGGCGCGGTCTTGCGCCCATCGCGCGGAGAATCGCCATCTCTCGGCGGCGCTCTTGTAAGCTGGTTAACAGGCTCGACAGCATCCCCAATAACCCGGCGACCACCACAAAGCCAGAGACGGCCATCAGCGCTTGCTCGGCGACTGACATCATGCTCCACAACTCATGCAGAGCGATCCCCGGCATGATCGCGCTGAGCGGCTCTTTTGGGTAGGTGTTGATGGCACGCTGCAAGCTGAAGGTCTGAATTTTAGATTTTAGCCCGATCAGCACCGCGGTGATTTGTTTCGGCTGGAAGTCCATGCTGGCCAACTGATCCGCGTCTGGGTTGTTGCCCATATTGGCGCCGCTTTCCCATCCCACATGAATGGCTTCAATCGCCTCTAGCGAGACATGCACCGTTTTGTCTACGGGTGTGCCAGTAGGCGCTAAAATACCGACGACAGTAAAAGGGGCATTCTCATGACGGTTAAACGCTACGTCACTGATGCCATGCGCAATGATGATCTCTTCACCAACTTTATAGCCAAGCTCTTTGGCCACATCGGCGCCAATCACGGCTTCCAGTAAGGATTCAAACTCGCGCCCTTGCTTGATGACCAGCGGCTGCTTTTGTCCGTATCGATAGTGTTCAAAATAGCTGTGGTTGGTGCCCATCACGCGAAAACCTCGGTGCGAGTCACCTAGCGAGATAGGAATGGCCCAGTCGACCGCGCGATGCTGGCTAAATTCTTGGTAACTTTGCCAATCGATATTATTGGTCGCATTGCCAATGCGAAACACCGAGTAGAGCAGCAGATTGACCTGCCCAGAGCGTCCACCAACAATCAAATCTGTGCCTGAAATGGTATTGGCAAAGCTGGATTTGGCTTGGGTTCGAATCCGCTCGACACCCAGTAGCAGCACGACGGAAATAGCCACGGTCAAAATGGTCAAGATGGCCGTCATTTTTCGGTTGCGTACACTTTTAAACGCAAGGCTGAGAGTCGGGGTCATACCTGGGCTCCTGCTTGATTGATCTGTTGTAAGTCGAGCGTGCGATCAAATTGCGCTTCTAAGGTCGGGTCATGACTCACAAACAGCAGGGTAGAGTTGGCGTGGTTGACTTGCTCAAGCAACAGTTCAATAAAAGCGCTGCGGTTGTTGTAATCGAGCGCAGAGGTCGGCTCATCAGCGATAATGATTTGTGGCTGACCGATCAAGGCTCTAGCGGCTGCGACGCGTTGCTGCTGACCAATACTCAGTTCGACCACAGGTTTATTGATCAGTGCCTGTGGCAGACGTAATTTATCCAATAGCTGTTTGGCGTTCTCTTGCAATGATGGGGTTACTTGGCTGCGTCTTAGCGCTGAAAACTGGCACGGCAGCATGACATTTTCCAATACGCTCAAATAGGGCAGCAAATTGAACTGCTGGAAGATGTAGCCTATTTGGTCGGCGCGAAAACGGTCACGAGCACTGCCTGAAAGGGCAGACAGATCATGGCCAAGTACTCGAACTTGACCATTTGAGGTGTTATTGATGCCAGTGAGTAAGCCAAGCAGTGTTGATTTCCCGCAGCCACTTGGGCCTTTGACAAACAGATGTTCGCCGCGATTCACGGTTAACGACGGGATGACTAATGTTGGCTCACTGTTGCCAGGCCAGGTGTAACTTACTTGGTTTAACTCGACAACGGGATGCGCTTCTTTTGTCGCCATGAAGAGTCCTTGAGCTTGAAGGCGGCCCAACAGTTGGGCCGCGAATGAGGGTTAATGCTTAAACATCAACGATTAAAATGCAATACGAGTTTGACCTTGACCGAGTTTCAATGCGGCTTGCGTTTGATCGGTCAAGAGGTTCACGCTGATCGCTTCCGTTGATGGGAAGTGGTTAAACCATTGCGTGTCGATGCTGTTAAGCGCTTGAATGCTTTCACACTCATAGTGGTACTCGATGGTGAATTCACCGTGACCACCGTGCGACTCGTGATCGTGTGAGTCATGATCGTGCTTATCATGGTCATGGCTGTCGTGGTCGTGTGAGTCATGATCGTGTTTATCGTGGTCATGGCTGTCGTGGTCGTGTGAGTCATGATCGTGCTTATCATGGTCATGGCTGTCGTGGTCGTGAGAGTCATGATCATGCTTATCGTGGTCATGGCTATCGTGATCGTGTGAATCATGATCGTGGTCATCGTGCCCCTCTTCACCGAGTGTATGAGAGACCGAGCGATGCTCAAGGCGACAGTTGGCCTGTGAGGCCAGCGTGAAAATGGTGCTTGCATCGTTGAGTGTGGTGACGGCGCGGCTTAGTGTCTCTTTTTGCTCATCGGTGCTTGGTGCGTGTTCAAAACCGACGACATCGGCGCCGGGAGCGGTGATTTCGATCAATAGCTCTTTGCCATCTTGGGCAATGTTAAACTCCACTTGACCATGGACGTGGGCATCGTGCTGACGAAATGTCTCTTCGGCAAAGGTGGTGGTTGAGAAAGCAAGCGTCATACCCAGTGCGATTGGTGTGAATGTGTTCATGTTAATTCCTGTGATGATTCATTAAAGGTTTGCCCAACATCGGGCGTTAAAAGGTGCATGAACCTAAGGTGGGTGGCGAGCGCGCTAGGTACGCAAAGGTGCCGAGTTGACGAGAGTAACGAGGCAGCGCCGTCAATACCGAAAAGCGGCTGGGTAACAGGACAACGATAAGCAGCGCGGCCATGATGCCGTGATGCAAAGCGAGAAACAGCTCGCATTGATGATGGGTGTGGTGATCAGGGTGATGATCTAAGGCGTGTTCCACAGACGCGAAGCTGAGCCATAAGGTCAGCAAGATCGTGGTGAACACGATCAGAGTTCGGTGTGGCGTCGAGAAGAACAATCGCATTATCGGCACATCATCAAAAGCAAACAGGAGCTGTTATAATATAACAACTCCTGTCAGCCGAACAATCGAAACTGTATTACAGATTGTCACGCACAAGATTGAGTACCGTCTCAATCTCAGTCTCAGAGAGAGTGCCTTCTTTGACAAACAGTACTTGGCCTTGCTTGTCTTGCACTATGATCGCCGACGATTTCTCTGCCAGTGCCCATGCGTTGGCCACTGCCCCTTCTTCATCTAACACCATGGAAGACCAAGGAAAGGACAGCTTGCTGTCTTCAGCCGAGGATTTGACGAAAGAGCCCGTCCCCCAAATCGCATCATCTTGGTTAATGATTGAGGTCGTTTGATACTGATCCTCTGGAAATTTTGCCGCCGTAATGGCCGCCATCAGTGGGGCGTTCATCTCTTTGGCGCTGCTACGACCCGCGATCGCTTGGATCACTCTGACCTTGCCCACCAGGTCAGTCGATGACCAAGGGGCAAAGCGGGTTTGGTCACCATCAAGCAAAATTTCACCGTGACTGCTGACGTCCACCGCGGGTACGGCTTGGCCAACCGTCAGGTTGTGCGCAAAGGAGAGCGCTGGAGAGCAAGCCAGCATGAGAGCGAGTAGGGTTTTGTTTTTCATTATGTTCTTCCTTTTATGGTTGCGGAAAAAGTATATACCCTAAATAGACAAAGGGTAGGAATTGTCCTTATTCCTACCCTTGAAAATGTGAATGAGGCAAAATTCGCCGCTTAGATAAAGCAGACGCCCGTTCCACCTAGTCCACAATAGCCGTCTGGGTTTTTGGCTAAATATTGCTGGTGGTACTCCTCGGCGAGATAGTAGGTACCCGCGGGTAAAATGTCGGTGGTAATGGCGCCAAACTGATCGCCGAGCAACGCTTCGTAACGCGCTTTAGATGCAATGGCGGTTTGGTATTGTTCATCGCTAAATAGGTAGAGTGCCGAGCGATACTGAGTGCCGATATCATTGCCTTGACGCATGCCTTGAGTCGGGTCGTGACGCTCCCAGAATTTCTCCAATAAGGCGTCAAAGCTTAAGCGGCTAGGATCAAACACTACGCGTACCACTTCAGTGTGGCCAGTGTTGCCGGTACACACTTCATCGTAAGTGGGGTTGGGAGTAAAACCACCGGAGTAGCCGACCGAGGTGGTGATCACGCCATCAAGTTGCCAAAACAGGCGTTCGGCGCCCCAGAAACATCCCATGCCGATCAAGACTTCCTCGCAACCTTGTGGCGCTGGCGCGGTCATATTGGATTGATTGACGAAGTGAGTGGGGTTGATGACCATTGGTGTTTCTCGACCGGGTAGGGCAAGATTGGGGTCGATCATGGTCTGTTTGCCTGCCATTGAATTGTCCTTTGTCAGTTATTTGAAAATAGAGCCGCTCATCTGCTGTTTTCGTACAGACTTATGAATTCACTGGCGCTATTATTTTGGTCATTACGTTTGGGTACCTAATTAAGCATGATAAGAACCTCTTTACCAGCACTGTTAACGCTCTTTCTCTCTACAGGGGCACTCGCGCAAGAGGTCTCTTTGTCGATTCTTGGTTTGGACGGCGAGTTAGAAGATAACGTCGAGGCGTATTTATCCTCGATCCCCGAAAAGGAATACAGCACCGGTCTTCGCTTTCAAGCTCGTCTCGAGCGTACCATCACCGAGGCGTTGAATGCGCTTGGTTATTATCACCCAGAGTTTACGTTTCAAGTCGGAAAAGAGAGCACAGAGCTGAGCGTTACGGTGCAGCCCGGCGAGCCAATCTTGATTGAGAAAGTCGATATCCAAATCGCCGGTGAAGCGGCCAATGATGCCGACTTCAACGCCTTGATTGCCCAAAGCGGTTTGGTCGAAGGTGCCAGGCTCAATCACAGCCAATACGACGCGCTGAAATCTGGGATTCGCAATTTAGCGCTGCGCAAAGGCTACTTTGAAGGCGATTATCAAGTCAGCCGCCTAGAGATTGCGCCTGAGTTGAATCAAGCCTTTATCCGCCTCTACTATGATAGCGGCATGCGCTATGCGTTTGGTCGAAATACCATTAACGGCAGTCAAATCCGCGAGGACCGTGTGGCGTCCTTATCCCCCTATGAAGAGGGCGAGCCCTATTTGGTCTCCAAAGTGGGGGAATACAACCAAAATCTCTCCAATACCGATTGGTTTTCATCGGTGTTTGTCGAGCCTGATCTGAGTTACCTAGGTCAAACTCGTGAGCTGCCGATGAAAGTGTCACTCGCCCCACAAGCGCGCAATCAAATCGAGACGGGTATTGGCTACTCGACCGATGTGGGCGTGCGTGGCACGCTCAAATGGAAAAAGCCTTGGGTGAACGATAAGGGCCACAGCTTTGACAGCAGTTTCTCTTTGTCGATTCCAGAACAGACCATCACCGCAGGCTATAAAATACCGCTGCAAGACGCGCTCAATGAGTACTACCGCATTCAGTATGGGATGAAAAACCTCGACCAGCGGGACACGCAAAGTCTCGAGTCCAACTTATCTGTTGAACGCCATTGGGTGCTTGACAGCGGCTGGCACCGAACCGTGTATGTTCGCTATTTGCTCGAAAGTTACGAGCAAGGCTTGCAAGACGATACCGGACACTTCCTTCTACCGGGTATCTCCTTCTCACGCAGTCGTGTTCGTGGCGGCACTATGCCGATGTGGGGGGACAGACAAAGCGTCACCATAGAGTATGGCGACCCGAGCGTGATTTCCGAAACGCGTGTGACGCGCATTATGGGCGGCACCACCTGGATTCGTGGCATTGGCCAGAACCATCGCGGTATTTTCCGTGTTGATGGCGGGGCGAACATCGCCGAAGAGTTTGACAAGCTGTCGCCGTCACTGCGTTTCTTTGCCGGTGGTGACAATAATCTGCGCGGCTACGGGTATGAGTCGGTCTCTCCGGTGGATGAAAGTGGCGCCCTGACCGGTGCCAAGTACATTGCTACCTCCACTTTAGAGTATCAATATCGCGTGCACGGCAACTGGTGGGGCGCGCTGTTTTTCGACTACGGTGATGCCTTTAATGACACACCCGATTTCAAACGGGGGACGGGTTTTGGCGTTCGCTGGGCGTCTCCGGTTGGGCCTGTGAGACTGGATTTTGCTTGGGGATTGGATGCGGATCCGGGTGATGAGTTCCGTGTCCACTTTACTCTGGGGCCTGATCTATGAAAAAGCGCATTCTCACTTGGACAAAATGGCTAACGGTACTGACGACAGGGCTACTTACTGCGCTGCTGGTGCTTGTCGGGGTCATCCTGTTTACCAATCCTGGGCTCAATGTCTTGGTTTGGGCGGCGAATGCGTTTGTGCCGCAGTTAACGATCGAAGGGCACAGTGGGGCTCTCTTTCCGCGCTTTAGTCTCCATCAAGTGCGTTATGTGGATGAGGATTTATCCCTTGATGTTGCCGCCAACAAACTCACTTTAGCGATCAATCCAAACTGTTTTACTGAACCGTCGGTCTGTATTGATGAGATAGCGATGGATGGATTGGACTTTCACATGCCGACGCTGCCGAGCAGTGATGAGTCTGCCGCCGCAGAGGAAGAGGGGGAGCCACTGACGGCGATCACCGCGCCTGTGCCCATTCAAATCAGCCGTATTGCGCTGTCCAATATCAATCTGGATATTTTGGGCAACCAGATCGCGTGGCAGCGTTTCTCGTCTGGAATAAGCTTCCAAGGCAACCGACTGGTGTTGAGCAAAACGCAGCTTGATGGTACTCGCGTGGCATTGGCGCCGAGTGATCCTCAAGCACCACAGGCTCAAAGCGCCGCGCCAGACAGTGACGCCTCCTCACCGATCGTCTTGCCGGACATTACCCTGCCGCTGCAAATTCAACTTTCTCGCTTAGACATCAACGACTTTAGGCTAGAGCAAGAGACACCGCTGGTGGTCAACCACCTAGGGCTTTCAGCGACCGCTCGTGGATCGCGGATACAGGTGGCAACGCTGGAGCTTGATATGCCACAAGGAGAAGCCAACTTACGCGCCGATGTCACCTTAAAAGGTGATTATCCGCTGAGTGCTTCACTTGACGCTATGGTGAAAGACCCGATTGCTAATGGCCAAGTTATTGCGCTTAACCTTGAAGGCAGTGTGCGTGACTTGGCATTGGACGCCGAGTTATCGGGTTTGGCACTGGGCCAAATTGAAGCGCATTTAGCGAGCTTAGATCCCGATTTACCGTTTGAGCTTCACCTGCGTGATGTTGATGCCAGCTGGCCGCTCAGCGGGGAGTCGGATTATCGTGTGGTGTTGCCAGAGTTTTCTGCCCAGGGCTCGTTGCAAGGTTTTCACCTCAATCTGCAAGGGGTGTTGAGCGGAGAAAGCATTCCAGAGCTCGACCTGGCGCTTAAAGGGCAGGGGGATATAGGTCAGATTGAATTGACTGATTTTCTGCTCAAAACGTTAGGCGGTGAAGTTGAAGGTTCACTGCGTGCGGGGTGGCAAGAGCAAGTGAGTTGGGGCGCTAACTTAGCCCTTAGCCATATCCAACCGGGTTTGCAGTGGCCTCAAGCGGAAGGTGACATCAGTGGCACGCTTGAAACCGCAGGCGGTCTGACGGCCCAAGGCGGTTGGCGTGTGGAACGCACCGACCTCAACATTGATGGTCTACTGCGCGGCTATCCGCTTAATATTGCTGGTGATATCGAGGCGTCGGACGCGGCAGGAGATGGCAATGTTCGCGCTAAAACGTCGGGCTTAGTGCTCTCTCATGGCCCTAACAAGATTGCCGCACAGGGCGAGTTGGATAAGCAGTGGGATATGTTACTGACATTGACCTTGCCACAACTTTCGAAAACAGTGCCTGATCTCAAAGGTCAGATTCTGGGGCAAGTGGCGCTGAGCGGAGCGATGACTGAGCCAACCTTAGGGCTAGACATCAACGCCAACCGATTAGCCTGGCAAACCTTAGCGCAAATTGGCAGCGCGAGCATCAAGGGCAAGGTGACCCCACTGCCTGTGCCGCAAGGCGCTCTACAATTGAACGTTAAGCAGGCGACGGTTCAAGGCGAGCAGATTGAGAGTGTCGCACTGACCTTTTCTGGCTCGCAACAGCAACATAAGCTCAGCTTAGATCTGCTATCTGAGTTGGTGACGAGCCATATCGACTTGCGTGGTGCATTGACGTTAGAGCCGCAGCTGAAGTGGCAGGGCGAACTAGAAGAGGTATCGTTCTCCACCCTGCAGGGCGAATGGATGCTGGCTGACACCACCGCACTGGGCTTTGACGCTGAGCGTAACCAAGTGATGGTTGCGGCGCACTGTTGGCTGCAGTCGGATTCCGCGTTGTGTTTGGATGAGGATATTCAAGTGGGGGAAAGTGGCGAAGCCGCGCTCTCTTTGTCGCAGTTTAATGTCAATCAACTGCATGCCTTTATCCCACCCACCACTCAGCTCAAAGCTGAAGTGAATGCTAATGTGTGGGCGAAATGGTCGCCAGAGACACCGCCTGAAGTAAAAGCCTCGGTGTCGATGCCTGCCGGTCAAGTGACGCAAAAGCTCGAAGAAAATGTCACCTTGGCGTGGCATGCGGTGACACTGGAGGCCGCGCTAGCAAATAACCGTTTGGATGCCGACTGGCTGATTGATGTGCGCGACAATGGCGACCTTTCTGGCCAAGTGAGTCTCCCTAACGTATTGGACGCCAACCCCAAGATCGACGCCAAGCTCGCGTTAACTCCGTTCCACATTGATTTTCTTGCGCCATTAATCGGCGATTTTAGTGAGCTAAAATCGACCATCAGTACCGATCTCGCCATCAGCGGTGCGGTAACGCAACCGAAAGTCGAGGGGCAACTGCTGATCGATAAGATGTCGCTGAAAGGGGAGCTCTCTCCGGTAGAAGTGGATTCAGGTCGAGTGAGCCTCGAACTCAACGGTTATGATGCGCTGCTCGCGGCAAAATTGACCACGCCAGATGGCGATTTGGAACTCTCCGGTGAAGCCGAGTGGCGTGAGCTAAGTAACTGGAACGCGCAACTGCGAGTGTACGCTGAAGAGCTGCTGGTCAATGTGCCGCCTATGGTGGCGCTGAAAGTGCAGCCGGATATGACGATATCGGCCTCGCCTAAATTGGCGCGCGTGGATGGAAGCATTCATCTGCCTTGGGGGCGTATTATCGTCGAAGAGCTACCGCCGAGTGCCATTGGCGTCTCAGACGATCAAGTGTTACTTGATAAAGATCTCCAACCTGTTGAGAACGCCACCGAAGTGCCGTTTAATCTCGAAACCAATATTAATATCAGCATTGGCGATGACTTCAAGCTAGTGGCGTTTGGGCTTGAAGGCGGACTGAAAGGCAACTTGAATGTGGCGCAAAAAGACAAAGGTCCGTTTGTCCAAGGTGAAATCAACATTGTCGATGGTTCGTATCGCTCCTTTGGTCAAGATTTGATCATCAGTGAAGGTAAGATTTTGATGAATGGGCCAGTGGATCAGCCCTATGTGCAGATCACAGCGATTCGAAATCCCGATAACACCCAAGACGACGTGACGGCCGGGGTCAAAGTGACTGGACCGGCCGATGAGCCATCGGTCACCATCTTCTCTGACCCCGCCATGCCGCAAGCGAATGCGCTATCCTATCTATTGCGTGGTCAAGACATTGATGGCGAAGCAGGCGGCAACGCGATGACTACCACACTCATTGGTTTGAGCCTAGCGAAAAGCGGCAAAGTGGTGGGCGAAATTGGCGAAGCCTTTGGCGTTCAGGATCTGCAGTTGGATACCGCGGGCTCGGGTGATGACTCTCAGGTCACGGTGAGTGGTTATATTCTCCCTGGCTTGCAGGTTAAATATGGGGTCGGCATTTTTGACTCGGTGGGCGAGTTTACGGTGCGTTACCGCTTAATGCAGGATCTTTATTTAGAGGCGGTCTCTGGTGTGAGTAGCGCTGTGGATCTGCTCTATCAATTTGAGTTTGATTAATAGTGACTCTAACACAGAGCCGACGTTGAGACACACTCAGGCAGAGAAAGGAAATAGGGGCGGGCAATGCAACATCTATTGTTTGTTTATGGCACCTTGCGCAAAGGGGAGTCGAACCAAGATTTTTTAGCTGGCTCGCAGTGTTTGGGTCACTTTGATACACCGCCCTTTTATGCGCTGTATGATTTGGGGCCCTATCCGGCGGTGATTGAAGGACATGATTCGATCTCAGGTGAAGTCTATTTGATCGATGATGTCACGCTCGCACGTATAGATGAACTAGAAGATGTGCCGGTAGAGTATCGCCGAGAGCGCATCGATACGCCGTTTGGTCAGGCTTGGATTTACCTCTACCAAGATGTCAGCCAATTGGATGTGTTGATTGCATCGGGCGATTGGTGCCAGCGCGTCTAGCGACATTTTATGGTGAGAACAAGCGTTCAATAAGGAGAGTCCTATGTCAGCGCTGAAACGTACCATCACACCCGTCGGGGCGTTCGTCGCCCTGTTACTCACAGGCTGTACCACTGTCACTACGCCAACGTCTAGCGTCGATCAAGATTGGTATCAGTTCGGTGTTGATCGCGGTGAAAACGGCTTACTGAACTTGTCGCAATCTAAGTTAGCCAAAGCGGATCAAGCTGGCCATTTGAACGACGACCGTTATGCCGCCTATTTGGCCGGATATGAGCAAGGTCGCGGCCAATATTGTCAGCAAAACGCCTACATGCTTGGTGTGAGGGGCAAACCCTATTATGGGGTGTGCGACCGTCTTGACCCCTTCTTCCAGCAAGACTATGTATCAGGGCGTAATTCCACGGCAGGTTCGGGTTTTTAATGGTTGAATACCGATAAAGAAAACGGCCAGAGTGTCACTGCTCTGGCCGTTTTCTGTTATTTAATGAGTCACGGTGGTTGGGTGAGGATTACTTACTCGCGCGCTCAAACGACTCCAGAATCTCTTGGCGCGCGGCAGCGACGTCTTCCCAGCCCTCCACTTTGACCCATTTGCCGCTTTCGAGCTCTTTGTAGCGCTCAAAAAAGTGGGTAATTTGCGCTTTGAGCAGATCAGGAATATCACCGACATCTTGGATGTGCTCGTACTCTTTGGAGATTTTACTGTGCGGCACGGCGAGCACTTTGGCATCTTCACCTGATTCATCGGTCATTTTCAATACACCGACAGGGCGACAGCGAATCACACTACCTGGCATCAAGGGATAAGGGGTCGGCACTAGGACATCAACCGGGTCACCATCTAAAGAGAGTGTGTGATTCACATAGCCATAGTTACATGGATAGAACATAGGCGCGGACATAAAGCGGTCCACAAATACCGCGCCAGAATCTTTGTCGACCTCGTACTTGATCGGATCGGCATTGGCCGGAATTTCGATGACGACATAAATGTCATCCGGGAGTGATTTCCCTGCAGGGACGTGATTAAGACTCATGGGCAAGCTTCCTTGTTATTGGTCGATATGTAGGCAAATACCTTACCGCTAAACTTGGTTTTTTGTAAATGACGGACGATGAGAGCTTGGTCAAGAAAACACCGATTGTGAAGCGCAGCGACTGGGGAAGCTATGGAAGTTCATAAAAAACAAGGCGCTCAGTGAGCGCCTTGAAGAGAATAGCTGAGCCTTATTGGTCTTTGTATTCTGCGAGGAAAGATTCGACTTTCTTGACCATGTTTTTTGAGCCAACAAAGAAAGGCACACGTTGGTGCAGCTCTGTGGGATCAATATCCATGATGCGTTTCTCACCGTCTGAGGCAATACCGCCCGCCTGCTCAATAATGAACGCCATTGGGTTACACTCATAAAGAAGACGCAGTTTGCCGTTCGGGTGGCTTTGCGTGCTTGGGTACAGGTAAATGCCTCCTTTCAGTAGGTTACGGTGGAAGTCCGACACCAAAGAGCCAATGTAGCGAGACGTGTACGGGCGACCGTCATTCGGTTCGTTTTCTTGGCAGAATTTGATGTACTTTTTCACGCCCATTGGGAAACGGAAGTAGTTACCTTCGTTAATTGAGTAGATGCGGCCATCTTCTGGCACCATCATATTCTCATGAGACAAGCAGAACGTACCGATCGATGGATCGTAGGTAAAGCCATTGACGCCATTGCCTGTGGTGTAGACAAGCATGGTTGATGAACCGTAAATCACATAACCGGCCGCGACTTGCTTGTTGCCTGGTTGAAGGAAGTCTTCTTCTGTCGGTGGGGTACCGATAGGAGAGACGCGGCGATAGATAGAGAAAATCGTTCCGACAGAGACGTTAACATCGATGTTAGATGAGCCATCGAGTGGATCCATCAATACCACGTATTTGGCGTTTTTGTTCAGTTCTTTATTGAACGCGACCGCCTCATCTTCTTCTTCACTTGCTACGCCACACACTTGATCACGTGCTTCAAGTGCTGCTTTGAACTTCTCGTTCGCGTAAACATCCAGTTTTTGTTGGGCTTCGCCCTGAATGTTCTCACTACCAACGGCACCGGTGATATCACCAAGGCCCGCCGCGTTAATTTCGCGGTTGACGATTTTAGCCGCAAGGCGAATCGACGACAGTAGGGATGATAGATCACCGCTAGCGTGGGGGAAGTCCGTCTGTTTTTCAACAATGAACTCGCCAAGGGTGCGCATTCCAGACATGTTTATTCCTTAAAATCGCATAAGTTTGGGGGGAGTTGGGCAACCTCTTGCCATTTTATTGTTGGGGCGCAAGAGGGACGAAGCTATGCGTGAGCTTTTGTTTTTGCCTTGAGCAATTGTAAAACCATGATCTTATTATTGGTAACGAACTAACTGTCTAACCTCTCAATTTTTTTGGTAATTATTCAAATATTTTCACGGTTTTTCATCTTGAACAAACTTTGCTCGATTGTGCCAAGATTTCACATCCGAAGGACAAAGAGGTTCGCTTTTCAAGCCATTATCGCCATAATGAGCACTTCAAATTAGCCTTTTCAGGATCACTCTATGCATATTCATATCTTGGGAATTTGTGGCACCTTTATGGGAGGAGCGGCAATTTTAGCGCGTCAATTGGGGCACAAAGTCACCGGCAGTGACGCCAATGTGTACCCGCCCATGAGCACGCTACTTGAATCGCAAGGTATTGAAATTATAGAAGGGTTTGATCCTGCGCAGTTAAATCCGGCGCCCGATTTGGTGGTGATCGGTAATGCGATGAGCCGTGGTAACCCGTGTGTCGAGCATGTACTGGATAGCAACCTGCGTTACACCTCCGGCCCACAGTGGCTGCAAGAGTTTCTGCTGCATGACCGATGGGTACTGGCGGTCGCGGGAACGCACGGCAAAACCACCACATCCAGTATGCTCGCTTGGATTCTGGAAGATTGTGGTTATGAACCCGGTTTTCTCGTGGGCGGCGTGCTTGGCAACTTTGGTTTGTCGGCAAGGTTGGGCAACAGCCCGTTTTTCATAGTTGAAGCTGATGAATACGACAGCGCTTTTTTCGATAAGCGTTCTAAGTTCGTTCATTACCATCCACGTACCTTGGTCATGAATAACCTTGAGTTCGATCATGCAGACATCTTCGATGATCTGGAAGCGATTAAGCGCCAATTTCACCATCTAGTGAGAACCGTACCGGGCAATGGTCGGATGTTTACTCCTCAATCAGACCAGGCGCTGCAAGACGTTATTGCCCGTGGCTGCTGGAGCGAACAAGAGTACACAGGGTGCGAATCTGGCTGGCAAGCGCAAAAAGAGGCCCAAGATAGCAGTGTCTTTGATGTCTTATTGGCGGGAGAAATAGTGGGTCGAGTGACGTGGAATTTAGTCGGCGATCACAACGTCAGCAATGCGTTGATGGCCATCGCGGCGGCGCGTCATGTGGGGGTCACTCCGGATCACGCTTGTGAGGCGTTAGGGCGCTTTATTAATACCAAACGCCGCTTGGAGTTAAAAGGGCAGGTCAATGACATCACTGTGTATGACGACTTTGCTCATCATCCAACGGCGATTGAACTGACATTGGGCGGCTTACGTAACAAGGTGGGTCAATCCCGAATCCTTGCGGTGTTGGAGCCGCGTAGTGCAACCATGAAACGCGGGGTGCACAAAGAAACGCTTGCGGCCTCATTGCAGGCGGCAGATGAAGTGTTCCTCTTTCAGCCTGAGTCAATTACTTGGTCGGTGAGTGAGATTGCCGAGCAGTGCGCGCAACCCGCTTATGTCTCTGACGACATCGACGACTTGGTGCGCAGCATCGCTAGGCATGCTCGCCCCGGCGATCAGATTCTTGTGATGAGTAACGGCGGGTTTGGCGGAATTCACGACAAACTGTTAGCGCAATTAGCCCAATAATAAGAGATACGCACAATGGCTGAAAAATCCATCACCCTCGCTTTTACCGGAGCCTCAGGCGCGCCTTATGGGCTGCGTTTGTTGCAGTGCTTATTGGCCGCGGATTATCAGGTTTACCTGCTGGTTTCATCGGCGGCGCGAGTGGTGTTGGCCACCGAACACGGATTAAAACTGCCTGCCAACCCAGACAGCGCCAAGCAAGCCTTGGTCGCCCATCTCAGCTGCGATCCGGCTAAATTAGTGGTGTGCGGCAAAGAGGACTGGTTCTCGCCCGTGGCCTCTGGCTCAGCGGCGCCCAAGCAGATGGTGGTTTGCCCTTGTTCGGCGGGCAGTGTGGCAGCGATTGCTCATGGTATGTCCGATAATTTGATTGAACGCGCCGCTGATGTGGTGATGAAAGAGCGTGGTCAATTGCTGCTGGTGGTTCGAGAAACGCCTTTCTCAACCTTGCACCTTGAGAACATGCACAAGCTCTCGCAGATGGGCGTCACTATTATGCCGGCCGCGCCCGGTTTTTATCACCAACCTAAATCGATAGACGATCTTATTGATTTTATGGTCGCGCGCATTTTGGATCACCTCGGCATCGAGCAATCCTTGGTGGCGCGCTGGGGCTATGATCAACGTAACGATTCGTGATTGTGTCTTGGTGGGCCGTCACGCAAGTATGGCTATTGTAGGGCAGACCTATTACAATCAAGCCGAACCTCATCGGGGAGCTATTCATTCACTGAATGACGCTGAGATCGAGCTTTGCTCGGGACCCGTAGACCTGAACCAGATAATGCTGGCGTAGGAATTGAGCGAGGACATCAGACGTCTGTTTGTCCCTCAGACCTGCGTGGCTCAACAAGGAGAGCGAGCAGTGAAATCCACTTTTATCCCTTCATTTATGCCACTTTGTGCCGCCGCGGCACTGACGTCTTTTTCTGCAACCGCAGCCGATACGTTAACCGTTTATACCTATGACTCTTTCGCTGCCGATTGGGGCCCAGGCCCAGTGGTAAAAAAAGCGTTTGAAGCACAGTGCGACTGTACGTTGAATTTTGTAGCTTTGGATGATGGCGTCTCTATCCTCAATCGCTTGAGACTGGAAGGCGACAATAGCAAAGCCGATATTGTGTTGGGGTTAGACAACAACTTGATGGCAGAAGCGCAGCAGACCGGTTTGTTGGCTGAGCATAGCGTCGATACGTCATCCGTCACCTTGCCAGGCGGCTGGTCCAATACGACCTTTGTGCCGTACGACTACGGTTACTTCGCGTTTGTCTACAACAAAGAGACCTTGGCTGAGCCACCGACTAGCCTCAAAGCGCTGGTGGAATCAAATGACGACTTAACAGTCATCTACCAAGACCCGCGTACCTCAACCCCGGGTCAAGGTTTGATGCTGTGGATGAAATCTGTCTATGGCGACGAAGCGCCGCAGGCGTGGAAAGCGTTGGCGAAAAAGACAGTGACGGTCACGAAAGGGTGGTCAGAAGCGTACTCGATGTTCTTAAAAGGCGAGTCTGACATGGTGCTCTCTTACACCACGTCACCTGCGTACCATCTGATTGCCGAAAATGATGCTAAGTTCGCTGCGGCGAATTTCGCGGAAGGTCATTACACTCAAGTAGAAGTGGCCGCCAAAGTTAAAACGAGCGCGAACAGCGAGTTGGCGGATGCCTTTATGCAGTTTATCCTCAGCGATGACTTTCAGTCGGCCATGCCCACAGGGAACTGGATGTACCCTGTCACTGACGTCGCGTTGCCAGAAGGGTATCAAAGCCTGACGAAGCCAAGCCAAGCCTTGAGCTTTAGCGCTGAAGAGGTGGCTACCCACCGCAAAGCGTGGATTCGTGAATGGCAAAACGCGTTGACCTTCTAAGGTTAGGCGTTCGTGCAATCTGTCCCTAAATTAGGCGTATGGGTCGCGATGCTGATCGCGGCCTTTGTCGTTTCAGCGCTGCTGGCATTGCTCAATCAAGCGCCTTCCCTCGATCTGCGCGTCATTTGGCAAGATCCTTATTACCGCCACGTTACCCAATTTAGCTTCTATCAATCTTTTCTCTCAACGCTGCTCAGTGTCGGTTTGGCGATCCCCGTCACCCATGCTTTGTCGCGGCGGCAGTTCATCGGCAAAGCTTTGGTACTCAAGCTGTTTGCGACCACTTTGGTACTTCCTGTGTTGGTGGGGGTGTTTGGCTTGCTGGCGATTTATGGGCGCAGTGGTTGGCTGGCGACACAGCTTGCGCAGTGGGATCTCTCGTTGCCATTTAATATTTACGGTTTGCATGGCATTTTGCTCGCGCACCTCTTTTTTAATCTTCCTTATGCGGCGCGTTTGCTGCTGCAATCACTAGAGTCGATTCCGGCGGAGCAACACAAACTGTGCGCCCACTTAGGCATGGGCCATTGGCAAAAGTTTAAGTGGGTCGAATGGCCGCGGATGAGGCAGCAATTAGCGCCCGTTTGCGGGTTGGTGTTTATGCTCTGCTTTACCAGTTTTGCCACTGTTATGGCATTGGGCGGCGGGCCCAAATCGACCACCATTGAGCTCGCGATTTACCAAGCGATCAAGTTTGATTTTGATTTGCAAGCGGGCGCGTTACTGGCAATTTGGCAAATGCTGCTATGTGGCTTAATGGCGTTATCGATTCAACGCTTCGCTCGACCTATTGCCATTTCGATGGGCAGCGACGCACCAACTGCGTTGGTGGTGAAAGACAGTCTATTCTCTAAGTGCTGGGATGGCGCTTGGATAGGTTTTAGCTTGCTGTTAGTGTTGCCGCCTCTTGGGATGGTACTAGCCAGTGGTATGAATTCTCAGGCGTTGAGTGTGCTGAGTGATGGCCGATTTTGGTCCGCGCTCGGCGCGTCACTGAAAGTGGCGAGCATGGCGAGCGTTATCGCTGTCAGTGCGGGCACGGCGATTTTATTGTCGAGCCGAAGACTGCGCCTCAATCAACGTGAGAAAACCGCGGATAAGATAGAGCTGCTAGGGACCATCATTCTGGTGACCCCAGGATTAGTGATCTCGACCGGGCTCTTTTTGCTGCTCCGTTCGTGGACGGATGCGCTCAGCTACGCCTTGGTCGTTGTTGTTGCGGTCAACGCGTTAATGGGGCTGCCTTATGTGATCAAAACCTTGGCTCAGCCGATGTTGCAACTTGAGCAGCAGTATCAGTACCTCTGTGCAACCCTTGGAATCCGCGGTTGGCGCCGTTTACGGGTGGTGGAGTGGCGCGCATTAAAACGGCCGCTGGCGCACGCGTTTGCCATCAGTTTTATGTTTTCTATGGGCGATCTCAGTGCCATCGCGCTGTTTGGTAGTCAGGAGTTTCGTACGCTGCCGCTCTACCTGTTCCAACTGCTCGGCAGTTACCAAATGGACGCGGCGGCAGTCGTATCGGTCTCTTTACTGCTTTTGAGTGTGGGCTGTTTTGCGCTGATGGAACGCCTATTTCGTCCTCGCTCTGCTTCTACCCCCACCAATAGGAGTCACTATGCTCACTCTCAGTGACCTGCATTACGATTATCATGCCGAGTCATTTCAGTTTGATCTGCACGTTGAGGCAGGGCAAATCGTCGCGCTAATGGGACCCAGTGGCGCAGGGAAGTCGACCTTACTCGCCTTGATGGCGGGCTTTATTGAGCCATTAAGCGGTGAAATTTTAGCGCAAGGTCAAACGCTCAACGGGCTGGCGCCTTATCAGCGTCCATTTGCGATGTTGTTTCAAGAGCACAACTTGTTTGCTCACCTTACCGTGTCGGAAAATATCGGCCTTGGATTGGATCCCGGCTTGAAGTTGTCTGCAACGCAGAAACAGGCGGTAGTGCAAGCGGCGCAGCAGGTGGGGGTGGCGGAGTATTTGTCTCGATTGCCGCATGAGCTCTCTGGTGGCCAGCGTCAACGGGTTGCGTTAGCGCGCTGCTTTGTACAGTCTGCGCCGATATGGCTGCTAGACGAGCCCTTTTCAGCGCTCGATCCTTTGCTCAGGTTAGAGATGCTATCACTGGTCAAACAGTTGGCGAGTGAGCGTGATATTACGGTAGTAATGGTGACGCACCACTTAGGTGATGCCAAAGCGATCGCCACGCATTTTGCGTTTGTATCACAAGGTCATGTCGCAGCGACTGGGCCGATTTCAGAGCTAGCGGCGACCCACTCGGACCCTAGCCTCGGCGCATTTGTTCAGGCGGCCACCACGGCGCACAACTGAGCGCTATAACAATGGGCTAGAAAGCAGAGATAAAAAAAAGCGGATAAGTGTGCACTTATCCGCTTCAATCATCACTGAGTAAGAGCGTGTTATTGTGGCTCTTCACTGCTCAATGCTTTGAGGATCTGGAAAATCTCTCGATACGCTTTAGCTGGCTTGTTGGCTTGCTTTTCTTTGTTCGCCTGACGAGCAAGCTGACGTAAACGCTGACGGTCCGCATCCGGATACAGCGTCAATACCTCTTCAATGGCGCTGTCGCCCTCTTCCACCACACGGTCACGCAGTTGCTCTAATTTGTGCAGCAGCGCCGTGGTTTGAGAGTGCTTGTTACGGACTTTATCCAGCGCCGCTTGAATTGGCTCTGGGTCTTCGTGACGCATCAATTTGCCGATAAACTGCAACTGACGACGGCGCGCTTCGTTTTTAAAACGCTGCGCATCGCGAATCGCATCGGCCAAGTCTTCGCTGAGTGGAAATTTTTCCAACACAGAGGGCTTGAGGTTAACGAGCTCTTCACCCAGTTTCTGCAGCTCTTCCATGTCACGCTTCAACTCGGATTTACTTACCCAGATGATCTCTTCTTCTGGTTCCCATGGCGCTTTTTGATTTTTGCGAGCCATTTTCATACCTTCATTTGAACGTCTATTTCTCTATTTTAACAAGAATCATGGGGAGAAAGCGAAATTCTTGTTATCCTAGCGACAAAGCAACGACTGATGAAGAGAATATGGACGTAAAAAAGCAAGTGGCACAGCAGCGTATCGAGCTTGAAGCTGCCGTCGCGAAAGCGTTAGAGATGGCGGGTGAAAAAGCGGATGCCGCGGAAGTTGCCATCAGTAAAACCACAGGTTTAAGCGTATCGACTCGCATGTGTGAGGTCGAAAATGTGGAGTTCAACAGTGACGGTGCACTCGGTATTACCGTCTATAGCAATCAGCGTAAAGGCAGCGCCTCAACGTCAGACTTAAGCGAAAAAGCGATTCAACAAACGGTATTGGCGGCACTCGATATCGCTCAATACACATCAGAAGATCCGTACGCAGGCCCAGCACCGGCTGAACTGATGGTCAAAGATATTCCCAACTTGGATCTGTTTCACCCCGATACGCCTGACCCTGACTACGCGGCAAAAATGGCGATTGAAGCGGAGCAAGAAGCGCTCAGCTACAGCGATAAGATCAAGCAAAGTGATGGCGCCAGCTACGATAGCCACTATGGCGTCAAAGTGTACGGCAACAGCCACGGCTTACTGGCGAGTTATGCCTCAAGTCGCCATAGCATCAGTTGCTGTGTGATTGGTCAAGGCCAAAACGGTGAAATGGAACGTGACTACAGCTACACAGTGGCGCGTCACAAAGACGACCTGTGGACGCCGAAATCCGTGGGCCTGAGCGCAGCGGAGAAAACCGTCAGTCGTTTAGACGCGCAGAAGCTCAAAACCGGTCAGTACCCGATCATGTTTGCGGCGGATGTCGCAACGGGTCTACTCGGTCACCTTGTGATGGCGATCAGTGGTGGCAACTTGTACCGCAAATCCTCGTTTCTTCTTGATCATCTTGGTCAGCAAATTCTACCTAGCTGGTTCCAAGTCGACGAGCGTCCCCATGTGTTGCGTGGTCTAGCGTCAAGCCCGTTTGATAGCGAAGGCGTTGCTACGCAAGATAGACAAATTATCACTGACGGCGTGTTATCCACTTACCTATTGACCAGCTATGCGGCGCGTAAAATGTCGATGACGCCAACCGGTCATGCGGGTGGCATCCACAACTGGTACGTGCAATCCACAGGGCAAGATTTTGAGAAAATGCTTAAGGCGCTGGACACCGGCTTTTTGGTTACAGAAGTGATGGGGCAGGGTGTGAATATCGTGACGGGCGATTACTCGCGCGGCGCAGCCGGTTTTTGGGTTGAGAATGGTCAAATCCAATTCCCCGTCTCTGAGGTGACCATCGCAGGCAATCTCAAGCAGATGTTCAACCAAATAGTGGCTGTCGGCAGTGATGTGGAAACCCGTTCGCAGATTCAAACCGGTTCTATCTTGCTTGAGTCAATGAAAGTGGCGGGCGAATAAGCCTCACTATTTGACTTAGCGATGCTTCAGCGACGAAACACGAGAGTGCTTCGTCGCTGATGTGTATTTATAGTGCTGTTAGCGCTCAAACAGCTCGACATGCAACTTCTGAATCGCTTGTTTGGCTTCTGATTCACGCAGTAAGAAACAGAGGTTGTGCTGGCTAGCGCCGTAACAAATCATTCGTAAGTTAAAGTCTTCAAGTGTACCAAATACTTGTTTTGCATAACCTTTGCTCTCGCTCATGTTGTTACCAATCAAGGCGACGACGGAGAGGTTGTGTTCCACTTTCACACTGCACAGCTCTTCAAGCTCTTCACGCGCAGCTTGAGGTAACGATGGCGCACCGCCAGAGGTACCTGTTTGATCAAGCGTTAATGAGACACTGATTTCAGAGGTGGTGATCAAATCGACCGAGACCTTATGCTTGGCCAAGATCTCAAACACTTTGGCTAGAAAGCCGTAAGCATGGAACATTTTCGCGCTGCGCAGCGTCACCATGGTTTGGTTGTTACGTAGGGCTAGGGCGCGAAACAGCGGTGAGCTTTCCACTTGATGACGAATCCAAGTACCGCCTTGCTCTGGCGCTTTAGAGGAACCGACAAACACCGGAATATCATGGCGCAGAGCAGGGACTAGGGTCGAAGGGTGCAGGATCTTGGCGCCAAAATTCGCCATCTCTGACGCTTCGCTGAAGCTAATTTCTGCAATCGGTGCCGCATTCGGGGCAATACGCGGGTCTGTGGTGTAGATTCCCGGTACATCAGTCCAAATTTCTAAGCCAGAGGCTTGCACTGCCTCGGCAATCAAAGCCGCACTGTAATCACTGCCACCACGGCCAAGGGTAGTGGTGTTGCCTTCTTCATCGGAACCAATAAAGCCCTGTGTCACCACAACGTGCTCGCGGCACAGTGGCAGCAAGGTGTCACTGGCAAGCTCTCGAATGGCGGCAAGATCCGGTTCTGCGCGGCCAAAGTGGCTGTCAGTGCGCAGTACATCACGAATATCAAAGCGTACCGCGTTGATGCCGCGCTCAATCATTAGTTGGGTTAAAATGTGGGTCGACATCAGTTCACCACACGCAACAAGGTGATCAGTCAACTTATTGCTGGCTTGAATCGAGGCCGCTTCCGCAAGACTGGTGACCGTATCAAGCAGACTGTACACTTCACTCGCCGCATGGGTTGGATCATTGAGTTGATTAAGAATCGCATCATGAATCTCAGCGAGCTGAGTCAGAATATCGCTGCGTTGCTGCTGATCTTGTACGCCGTTCGCCAGCGCGATCAATAGATTTGTTACCCCTGAACAGGCACTGCTGACCACCAGTTTTGTCTCTGGATTGTTCTCAACGACCGCCGCACAACGGCTCATCGCTTCAAAGTTTGCAACACTTGTCCCACCAAATTTAGCAACGTTAAAATTGCTCACGGCATTTCTCCCACAACTTCCTGAATATTGAGTCTTTCCTTTGCGTGAGGTGAGGATGAGCGAGAGTAGAGGTAGGTATAGAGTACGACCTCAGAAGCTCATCACCAGACAGCGCTGATGACAGTTGATGGGACTCAACCCAAGTCAACCGACAGACTTAAACCACAATATAAGCCTACCTCGGCACTACTCCCCCTCAGAATGTTGTTTTGGAATTGTGGCTCCACAACATGCCTACCTGGGTAGTGCTCCTCTTCTGCAAAAAGCATAATTGTTTGTACAACAGGGTGACGAATTGTCTTGCCACCGCTTTCGCATTGAACGTGTTTATCCTCTTAATGTCAATGCGAAATTTACGGGTTAAAGACGATAGGTTCGGTTTGTGAGACTGGTATGACCTGTCGACTTTTTGCGCATTGCTGCGCTGGATGAATTCGATTATGGTGAAGAGATAACAACAAGAACACCCTCATGATTCAAAAGGAGTTGCCAATGACTTACCAAAGTTTTATCCCCCCTCGCCGTATTTTGATGGGCCCTGGTCCATCCGATATTTCCCCACAGGTACTGCAAGCTTTGAGCCGCCCGACGGTGGGCCACCTTGACCCGCTTTTTATCCAGATGATGGACGAACTCAAGCAGCTGCTTAAATACGCCTTTCAGACCAACAATGAGTTTACGATTGCTGTCTCGGCACCAGGCAGTGCAGGTATGGAGACCTGCTTTGTTAACTTGATTGAGCCGGGGGACAAAGTCATCGTCTGCCGAAATGGCGTGTTTGGCGAGCGCATGCGAGAAAACGTGGTGCGCTGCGGCGGTGAAGCGGTGCTGGTCGATGATGACTGGGGAACGCCGGTCTCGGTAGAGAAAGTTCGTGATGCGTTGCAGGCGCATCCTGATACCAAGCTCCTCGCGTTTGTCCATGCAGAAACGTCGACAGGGGCATGCAGTGATGCGAAGACGCTGGGCGCGCTTGCTAAAGAGTTCAATGTGTTGTCGATCGTCGATGCGGTGACGTCATTGGGTGGCGTGCCACTCAAAGTCGATGAGTGGCAACTTGATGCGGTCTACTCGGGCAGTCAAAAGTGCCTCTCTTGTACGCCGGGCCTCTCTCCTGTGACCTTCTCCAGTGCAGCGATTGAGAAAATCACCGCCCGTCAAACCCCGGTGCAAAGTTGGTTTTTAGACCAAAGTTTGGTACTCGGTTACTGGAGTGGAGAGGGCAAGCGTAGTTACCACCACACAGCGCCCGTCAACAGTCTCTATGCACTGCATGAAGCTTTGCTGATGCTCAAAAATGAAGGGTTAGAAAACGCGTGGCGTCGCCATCAGCAGATGCACAACAAGCTCAAGACCGGCTTATTGGCGCTCGGCTTTGAGTTTGTGGTGGAAGAGTCCGCACGCTTGCCGCAACTGAATGCGATTTATGTTCCTGAGGGGATTGATGAAGCCCAAATACGCAGTCACCTCCTTGATACGTACAATCTGGAAATTGGTGCCGGGCTTGGCGCATTGGCGGGCAAGGCGTGGCGGATTGGCCTAATGGGCTATGGTGCGCGGGAGGAGAACGTCGCACTCTGTTTACAAGCGCTTAAAGAGTCGCTCGGATAGAGTCGCTCGGATTAGAGTCGCTCGGATTAGAGTCGCTCGGCGAATAATTTGCCCTGTTAATGATTGCAGATGGCTCTCCAGTTCGGAGAGCCTTTTCTTATCTACTTTTTGTTTTCTTTTTATTCTTCGTCTGTACGAAGCAGTGCGTCGGTAGTCGGTGGCACGTATTGCACGTCTGAGAAATCGCGCCGAGGAAACAGGAATTGCGCTTCGGCTCGGATTTGTTCCGCCTTTTCACTGTCATTCAAACCTTGGTAGGCCAGAATTAAGTTGTTGTAGAATGCCGGTCTTGGTTTGTGGGTAATCACGCCCAGCGACCAATCCACATACGGTTGAATAAATTCAGGGTTTTGCTGGTGCAGGCCAATATTGAGATAGGTGCTGTAGATGTCCCAGTCAAAACGCTCCTGCCAGACAATCGGGTTACTGACTCGGTTAAGGATATCCGGATCTTTCGGTTTGGAGAGCTCAAACTGCGTCAATATGTAGTTGGTGTGCAACGTGGTGACCATGTAAAACGACGTCACCAATGGCAAGATCAAACTTGCTACGCGCAGTCCGGTCTGCGATACGATGCTCAATCGCGCATATCGGTAGGCGCGCTTACGTTGGTCGACCCAGTAAATCAATAGGATAAAGGTTACCCAATGAATCGCTGAGTGATAAAACGGATATTCTAATTGGGTGTGGAGCACGATGGGGATAAAGAGCGAAAAAATCGCCAAACGTGTGCCATTCTTCGCTGCGTAGATACGATACAGCACCAAAATGGCCGCGATCAACATAGCCAAAATCGGCAGCACACCCCCCTCTACGCCCCAATATAAGGTTTCGTTGTGTGGGTGATCCATTGATGCAAGCCCAGGCGGGTAACTGGCGTTGAGCTGATGTTGACGCGCCGTATAGACCAAGTATTCAGCTTCAAAACGTCCGTAACCATAGCCAGTAAATGGCTTTTCAATCAGCATATCGAGCGTCTGAGGGAAGGTGTATTGTCTGGGCCCTTCTAGATTCACCTTTCGCTCTGCTAGGGTGTTGTTCTCACCGATTAACGTGGTCCCTAAGCCAATGGTGACGCCAATAAGCACAGAGACGAGCCAACCGACGGCGCGTTTTTTGGTGGCAAAGCGCATCAAATAAGGGATCAGCAGCACGACGACCAGCAGCGCACTGAGCCAACCTGTCCGAGAGGCGAGCACTACCAGTAGGGGCAGCACGATGGCTGGTACCAGATAGAGTAGCGCCACATGGCTGACTTTGCGTTGATATTTAATGGGCTGACGGGTCAGCAAATAGCCAGACAGCGCAAGCCCTGTGGCTAAGAAGCTCGCCATGACGTTCGGTTGCTGAAAAATGCCGTAAGGACGATTGGCGTCGGTGTTGTAGCCAAAGGGATTGCCGGGTTCGAGTACTAGGTACTGCACCCAGCCAAACAAGGCCTCAATGAACACGGCGATAACCACAAACCACAATAGCCTTTGACGCTGAGGGTTACTAAAACGAAATTGTTGCAGCACGGCAAACAGCAAAAAACCGGCCCACAGTCCGCTTAATCGCGCGACCGACAACGACAGCTCAGAGTGCGGATAGAGCACGGGCACGGTCATGATCACACAACAAAGAAACAGACCTATGGTCAATTTGTTGTAACGAATTTGGCCACGTGTCCCAACTTGATAAAGCCCAAGAGCGATGGCGACTGAGCTCAGCAGCCAAGTGGGTGGGTTAAAGGCAAGGGCCAAGCCTGAACCGCCTGGGTTCGGCATGAAGAAATGCATCGCGACAAGGTAGACTAGGCCAATCATAGCCAAGAAAGGTTTCGTTAGAGAGCGAGCTTGTGTGCGTGCTTGAAGCTGCGTGCCTGCCACGTG
This sequence comes from Vibrio sp. R15-SG3-ISO1B, assembly GCF_059833835.1. Lineage (NCBI taxonomy): Bacteria > Pseudomonadati > Pseudomonadota > Gammaproteobacteria > Vibrionales > Vibrionaceae > Vibrio > Vibrio sp. R15-SG3-ISO1B. Next base: position 15,087 of record NZ_JCBDGG010000035.1, on the reverse strand, counting down.
GGTGGTTGCCATAGTGTTCCTTTCCAGCAAATAAAACGGGCTGGCACTAGGAAGCACGCCAGCCCGTTTACTTTACTATTTTTTTATTCACTTTTACTACTATTGCTTACTTTAACATAGGCTTAAGGAAGCGCGCTGTGTGTGAGCCTTCGACTAAGGCCACATCTTCCGGTGTTCCGCTTGCAATAATTTCACCGCCGCCTTGCCCCCCTTCTGGCCCCAAATCGACGATCCAGTCTGCAGTTTTAATCACATCGAGGTTGTGCTCAATCACCACAACGGTATTGCCGTGATCACGCAGGCGGTGCAACACGGCCAACAGCTGCTCGATATCGTGGAAGTGCAAACCTGTGGTCGGCTCATCGAGAATGTAGAGTGTTTTGCCGGTATCGCGCTTAGAGAGCTCACGCGCCAATTTAACGCGCTGCGCTTCCCCCCCGGAGAGGGTTGTGGCCGCTTGACCTAGGCGAATGTAAGACAAGCCCACATCCATCAAGGTTTGCAACTTGCGAGCAATCACAGGAACTGGATCGAAGAAGGTTCGTGCGTCTTCGACCGTCATCTCTAACACTTCGTCAATGGTTTTGCCTTTGTAACGCACTTCTAAGGTTTCGCGATTGTAGCGTTTGCCTTTACAGACGTCACAAGGGACATACACATCTGGCAAGAAGTGCATTTCCACCTTGATCACACCGTCACCTTGGCAAGCTTCACAGCGCCCGCCGCGCACGTTGAAACTGAACCGGCCCGGTTTGTAACCACGAGAGCGTGACTCCTGTGTGCCAGCAAACAACTCTCGAATGGGTGTAAAAATACCGGTGTAGGTTGCTGGATTTGAGCGCGGAGTACGACCAATCGGGCTTTGATCAATGTCGATCACCTTATCAAAGTGCTGTAGCCCTTTGATGGTTTTATACGGCGCGGGTGTGGCGGTCGTCGCACCATTCAGCTCGGTGTGGGCAATTTTAAAGAACGTATCGTTGACTAAGGTCGATTTGCCTGAGCCAGACACCCCGGTGATGCAACTAAACAGCCCAACAGGGATCTCCAGCGTGACATCTTTGAGGTTGTTGCCCGTCGCGCCAATGAGCTGCACGACTTTTTTCGGATCCTTAGGCGTGCGCTCCGTTGGGACTCGGATCTGCTTTTGACCACTGAGGTATTGGCCCGTGAGAGAGTTCGGATTGGCAATGATCTCTTCCATGGTGCCTTCTGCCACCACGTTACCGCCATGGACGCCCGCGCCAGGACCGATATCAATCACGTGATCCGCCATACGGATGGCGTCTTCATCGTGCTCCACGACGAGCACGGTGTTGCCAAGAGCGCGTAGGTGAGTCAACGTCTTGAGCAGGCGTTCGTTATCACGCTGATGAAGACCAATAGAAGGCTCATCCAACACATACATCACGCCAACTAAACCGGCACCAATTTGACTGGCAAGGCGGATCCGTTGCGCTTCACCACCGGAGAGTGTCTCGGCGCTGCGGGATAGGTTGAGGTAGTTGAGACCGACATTGACCAAAAACTGCAAGCGGTCGTTGATCTCTTTCATCACTTTCTCGGCAATTTGTGCGCGCTGACCTTCCAGAGTCAATTCATGGAAGAAGGTCAGTGCATCGGCAATACTGAGTTCGACAATTTCCGGCAGCGTCGTATCGCCAATGAACACATTGCGCGCTTCAAGGCGCAGTCGGCTACCGTCACAGCTGCTACAGGTTTTGGTTGAAATGTACTTGGCCAAATCTTCGCGTACCGAGTTAGATTCAGTATCGCGATAGCGGCGTTCCAAGGTATTGAGAATGCCTTCAAACGGATGACGTTTAACGCGAATATCCCCGCGATCATTGATGTAGTTAAACTCCACTTCCGTTCTGCCAGAGCCGGTGAGAATCACATCGCGAATTTTCTTTGGCAGAGACTTAAAGGGTGCGTTCAGGTCAAACTGATAATGGTTGGCGAGCGACGTCAGCATTTGGAAATAGTAGTAGTTTTTCTGATCCCAACCGCGGATAGCACCCTCTGCCAAACTGAGTGACTCATCCAAAATCACGCGTGCAGGGTCAAAGTATTGCTGAACGCCAAGGCCATCACAGGTATGACAGGCGCCGGCTGGGTTGTTGAACGAGAACAAGCGCGGTTCAAGCTCTTGCATGCTGTAGCCACAATGGGGACAAGCAAAGTTAGCAGAGAACACGATCTCCTCGTCATTGCCCTCCATCGGCGCGACCACTGCAATCCCGCCCGACAGCTCTAGGGTGGTTTCAAACGATTCGGCTAAGCGCTGCTGCAAGTCGGCTCTCACTTTAAAGCGATCGACCACAACCTCGATGGTGTGTTTCTTGTGCAGTTCTAGCGTTGGTGGATCGGATAAATCGCAGGTTTCCCCATCAATACGGGCGCGGATAAACCCTTGCGCTGCCAAGGTTTCCAGCGTTTTGACGTGCTCGCCCTTACGCTCTTTGACAATCGGCGCCAGCAGCATCAGTTTTGTCCCTTCTGGCATCGCCAACACTTTATCGACCATCTGAGAGATGGTTTGCGCGGCGAGTGGAACATGATGGTCAGGGCAGCGCGGTTCACCCACACGTGCGTAGAGCAGGCGCAAGTAGTCGTAGACCTCTGTGATGGTGCCGACGGTTGAACGAGGGTTGTGTGAGGTGGACTTCTGCTCAATGGAAATGGCAGGAGAGAGACCTTCAATGTGGTCGACGTCGGGTTTTTCCATCAAGGACAAAAATTGACGCGCGTACGCCGAGAGTGATTCCACGTAGCGTCGTTGCCCTTCGGCATAGAGCGTATCGAACGCCAGAGAGGATTTACCTGAACCGGATAGGCCAGTGATGACAATCAGCTTATCGCGTGGGATGGTGAGGTTGATATTTTTTAAGTTGTGGGTGCGCGCACCGCGGACTTCTATCTGATCCATTGTTATCACTCAGGGCAAAAAATAGTGGCACAAGTATTACATAGTGTGAGCAATGTGCAAATAAAATACTGGATGGAAGAACAGTGTTTGGAGGTGCTAGTTCCTAGTTCCTAGTTCCTAGTTTCTAGTGCCTAGTTTTGAGTTTATGGTAGGGAGGGGAAAAAAGGGCGAGTAGGGGAGGCCTACTCGCACTGAATCTAGAGAGATTAGCTCTCTTTGGTTGTGGCTTGTTTACCTAGCTCAGAGGTTTTGGTGTCTTTTAGGTAGAGGTTTTCGAAACAGTAGTTGGTCGCCTCGATGTAACCTTCGACGCTACCACAGTCAAAGCGTTTGCCTTTGAATTTGTAAGCCAGTACGCAGCCTGCTTTGGCTTGTTTGAGCAGCGCGTCGGTGATTTGGATTTCGCCACCTTTGCCTGGCTCCGTATTTTCGATCAACTCAAAGATGTCTGGAGTGAGAATATAGCGGCCGATGATGGCAAGGTTGCTTGGCGCTGTACCTTTCTCTGGCTTCTCTACCATGTCGTCAACGCGGAAAATGTCGTCTTTGATCATTTCACCAGAGATAACGCCGTATTTGTGGGTTTCATCTTCTGGCACTTCCTGTACAGCAACAATTGAGCAGCGGAACTGCTTAAATAGCGCGACCATTTGTGCCAGTACGCCTTCTTGCTCATTGACACACAAGTCATCCGCGAGGACAACGGCAAATGGCTCATCGCCAACCAGCTCACGCCCGGTGAGGATCGCGTGGCCAAGGCCTTTCATTTCACGCTGGCGAATGTAGGTGAAGTTAGCACTGTCGATGATGTCACGAATATCGACCAGCAACTCTTCTTTGTTGGTGCCGCTGATTTGGTGCTCAAGCTCATAGTTCTTATCAAAGTGATCCATGATGGAATGCTTGCCACGGCCTGTCACGATGCACATGCCATTCATGCCGGCCTGAATCGCTTCTTCCACACCGTATTCGATCAGTGGCTTGTTCACCACTGGCATCATCTCTTTTGGCATGGATTTGGTGGCAGGAAGAAAACGCGTCCCATAGCCCGCCGCGGGGAAGAGGCACTTTTTAATCATGAGTAATACCCTTTTTTAATTTTTTAACCCAGTGAGCGCCGTAAAAACTGACGTGAACGACGTAATCACACTTTGCGATGTGATTGATGGCCGATACCTTACCATGACTGTGGGAAATGGCGAATGAAAGCGTTCCTTGTCGGCCTTAAAATGTGCGGGTGTGAGCTCATTTGTGTTTGTATAAACGAGAGCGTTATCAGAGATTGGCTTTGGCCCACTCCATCGCTTGGACTCGATTTCGCACCTTGAGTTTTTTGTAGGCTTGATAGAGGTGCGATTTTACCGTGAATTCGCTGATGAACAGGTCCTCGGCGATCTGTGCATTGGACGCACCACTCTTAAGGCAGCGCAGAATTTCTAGCTCGCGCATGGTGATGTCGAGCACCACTGTCGCCGTTTGGCTGCTCATCACCGTGCGATAGTGATAGAGCAATTGTGCAGTGACTTTGCGAGGTAACCAATTTTCACCATTAATGATTGCCGCGCAGCCTTTGGCGATCACCTCTGGGGAGTCGTCGCAGTAAAACAGACCCTTGAGATGTCCAAAGGTTAATAATTCATCGGTGGAAAGGCGCTGATACAAGTTAATCAAAATCACTTCAAAGTGTTTGTTCAAAAGCGGTAGTGCTTCGATTTGCGCTTGTTGTTGATGCACAAATTGGTAGTCAAATATCAGAATCCGATGGCGTTCTTGTTGCAGCGCCAGCATCAGCTCTGATGGCTCCATACGATGGATGGTGATTCGCAGCGCCCGCTGGATATCATCGACGTGCGGGTGCGAGTCGTTTTTGTTATTACAGATAAAATGCAGAGTACGAGCGTAAGACGATTTGGGCATGGCAGACCTATGAGTCGGTGAGTCGAGTCGTTAGCGTGGTACAAAACCGCATCAAGTGCGATTTAAGGCCGTTGCTTTGCGTCTCGCTTCAAGCGCAAAAGTAATCGATGGATAGCTCAGCAGCAATCAGACGTGAGTTTGCTCGAAAGAATATCGGCGTGGGATTGGCGCGGGCTCTCAGTGTGTCCATCTTGATAAGGAATTCTTGATGAAGGATTCTTGTGAAGAGAATCTGGGGATAGAAATTTATCAGCGCGTCAAAGCGTGTTATTCTAATGCGCTATTTAGGTATCAACACTCAAATTTGGACGGAGCGAATCATGGCGACCCGCGGAGTAAACAAAGTAATTTTAGTCGGTAACCTGGGCGGTGACCCGGAAGTACGTTACATGCCTAGCGGTGGCGCAGTGGCAAACATCACAATTGCAACGTCTGAAAGCTGGCGTGATAAAGCAACCGGTGAGCAGCGCGAAAAAACGGAATGGCACCGCGTGGCACTGTTTGGTAAGTTGGCAGAAGTCGCAGGTGAGTACCTGCGTAAAGGCTCTCAAGTCTATATTGAAGGTCAACTGCAAACACGTAAATGGCAAGATCAAAGTGGTCAAGACCGTTACACGACAGAAGTGGTTGTACAAGGCTACAATGGCGTGATGCAGATGCTAGGTGGCCGTGCTCAAGGCGGTGCGCCTAGTCAAGGTATGGGCCAGCCACAGCAGCAAGGTTGGGGGCAGCCGCAACAACCGGCACAGCAAGCGAGCCAGCCTTCTCAGCAATACGCTCAGCCGCAGCAAGCGCAACAGCCAAAACCTCAGTACAATGAGCCACCGATGGATTTTGATGACGATATCCCGTTCTAAGTCATTAGTTTTAGAAAAAAGCCGCGAATGTCGCGGCTTTTTTGTATAGTGACTAAAATCAAGCTATTACTTGCTGTCATTGATGGTCATCGAGCCTTGTTGGTCGGTATCGATGCTCACTGTTAGGAAAGGAACTCCGAACGCATGAGGTACACCCCTACCTTAAAATTGAGCACTCGCTTAGTCGCTTTTGTCACCATGATAGTGATCATTGCGATGTTCATTCTATTTCTCGGTGGTACGCTCTCGTTTCGCAGTCTAGGTCAGCAGTATCTCGATCAATCCTTGCAGGGAATCGTTGAGGTTGTGGACAAGGAGATGGAAGACCCTGACGCTGCCTACTCTCTCCAACGCTGGATGCCTAAAATGCTCCAAGCGTCGAACATCGTCGAAATGGAGCTCTCCTCCTCGTACGGCGTGATCTACCGTTTTAAAGACACGTCGTCCAAAGTCGAACCCGCACTCTTGTATCAGCGATCGTATCCGCTCGAGCGCAATGTCGGTTATCAGATCGATTTTAAAGCGGTGCCTCCTTATATTGGCTATGGCTACTCGCTGCAAGCCATGTGGTCAATCACCATGGCGATTGGTTTGGTTATTTTCTGTTTGATGCAAGGGGTGAAATGGCTGAAAGAGCAACTTTCGGGCAGCGAGCGGCTTGAAGAGCGCGGGCGGATGATTTTGGCGGGGCGAGTGGAAGAGTACGCGAAAGGTGACCCAACAGAGTGGCCTTACACCGCTAGTCAGGCGCTTGATACCTTGATTGAAGAGCTGCAAGATGCGCGTCAAGAGCGCAGTCGATTTGATGCCTTTATTCGCACCCAGACGTTTCTTGATCAGCTGACCGGAACGGCAAATCGTGTCCTCTTTGATAGTAAATTGGAGTCAGCATTATCTGAAAGTGGCTCAAGAGGTGGCATTTTGCTGCTCAGAGTGGATGATTGGGCGCTGATTCGAGAAGAGTACGGTGAAAAGCTTGCGAATGACTTTCTTATCGAGGTCGGAGAGGGGCTGAACAATGTGATTCAACGCTACCCTGATCTGATTTTGTCGCGCTACTACCAGTCAGACTTCGCGATTTTTGCCCCGCATTTGTCGAATAAAGAAGTGGCGAATTTGGCGAGTGCCGCGCTCAAACAATTGGCGAAATTAACCCCGCCCAACCCGCTTGATAAAGACAATTGGGTTCATATTGGCGTGAGTATGTATCACGAGGGAGAAAGTCAGGGCAGAATCATCGACGAGGCGGAAACCGCGCTGAAAAGTGCTCAGTTGCAAGGCAATAATACTTGGAGCCGATTCAACAAACATACCTCTCCTGAAGAAGACCGAGGTAGCGTTCGTTGGCGAACCTTACTCGATATGGCATTGGCACCCGATAAGCTGCTGGTGTTTGCGCAGCCTTGTTATTTGCTGACGGAACAGCAAGAGACCCAGCTCGATCATTTTGAACTGTTCGCGCGCATTAATGATCCCGAAAAAGGGGTACTTAAAGCGTCGCGTTTTATTTCTGCCGTAGAGTCAGTGGGTTATGGCGCCACTTTAGACAAATCCATGTTGACCTTGGTGATAAAGAGAATAAAATCTCAGCATTCTTCAGTATGTTATTCTCTTAACCTCGATGTGACGCCGTTCGCGGAGAGAGAGTACTTCAAGTGGTTTCGAGATGAGTTGTTACAATTGACCATTGCTCAGCGCGGCCAGTTGATGTTTGAGTTTTCTGAAGCTCGTTTGGTTAAGCATTTAGATTATATGCGCCCGGTGATCAAAGTGATGTCTGGCTTAGGGTGTCGGGTGACGGTCGGTCAGGCTGGGCGCTCCATTGTGAGTACACACTACTTAAAAGATCTCTCTATCACCTATTTAAAACTGCATCGCGGTTTGGTTAAACAGATCGAGCAACGGCATGAAAATCAGCTTTATATCCGTAGTATGCTTGGTGCGTGTGCGGATAAGGAAACGCAAGTCATCGCCGTTGGGGTAGATAACAAATTAGAATTTAGAACCTTACTTTCTCTTGGCGTCGAGGGTGTACAGGGGCGGTATTTTGAGGAAGAGCGTCAGCTTATTCCGGAAAGATCGGCGACTCAGTCCATCTCAGCTCCACCCAAAGTGCAAGTAGGTCGTAGAAATCGTTGGCGGAAAACAAGCAGCTAAATGGACATTAAATCACTGATTGGTCACTTCAAACCAAAATCAAAAAGCGCGCCCAGTTTGTCGGTGGTGGTGCAGCCTAGTGCGCTGCATTTGTCGCTGCCCGAGCATGCGGAGCAAGTCGTTGAGCTCGCTTGTGATAGCCAAAATTGGCAAGAGATACTCCTTAATGCACTTAAGCAACATAAGGTGTCTCAAGGGGCGGTCAATGTCGTGCTTCACTCTGGCTTGTACCAAACCTACCAGATAGAAAAACCGAAAGTGCCTGAAGAGGAGCTCAGCGCCGCCCTACCGTTTTTGATTAAAGATCTGATTTCTGAAAAAGTGACCGATGTGTTGGTGGACTCCACACCGATGCCAACCAGCAGCAAGCTGCAAGTGTATGTCACGCAGAAAAAAATGGTGCTCGGACTCTATCAATCACTCAAATCGCTAGGGTTAACGCTCAATGCTGTGGCCGTGGAAGATGAGTTGTGGGCGCACAGCGCAGGTGAACTGACGCAATTTCTCTTGCTGCAACGTGCCAAGCAAGGACAATTTAAGATCAGTGCATTCGTTGATGGGCACAGCGTGTTTCAGCGCACCATTCGCGGTATCACGCCGCCTTTGACTGGGGTGGCCAGCAGTTTATTGCAGCTAGATAGCATCGCACTGGAATTACAACGTTCGGTCGATTACCTCTCTTCACAGATGCGCTCGCTCTCTTTGCATCAGATGAAAGTGTGTTGTGATGAAGAGGATCAGCAAGAGATCGCCGATGCGCTCTCTGAGCGCCTGAGCGTTAAAGTCGCGCCACTCAATGATGAGTCGGTGGAGTCGGCCCATGTGCTGCTGCGTGCTGCGCAGCAAACGGTCACGATGGTCAACCTCTTCCCTGACAGCCTCAAACCGAAGAAACAGCGCTTTACCTTAACCAATGTCGCCATCGTGTGGGCGGCGTTACTGGTGGTTTGTGTGTTGCTCTACGGTTATGAGACCATGCAGCAAGGCCAACTCGGTAAAGAGTTGGCGCAGTGGAAACAACAAGAGAGCAGTTTGGACGCCGAAGCAAAAGCGCTGACAGAAAAGCTCGCCAAGCACAAACCTGATGCTGCCAAAGTGGCAGCGGTAGAGCGGCTGAAGCAAGAAATTGCCGCCACGCGAGATTCACTCCATGCGGTGCGTCAATTTGATCAGTCTGCGCAAGAGGGCTACTCCGGGGTGATGCGTTCGCTATCCGAATTAGCCAGAGACGATATCTCACTCGACTCGATCGCTATCTCATCCTCATCACTCGATCTTAAGGGCTTGGCAAGAGAAGCTGCAGCGATTCCAAGCTGGGTGAGCGAATTTAAATCCGAACTCAATTTGGTCGGGCGTTCGTTTGAGCAGTTGAGTATCGGCCGTAATGAGCAAGACATCATTACGTTTGAGCTGAAAACAAAAGGAGAATCCAAATAGTGGCTAAGGTATGGATTCAATGGAACGATAAGTTCGCCAAGCTCAGCGCAAGAGAAAAGTGGCTGATCACTTTGTGTGGCGTGGTGTTGATCGTCATGGTGATGTTTGTCTTGTTGATAGAGCCCACGATCAAGGCCAACGAGCAACTGAATCGTCAAGTGATGACCAGTAAAGCCAACGCGCAGCGCCTCGAAGGGGAAGTCCTGCTCATGACGGCGAAGCTCAAACAGGATCCTAACCAAGCGATCAACCAAGAGTTTGAGCGTTTGTCTATCGAAAGTCAGGCGCTGTCAGAGGAGTTGGCGAAAACCATTGAGGGATTGCTAACCCCAAACCAAATGGCGCAAATGCTCGAAAGCGTGTTAGCCAGCAGCAAAGGTCTGCGATTGGTCTCTTTGCAGTCGCTCAAAGCGGAGCCGATTATGCGTAAGGGCAATCAAGGTGAGTCGGGCTACTATCTTCACCCTGTGCAAATTGAGCTCACTGGTGACTTTTTCTCTATCGTCACCTATCTCGAGACATTGGAGTCCATGCCAAGCAAGTACTATTGGCGACGCTTTCACTACTCGGTCGAAAGTTACCCAACCGCGCGCTTGGTGATGGAAGTTTACACCCTAGGGACAAGGCAGGAGTTTATTGGTGGTTAAGCAGCTTGTATTGGCCGCCATCGCGGCATTTGTTGGCATCGCGTTGCCCTCACAGGCCTCCGATGATCCTACCGCGCCCCTTGGGTGGGTCAAACCCGCAGAGGTGACGGTGGCCACCAAACCGAAACGCCCACCGTTGCCCAAAGTGCAAAGTATTGTCTGCCATGAAATGAGCCCATGTCAGGCGGTATTAAGCGGGAAAGTGGCGCAGCGTGGAGATACCGTGAACGGGTATCGAGTCAGCCGTATCGAGCCAGAACACGTGGTGCTCTCTCGCGGGAATCAGCAGTGGACACTGTCGATGTTCACACTAGATATTAAGCAATAAGGTCAGTGGAAGGATATGCGTAAACTTGCCATAGCAATAACAATAACATCTCTGGTGGGCTGCTCGATGGGCCATCGCGATCCGGTTGAAGTCAAAGCGGCCTTGAATGAATCCATCAATGAATCAAACAGTCGCGCCTTGACCGATTTGCCTCCGGAAGTGAGTGCAGACTTGATGCCTGAACTGAGTGACAGCGGAGCCAATCGCGCCAAAACCTTAAAGCGTTTTCGCGTTAAAGCGGACGGTGTTGATGCGAAAGCGTTTTTCACCAGTTTAGTGGTAGGGACAGAATTTAGTGCCGCCATCCATCCAAGCGTTGCAGGTAATATCACCCTTAATTTAACCGATGTGACCATGGATGAAGTGCTGGTGGTGGTGCGCGACCTCTACGGCTATGAGATCAGCAAATCGGGCAATGTGATTCAGGTTTATCCTGCGGGGCTTCGAACCGTGACCATCCCTGTCGATTACTTGCAGTTTACGCGTTCAGGGCGCTCGTTGACCTCTATCACCACGGGAACCATTACCAATACAGACACGAACTCGTCGAGCAGCTCTTCCAGTTCGAGCTCTTCGTCGACTCGTTCGGCAAGTTCAACCAAAGGCGGAACGGAAATTGAAACCACCAGTGAAAGCGATTTCTGGCCACAGCTACAAACCGCCGTCTCACAGCTGATTGGTAATGATCGCGGCCAAAGTGTGGTTGTCACGCCGCAAGCCAGTGTGATTACCGTGCGCGCGTATCCTGACGAAATTCGAGAAGTGCGTAATTTCATCGGCGTCTCACAACAGCGTATGCACCGCCAAGTGATCTTGGAAGCCAAGATTTTGGAAGTCACCTTAAGTGATGGCTACCAGCAAGGGATCAATTGGTCGAAGGCGTTTTCATCCAACGGCACCGATTTTAGTTTAGGTCAAGGGAGTATTAGTGGGGATGGAAGTGTCTCAACTTTACCTGGACTTGATGCCATTGGAACCTTGTTGGGGGGACAGACTAATTTGGTGATTTCTAGCGGGAGTTTTGATGCTGTGATCAGCTTTATGGCTACACAGGGAGATTTGAATGTCTTATCTAGCCCACGAGTAACGGCATCAAATAACCAGAAAGCGGTCATTAAAGTAGGTACTGATAGTTACTTCGTCACCGATTTTTCGACAGATACCGATTCGAGTAGCTCTACAACAACTACTTCAACGGATGTTGAGTTAACGCCTTTCTTCTCAGGTATTTCATTGGATGTTACGCCACAAATTGACGATCAAGGCAATGTATTACTCCATGTCCACCCTGCTGTGATTGATGTCAGTGAGGAGACTAAAGAGATAACCTACGGCAGCAATAGCCTCACATTACCTCTTGCCACTAGTTCCATTCGAGAGTCAGATTCGGTGATTCGCGCCCAAGATGGTGACGTAGTGGTTATTGGCGGATTGATGAAATCCAATACCCTAGATCAAACCTCGAAAGTCCCATTTTTAGGTGATATTCCAGCGCTCGGGCACCTATTTAGAAACACCAGCCAAATTACCCAGAAAACCGAGCTAGTGATTTTGCTTAAACCGACGGTGGTCGGGGTCAATACTTGGCAGAAAGAGCTTGAGCGCTCGCGTGATCTCTTGCTTGAGTGGTTCCCTGACGATAACTAGGTCATGTATTTAGAGCACTTTGGTTTTTCTCAGCAGCCGTTTCATCTCACGCCTAATACCGAGATGTTTTTAGGCTTAGCGCCACACTATGAAGCGATTCAAACCGTGAATGCCGCGCTCAGCATGGGTGAGGGCGTGATCAAAGTGACGGGAGAAGTAGGCACAGGGAAAACCATGGTGTGTCGGATGATGACGCGTCACTTTCTCGATCAAGTGCAATTGGTATTTCTGCCCAACCCCGCATTGAGCGGCGATAAGCTGCGCTTTGCGATAGCCAAAGAGCTGGGCGTGTCATCGCAAAATGAGCTGAGTGTGGTCGATGATATCCACAACAAGCTGATTGAGCTGGCCCAGCAAGAGAAAAAAGTGGTGGTGTTGGTCGATGAAGCGCAAGCGCTCAGCGATGATGCACTGGAAGTGTTGCGACTGTTTGGCAATTTGGAAACCGAGCAAAGCAAACTTCTGCAAATCGTGTTGGTGGGTCAGCCAGAGTTGGATGAGCGCCTCTCGCAGCATCATTTGCGTCAGTTTCGTCAGCGCATCACCTTTAATGCTAAGTTGAGAGCGCTCAATTTAGACGAAACGGTCGCGTACATCGATAACCGCTTAACGCGCGCGTCAGCACCGGCGAGTCTGATGTCTCTGGCGCATAAAAAGGCCGTATGGCGCGCGAGCCAAGGTTATCCGAGATTGATCAACCAAGTGTGCCACAAAGCGTTGGTGTCGGCCTTTAGCAAAGGGGCGCATCAGTTAACGAATCAAGACTTGTTTGACGCTATTCATGATACGTTCGATACCGTTAAACCCAAATTTAAACACCCACTGTTGTGGGGGTGGAGTTAAACCATGAGTGCCATCAACAATGCTCTCACCCAATTGACGGATAAACAATCCGGCGCCAACGAGACGATCCAACGTGCCGTCGTTGCGCCCGTTAAACAAGTGCGTGTCCTACCTTGGGTGGTGGGGAGCTTTTTCTTAAGTTTGGCAGTCGGTGGTTTTGCGCTCTCTCAGCAAGAGACAGCCATCAGCCAGATGACGAAAAAGCAGAACGTTCCGCTATCTGACGCGACTCCAGTACCTTCACCAACAGCGAAACTCACCTCAAGTGCTCAAGCCGTCTACGTTGCGCCTGAGAAAAAATCGGCACCATCGACTCAGCATGCCTCTTCACCATCTAGAGCGCCTTCCCCGAAAGTGGTCGACAAGCCCGCGGTGGAGAAACCGATGCTCGTTGCCAAGGTGGCAACGCCGGTAAGCGTCACCGAGGTACAAGAAGAGAGTGTTTCCAATACGTCGCATATCCATTCGGTTGGTGGCACTGCCTCGAATAGCACTGTTTCGAATAGCACGGTCTCGAAGGGAAATGAATCGAGCGGCAGCATGGTGGTGGAGCACGTTGAACTGACGCCTGCACAATTGGCAGAGAAAGCGCAGGCGCGTGGGCAAAAAGCGCTTGAGAGTAACAATTTAAAAGAGGCCCTTGAGCATTATCATCAAGCGTTGAACTACACCCCGGAAGAGTTTGAGATCCGAAAACGTCTCGCAGCGCTCTACTATGGCAAGGGGGAAGTGCGTAAATCGGTCGATATTCTGCAAAAGGGCATCAGCCTAGACAAAGAGAGCAATGAGTTGCGCATCGCGCTGGCGACATTGCTCATCAAAGAGCAGCAAAATACGGCTGCATTGACCGCGGTGGCGTATCTGCCACGACAAGCCTCGGTGGAGTATCTCTCTTTGCGCGCGGCACTGGCACAAAAGCAGCAGCAAAACGCCCTCGCCAAAGAGAGCTATCAAGCACTCACTGAGCGTGAGCCCGACAGCGGGCGCTGGTGGCTCGGTTTGGCGATTGCCAAAGAGCGCGCGTTTGAATTAGACGGCGCGGAAAAAGCGTATCAGCAAGCCCTATCGAATCTCGGCTTATCCAGTCAATCTCAACAATTTGCCCGCGACCGCCTCGCGATTATTGCTCAACTACAGGAGCCCACCCGTGAAAATTAAACTCAGAAAACGTCTCGGTGACTTGTTGGTTGAAGAGGGGATCATTACCGAGCAGCAAGTTGAGCAAGCGCTGGCGGCCCAAAAATCGACCGGTAGAAAGCTCGGCGCTGCGCTGATTGAACTGGGCTTTTTGTCAGAGCAGCAGATGCTCTCGTTCTTATCGCAGCAGCTTAATGTGCCGCTGATTGATTTGGCGCGCGCGAACGTTGATATCGATGCGGTGCAAGTGTTGCCTGAGGTGCACGCAAGGCGTCTGCGCGCCTTAGTGATTGGTCAAGAGGGCGACACCCTGCGCGTTGCCATGAGCGACCCGGCAGACTTGTTTGCCCAAGAAGCGCTGCTTGGGCAGCTGTCGCAATACAACATCGAATTTGTCATTGCCCCCGAGAAGCAGTTGGTGGACGGATTTGACCGTTACTATCGCCGCACCAAAGAGATCGCCTCCTTTGCGGAGCAGCTTCAAGCTGAACACCAAGTCACAGACGCGTTCGATTACACCATTGAAGATGATGACAGCGAAGAGGTGACAGTCGTTAAACTGATCAATTCGCTGTTTGAAGATGCGATCCAAATCGGCGCTTCCGATATTCACATTGAGCCAGATGCGAATGTACTGCGCTTACGTCAGCGTATCGATGGTGTGCTGCATGAAACGCTACTCAATGAGGTCAATATCGCTTCCGCTTTGGTACTGCGCTTAAAGCTAATGGCCAATCTTGATATTTCAGAGAAGCGCTTGCCGCAAGATGGTCGTTTTAATATTCGCGCCAAGGGGCAATCGGTCGATATTCGTATGTCGACCATGCCGGTTCAGCATGGTGAATCGGTGGTGATGCGTTTGCTTAACCAATCCTCAGGTATTCAAAAGCTTGAAGCGTCAGGTATGCCAGACGATCTCTTGATTCGCTTGCGCCGTCAGCTTAAACGTCCACATGGCATGATTTTGGTGACCGGGCCAACCGGTTCCGGTAAAACAACCACCTTGTACGGCGCGCTTAGCGAACTCAATAGCCCAGCGAAAAAGATCATCACAGCCGAAGACCCGGTGGAATACCGCTTGCCACGGGTTAACCAAGTTCAAGTTAACCCGAAGATAGATTTAGACTTCTCCACGGTGCTGCGTACCTTCCTTCGTCAAGACCCAGACATCATCTTGATTGGTGAGAT
>NZ_JCBDGG010000034.1:0-152331 GCF_059833835.1 Vibrio sp. R15-SG3-ISO1B | reverse complement strand
AGCCCCGTTACATCTTCCGCGCAGGCCGACTCGACTAGTGAGCTATTACGCTTTCTTTAAATGATGGCTGCTTCTAAGCCAACATCCTAGCTGTCTAAGCCTTCCCACATCGTTTCCCACTTAGTAATAATTTGGGACCTTAGCTGGCGGTCTGGGTTGTTTCCCTCTCCACGACGGACGTTAGCACCCGCCGTGTGTCTCCCGGATAGTACTTACTGGTATTCGGAGTTTGCAAAGGGTTGGTAAGTCGGGATGACCCCCTAGCCTTAACAGTGCTCTACCCCCAGTAGTATTCGTCCGAGGCGCTACCTAAATAGCTTTCGGGGAGAACCAGCTATCTCCAGGTTTGATTGGCCTTTCACCCCTAGCCACAAGTCATCCGCTAATTTTTCAACATTAGTCGGTTCGGTCCTCCAGTTGATGTTACTCAACCTTCAACCTGCCCATGGCTAGATCACCTGGTTTCGGGTCTATATCCAGAGACTGAGCGCCCAGTTAAGACTCGGTTTCCCTACGGCTCCCCTAGATGGTTAACCTTGCCACTGAATATAAGTCGCTGACCCATTATACAAAAGGTACGCAGTCACACCACGAAGGTGCTCCTACTGCTTGTACGTACACGGTTTCAGGTTCTATTTCACTCCCCTCACAGGGGTTCTTTTCGCCTTTCCCTCACGGTACTGGTTCACTATCGGTCAGTCAGTAGTATTTAGCCTTGGAGGATGGTCCCCCCATATTCAGACAGGATATCACGTGTCCCGCCCTACTCGATTTCACTGAATGTGCGTTGTCAACTACGGGGCTATCACCCTTTATTGCCGGACTTTCCAGACCGTTCGTCTAACGCATATAAAGCTTAAGGGCTAGTCCAATTTCGCTCGCCGCTACTTTCGGAATCTCGGTTGATTTCTTTTCCTCGGGGTACTTAGATGTTTCAGTTCCCCCGGTTCGCCTCGTTATGCTATGTATTCACATAACGATACCTCGCTTATGCGAGGTGGGTTTCCCCATTCGGAAATCCCAGACTCAAGTGGTTTTTACTACCTAATCTGGGCTTATCGCAAGTTAATACGTCCTTCATCGCCTCTGACTGCCAAGGCATCCACCGTGTACGCTTAGTCACTTAACCATACAACCCCAAAGGGTCTTATTGGCTCATTTACTTTCACTTTGAAAAGTGAAAACAAACTAAGCAACCAAAGTTGTCTGCAATTATTTAAACATGATGCAGACTCGATTTTGCCGGACTCAAATATGAATAAGTGCCTAGAGACTACTGTCTAGTTCCTAGATAACTTATTCCCAAGAACACTTGAATGTGTTTTTGTGTATTCATAGATATGAATACTTTGAGAACTTTACAAACAACAATAAATTGTTGTTTTGTCAGCTTTCCAAATTGTTAAAGAGCAAATCACTTCAAAGAAGTAACCATTTTTAAAAGCACTATCGTCTTTCTTATTAAAAGAAGTGCGCTTAAAGATGGTATCCCGTAGGGGAGTCGAACCCCTGTTACCGCCGTGAAAGGGCGGTGTCCTAGGCCTCTAGACGAACGGGACACTAAGTTGAAGATATTGGGATATCTTCTATCTCTTAAACTACATAAACCATCAATCTGTGTGGACACTCATAACGATAATCATCGTATAAGGAGGTGATCCAGCGCCAGGTTCCCCTAGCGCTACCTTGTTACGACTTCACCCCAGTCATGAACCACAAAGTGGTGAGCGTCCTCCCCGAAAGGTTAAACTACCCACTTCTTTTGCAGCCCACTCCCATGGTGTGACGGGCGGTGTGTACAAGGCCCGGGAACGTATTCACCGTGGCATTCTGATCCACGATTACTAGCGATTCCGACTTCATGGAGTCGAGTTGCAGACTCCAATCCGGACTACGACGCACTTTTTGGGATTCGCTTACTCTCGCAAGTTCGCCGCCCTCTGTATGCGCCATTGTAGCACGTGTGTAGCCCTACTCGTAAGGGCCATGATGACTTGACGTCGTCCCCACCTTCCTCCGGTTTATCACCGGCAGTCTCCCTGGAGTTCCCACCCGAAGTGCTGGCAAACAAGGATAAGGGTTGCGCTCGTTGCGGGACTTAACCCAACATTTCACAACACGAGCTGACGACAGCCATGCAGCACCTGTCTCAGAGTTCCCGAAGGCACCAATCCATCTCTGGAAAGTTCTCTGGATGTCAAGAGTAGGTAAGGTTCTTCGCGTTGCATCGAATTAAACCACATGCTCCACCGCTTGTGCGGGCCCCCGTCAATTCATTTGAGTTTTAATCTTGCGACCGTACTCCCCAGGCGGTCTACTTAACGCGTTAGCTCCGAAAGCCACGGCTCAAGGCCACAACCTCCAAGTAGACATCGTTTACGGCGTGGACTACCAGGGTATCTAATCCTGTTTGCTCCCCACGCTTTCGCATCTGAGTGTCAGTATCTGTCCAGGGGGCCGCCTTCGCCACTGGTATTCCTTCAGATCTCTACGCATTTCACCGCTACACCTGAAATTCTACCCCCCTCTACAGTACTCTAGTCTGCCAGTTTCAAATGCAATTCCGAGGTTGAGCCCCGGGCTTTCACATCTGACTTAACAAACCACCTGCATGCGCTTTACGCCCAGTAATTCCGATTAACGCTCGCACCCTCCGTATTACCGCGGCTGCTGGCACGGAGTTAGCCGGTGCTTCTTCTGCAGCTAACGTCAAATGAGTGCGCTATTAACACACCCACCTTCCTCACTGCTGAAAGTACTTTACAACCCGAAGGCCTTCTTCATACACGCGGCATGGCTGCATCAGGCTTGCGCCCATTGTGCAATATTCCCCACTGCTGCCTCCCGTAGGAGTCTGGACCGTGTCTCAGTTCCAGTGTGGCTGATCATCCTCTCAGACCAGCTAGGGATCGTCGCCTTGGTGAGCCCTTACCTCACCAACTAGCTAATCCCACCTGGGCATATCCTGACGCGAGAGGCCCGAAGGTCCCCCTCTTTGAGCTCGAAAGCTATTATGCGGTATTAGCCATCGTTTCCAATGGTTATCCCCCACATCAGGGCAATTTCCCAGGCATTACTCACCCGTCCGCCGCTCGACGCCCTTAACGTTCCCCGAAGGTTCAGTTAAGTCGTTTCCGCTCGACTTGCATGTGTTAGGCCTGCCGCCAGCGTTCAATCTGAGCCATGATCAAACTCTTCAATTTAAGGTTTTGTTCGGCTCAATGAATACTGATAAGTTCCTAGTGACTAGAAGCTAGTTCCTAGAAAACTTGAATTGACTGTGCTCTTATTGGCTTTCACTTTTGAAAAAGTAAAACAAAACAGCTCAAGGCTGCTTCCCAATTCGAATGGTCACTCAGTTCATTGATAGCCAATGATTCCGAAGAATCAGTTTTTGATTTTACTTTTTATAAAAAAGTGAAAACCAAAAGTGGATTATCATCAACGAGTGCCCACACAGATTGATAGGTTTATATTGTTAAAGAGCTAGGTGTTTCTCACTTGCCGTAAGGCTCACTCGAAACGGACGGCCATTTTAGCGATTTAACTTTTAGTGTCAAACACTTTTCGCTTAATTTCAGAAACTAATTTTCATCGCGTTTCTTCGACCTATTGGCTCGATTGCATCGTATGCTTTTCCGTGCCAACGGAGGCGCATTATAGGCAGGAATCGCATCGAGGCAAGAGGCATTTAGCAAAAAGTCGTAATATTTGCGTCGTTCGCTCAAGCTTTGACCGATGCGATTTAAATAGCAGCAAAAAGGGCCGTTTCGGCCCTTCTGTTAGAGGATAATTATTGGTGAGCAATAATTTGATCGTGACTCACCACCAGCTTCACGGGTTTATCTGGTATCACCTCACCCGCGAGGATAGATTTCGCTAGTGGGTTTTCAACGCTCTGTTGTATCGCCCGTTTCAGTGGTCTTGCACCATAGACAGGGTCAAACCCAACTTGAGCAATGAGATCGAGCGCTTTGTCAGACACCTCAAGCACAAAGCCTTTTTCTTCCATGCGAGCAGACAGTCTCGCTAACTGAATTGAAGCAATCGACTTGATATGGTCTGCTCCTAATGGGTGGAACACCACACTTTCGTCCACACGGTTTAAAAACTCTGGGCGGAAATGTTTGCTGACCACCTCCATCACTTGCTGCTTCATGCCCTCATAATCGACCTGACCAAAGCTTTCTTGGATGCGCGCAGAGCCAAGGTTAGATGTCATTATGACAACGGTATTACGAAAATCGACCGTACGACCTTGTCCATCCGTTAATCGTCCATCATCTAATACTTGAAGCAGGATGTTAAACACATCAGGGTGAGCCTTCTCCACTTCATCCAATAAGATGACCGAATAAGGCTTACGACGCACGGCTTCTGTTAGGTAGCCACCCTCTTCATAGCCCACATAACCCGGAGGCGCGCCGACAAGACGAGCCACAGAGTGTTTCTCCATAAACTCGGACATATCGATACGAACCATGGCGTCTTCACTATCGAACATAAAGTTCGCTAGGGTTTTGCACAGCTCGGTTTTACCAACACCGGTTGGCCCTAAGAATAGAAACGAACCAATCGGTTTGTTCGGATCGGATAAGCCCGCGCGACTGCGGCGAATCGCATTCGATACCACTTCAACAGCTTCAGTCTGGCCAATCACACGCTTATGCAAGACGTCTTCCATTCGCAGCAGTTTTTCTTTCTCTGCTTCAAGCATCTTCGACACAGGAATGCCCGTCTGTTTTGACAGCACTTCGGCAATTTCATTGTCGGTGACCTTATTGCGTAGCAGAGTCATCTCCTGCATTTCGGCTTGGGTTGCCAAATCAAGCTGCTTCTCTAACTCTGGGATTCGGCCATATTGCAACTCAGACATGCGGTTTAAATCACCCGCACGACGTGCAAATTCCATATCCATTCTCGCTTGCTCGAGTTCCCCTTTAATGTGTTGAGTACCCGATAAGGCCGCTTTTTCTGCGTTCCACACCTCTTCCAGCTCAGCAAACTCCCGCTCTTTTTCATTCAACTCTTCATTAAGGATCTGCAATCGCTTCTCACTGGCTTCATCATGTTCGTTGGTCAGCGCTTGTTGCTCAATTTTAAGTTGAATGATTTTACGCTCCAACTTATCGAGCGACTCGGGTTTGGAGTCAATCTGCATGCGAATACTGGATGCGGCTTCATCAATTAAGTCGATCGCTTTGTCAGGCAATTGGCGATCCGATACGTATCGATGCGAGAGACTCGCCGCCGCCACAATAGCAGGGTCAGTAATTTCCACATGGTGATGCAACTCATAGCGCTCTTTGAGACCGCGTAAGATAGCCACGGTATCTTCCACTGACGGCTCATCCACCAGCACTTTTTGAAAGCGTCGTTCAAGCGCAGGATCTTTTTCGATGTATTGGCGGTACTCATCTAAGGTGGTTGCCCCGACACAGTGCAACTCGCCCCGAGCCAACGCGGGTTTAAGCATGTTACCGGCATCCATTGAACCTTCGCCTTTACCTGCGCCCACCATGGTATGAATCTCATCAATAAAGAGGATGATGTTTCCCTCCTCTTTAGACAATTCATTGAGGACGGATTTCAAACGCTCTTCGAACTCACCACGGTATTTGGCCCCTGCAACCAGTGCGCCCATATCCAAGGAGAGTACTCGGCGCCCGCGCAATCCCTCTGGCACTTCGTTATTGATGATACGTTGTGCCAACCCTTCGACGATGGCGGTTTTACCCACTCCAGGTTCACCAATGATCACCGGGTTGTTTTTTGTGCGGCGCTGCAAGACTTGAATGGTGCGACGTATCTCATCATCACGGCCGATGACCGGGTCAAGCTTGCCTTGCTCGGCACGCTCGGTGAGATCAATCGTGAATTTCTCTAACGCTTGGCGCAACTCTTCAGCATTGGGGTCGTTGACGGTTTGTCCACCGCGAATCTTATCTATCGCTGCAGCGATTTTATCTTGAGTAAGGCCTTGCTCTTTAAGCAAACTGCCAAGTGGGCCGCGGTCTTCGATCGCCGCCAGCAAGAAAATTTCTGATGAGATGTACGCATCTTTGCGCTTTTGCGCCACTTTGTCACACAAGTTAAACAGCGTGCCCATTGCGCTCGACAATTGCACATCACCGCCAATGCCACTTACTTTGGGCAAGCGGTCAAGAATTTCACTCAATTTTGAGCGTAGATGCATCACGTCCACATTGAGCATGGTGAGCAAAGGACGAATCGGGCTACCGTCCTGATCCATCAGCGCTACCATTAGGTGAACGGGTTCTATGTATTGATGGTCGCGGCCGAGCGCCAACGATTGGGCGTCAGATATCGCGATTTGGAATTTGCTCGTAAATCTGTCAAGACGCATACCTACCTTCCTAACTCAAATGAGGTGAACGAAATTCATCATAAAGAAAGATGGATACGCACAAGGGCAATTTCAAGGTAGCAGGGAGGAGTTTCCCTAATAAACAGGTGGGATTATGATTCAAGCCAAATAAAACTGGCTTGTCGACCTGTCACGCCATCGCGTCGGTAGGAGTAAAAACGGTCAGCATCACGATAGGTACACAGCCCGCTTTGATAGATGGCCGTCACGCCGACCGATTGAAGGCGCTGTTCAACAAGGCGATTCATATCCGCCATGTACTTGCCAGGTTGTCGGCCAGGTAAAAACGCCGTTTGGGCTTGTGAATCATGAGCGACAAATTGATCACGGACCTCTTGACCTACTTCAAACGCCTCAACGCTGATCGCAGGACCAATCCAGGCCATCAATTCGCCACTCATCAAGCGCACCGCATTCTCAACAATCCCGTCAAGTAAGCCTCGCCACCCTGCATGCACCGCGGCAACCTCTGTACCCTCACGATTGGTCAGCAGCACCGGCAAACAATCGGCGGTCATCGCGCTGCATACTATGCCGGTTTGTCGAGTCAACGCCCCATCGGCATCCAAAACCGTATCGGTCGCCGAGTCGAGCGTCACAACATGGGTAGAGTGGGTCTGGTTGAGCCAAACCGGCGCCGAGGGCATGCCTGAATGCGCCATCAACCATTGGCGGTTTTGCGCCACCAACTCAGGATCGTCTCCGACATGCATCCCCACATTCAACCCTTGATAAGGAGACATAGAGACGCCCCCCTCTCGAGTTGAGGCAAACGCTTTTACGTTCGCTGGCGCGGGCCAGTTGGGGATGATCATGGACATTTAGATCTCTTCTTCCAGACCGTGAGTTTGAGCATCCAGGCGAAGCGCTAGGGTCATCTCAACCATGTCATCAGGCACAGGCGCATGAAACTCGAGCTCCTCACCGGTGATCGGATGCGCAAAACGCAACATGACCGCATGCAATGCTTGGCGATCAAAACCACGGATTTTCTCCGCTAGCTCTTGGGTTGCGCCAGAAGGAATGCGAGCGCGGCCACCATAAGCGGTGTCACCCAATAGCGGGTGCTGCAAATACGACATATGCACGCGAATTTGGTGTGTACGTCCGGTCTCCAAACGCAAGCGAATGCGCGTGTGTTCGCGGAAATGCTCGGCCACGCGGTAATGCGTCACCGCAGGTTTACCCATTGGACTCACCGCCATAAGTGTGCGTTTGGTTGAGTGTCGACCAATCGGCTGCTCAACCTTACCGCCCGCGGTCATACGACCAATAGCGATCGCTTCATACTCACGAGTAATGTTGCGCTTTTGCAGAGCACGAACCAGGCGCGTTTGCGCTGGGACCGTTTTCGCCACCACCATAAGGCCCGTGGTGTCTTTGTCCAAGCGGTGAACGATCCCGGCACGAGGCACTTCCGCAATCGCTGGGTAATGATGCAGTAACGCGTTGAGCACAGTGCCATCTGGCGTACCGGCACCTGGGTGAACCACAAAGTCACGCGGTTTGTTGATCACGATAATGTCGTCATCTTCATAAACGATATCCAGAGGAATATCTTGCGCTTCCCAACGTTCTTCGTCTTCGAGTTCCGCTTGTAAGGTGATCTCTTCACCGCCCATCACTTTGGTGCGCGGCTTGGTGACCACTTGGCCGTCCACACTCACTTTGCCTTCGAGTAACCACTCTTTTAGACGTGAGCGCGAAAAATCGGTAAACAATTCGGCAATCGCCTGATCGAGGCGTTGACCTAGCTGGCTATCTTTTACTGTATTGGTTAATTCAATCTGCTGAGCCATATCGAACTTTTTTAAAAACTGTGAGACTAATAGTCTCTACTATGAAAAAATAAGCGCCATTGTATCCGTTACCGCTTAGAAAGTAACGGCGGCGTACTAAATATTTAATTCAAGGAATCGAATCCTGACATGAAACAGCATACATTATCTGGCTTATTGGCATTATCCATATTGGTTGGCTGCTCGAGCAGCGAGGAGATCGTTCCTGATGTGCCACCATCAGAACTGTATTCTGAAGCGCAACTTTCTTTGCAAAGCGGGAACTGGCTCACCGCTATTGAGCAACTTGAAGCTCTAGATTCACGTTATCCATTCGGCGCTTACTCAGAGCAGGTTCAGCTAGACCTTATTTACGCTTACTACAAAAACGATGACTTGGCGCTCGGTTTGGCGACCATAGAGCGCTTTACGCGTTTGAACCCAACCCATGAGAAATTGGACTGGGTCCTCTACATGCGCGGACTCTCTCACATGGCGCAAGATCGCAACTTTATGCATGATCTGCTCAATATCGATCGTAGTGACCGAGATCCTGAGCCGGTGAAAAAAGCATTCGCAGACTTTAAGCGTCTTCTTGAGCGTTACCCAAATAGCCCATACGCAGCGGACTCTCAAAAACGCATGTACGCGCTCAAAAATCGCCTCGCCAACTACGATTTAGCGACCGCGGATTTCTACCTTCGCCGCGAGGCATGGATTGCCGCCATCAACCGTACCCAAGAGTTGCAGCGTACTTATCCTGATACTGAAGCCGCTCGCAAATCATTGCAGATTCAGCTTGAAGCCTATCAACAACTCGGATTAGAGGATGCCGTGAAGCGGACTGAGGCGCTAATCGAGCTCAATCCGGATTCTTAAGCCATCCGTTCTTTTCTCTACTCGCCGCGCAAGTTGCGCGGCGTTTTTGTTTATTCAAATCACATTTTCTTCCTTCAAATTACATAGTGAGAACAAGCAAAGTGAATGAGAAGAATACTATGATGGGTACGCTAGCTGTCGTCAGAATTGTATTAGGAAAATCGAGAGAGGAAGAGAAAGGGAGCGCGGTGTCACACTCTTGATGCGATTAAAATGCAACCAATGATTTATTTAGACCGTAAACCGCCCCTAAAAAGCGGATGATTTTTAGCGTGTTACCTCTTCCAATCTAATGAGTTTTTATGGTTTAACAAGCTTTTTTGAGCGGTGATGAATCGACTCTTTGAGTTAGATCACGTTTGAATTTAATCCAAAAAACAGCCTACACAATAGTGATCTAGATCACTTTATTTATACCTGCGGTGAGTAATCTGGAGTTAACCCATGAGGGATGACACAGAGGAAAGCATCTATGAAAGTAAACATCACTGGTAAAAACATCGACATCACCTCTGCAATCCGCAATCACATTGAGAGCAAGTTCCAGAAGCTAGAAAAATGGCAAGTAGACATTATCGGTTGCCAAGCCACCTTTAGTGAAGAACCGAATAAACAGAAAAAATTCGAGGCAATCATCACGGTTCCGAAAGGCCAACTTATCGCTTCTGCTACCCATGAAGATTTGTACGCTGCCGTTAACGAGGTAGAACAGAAATTAGAACGTCAGCTTAATAAACTCCGCCACAAACCTGAGGCACGTCGTACGGACAAGCCACAACTGGAAGAAGTTGAAGAGTAATCAGCAGACTGAGAAGATTTGAGAATAGCGCCCGGCGGGCGCTATTTTTTTGCTTGACGCTCCATACTCCGTTGCTTATTGTGGTTGAACATTCATTTGGAATCGACTTTTATGCACCGTTCACCCCTGTTCTTTTTTGACTTGTTTTTTCTCCACTAGACTGGAGGCTCGCTCGTTTTTAAAAACAAGTCAAAAACGAACAGAAAGCCTCCCATCGGGAGGCTTTTTTTATAAGGAATACTAGGATGACTGAACAAAAATACTCACTTGATGACATTCGTTTACGCTTAAACGAACTCGACGACCAACTGCTTAAACTCCTTTCTGAACGCCGTGAGATGAGCATTGAGGTTGCGAAGAGTAAAGTTCAAACATCCAAACCAGTACGTGACGCCGTACGTGAGCAGCAGTTGCTGGTTAAGCTCATCAATAATGGCAAAGAGAAGTATCAGCTCGATGCGCAATACATCACCAAACTGTTTCACACCATCATTGAAGACTCTGTACTCCTCCAGCAATCGTATCTACAAAACCTCGCTAACCCAGAACTGAGCCGCAAACCGTTGGCTCGGGTTGCTTTTCTTGGTGCCAAGGGCTCCTACTCTCACCTCGCGAGCCGAGAATACTTCAGCCGTAAAAACACTGAGTTAATTGAATTAAACTGCGATCACTTTAAAGAAGTGGCGAACACTGTGGAGTCCGGTCATGCAGACTATGGCGTACTTCCGATTGAAAACACCAGTTCAGGCTCTATCAATGAGGTGTATGACTTACTGCAACACACCACTCTCTATATTGTCGGTGAGCTGACATTACCGATTGAGCACTGCTTGGTGGCCACGCAGGACATCCGCTTAGAAGAGATCAAAACCTTGTACTCTCACCCACAGCCCCACCAGCAATGCAGCGAGTTTTTGAGCCGTCTGAAAGGCGTTAAGCTAGAGTCTTGCGCGAGCACGGCCGATGCGATGCAAAAAGTTCAAGAAATGAACCGACGCGACGTCGCTGCCATCGGGAATGCTTCGAGCGGTAAGTTGTATGGCCTTCAAGCAATTCAAGGCAACATTGCCAATCAAACCGAGAACCACACTCGCTTTATCGTTGTTGCGCGTAAGCCTGTCGAAGTGTCGGCGCAAATTCCGGCAAAAACCACTTTGATCATGTCCACGTCTCAGCAAGCGGGCTCCCTGGTGGAAACCCTACTAGTGCTGCAACGCTACGGCATCAACATGAACAAATTGGAATCAAGGCCTATCATGGGCAACCCTTGGGAGGAGATGTTCTACGTCGATCTCGAGGCGCATCTGGACTCTCAAGAAATGCAGCAAGCCCTGAACGAACTCACTCGGATTACCAAACATCTTAAAGTGTTGGGCTGCTATCCGAGTGAAAATGTCAAACCTACACAAGTGAAATTGCTGTAACTTTGCTCACAGCCTAATCAATAAATTGACGATTAAAGCTGACACCTAGTGCAAATGCTCATACTATGAGTACATTAAGTTGCATAGCAAGGTGTCAGCACGCGCTGACTTTCATTCATCAACTCAATAAAGTCAGTTATGAGGCTCGCTCTTTATTCATTCATTGCTCCGCTCTTTTGTAGCGCCATTACGTACGCCAATCCACTCAATCTCTACATGTGGGAGGACACCTTGTCCCCGAACGTGATTGACCAATGGCAGCAACAAAGCTCTACCCCTCTGCGCCTTGACCATTTTGACAATGACGACAAACGCAGTTTATTAATGCTCCGCACTGACCAGTTGCCGTTTGATGTTGTCGTACTTGATAACGTCTCTGCGCAAATCTATGGTCGCCTCAACATGTTTGAGGACCTAACTGACCTCTCCAACCGTCAACATAATGCGGCTAAGTGGAATCAAGTCTGCGGCACCCATGCCGTTCCTTACTTTTGGGGGACAGTGGGCATTGCATTTCGGCACTCGGCGGTAAAACATCCGCCCGCAACATGGCATGACTTCGTCTACCCGCCCCAAGAGCACAAAGGTAAGATCGGCATGATTAACGACAGCATCGAAAGCTTTCTTCCGCTGTTTTATGCGCTTGGTCTCTCTCCAATCGAAGACAACCCGGACACATTACAAAAGGCATACCCACAGTTAATTGAATTTAGTGACCGGGTACTGACCTTTGAGTACATCCTCAGCTATATCCGTAGCCAAGCGGATGCCAACGCACTGGACATGGCGCTGGCCTACAGCGGAGATCAATATTCTCTCAATCGTTTCTACGGTGAAGGGAAATGGGGCTTTGTGATTCCTGAAGGACAGTTGTTCATTTGGGTCGACTGTCTGGCGATTCCGAAAAGCAGCACCAACAAAGACGCCGCCAAAGCCTTTGTGAATTTCCTGATGGATCCCAATATTGCTGCAATAAATGCAACAGATATTAAAGCTGCAACGCCCAACTTAAGTGCATTGAAACTGTTGCCAGAATGGTACATAAATGATGCATCATTATTTCCAGAATCAAGCAGGGTCGACGGGGCGCTGATCGACAGCGAGCTCACCGCGGCCAACATAAGCCTAAGGGCAAAAATTATTAATAGTATTCTCAAACGTCATGAAGCTCAGCACTAGAGTCCTACTGCTGGTTGCCCCCGTGGTGCTGATGAGCGCGGCGGTATCTAGCTATAGCATCTACATCAACCAAAAAGATGCGCTAATTAAACGTGAGAACAGTTATCTGCAACTCACGATGGAAAAGCTCGCCGGTCACTTTCGTCACTCCGTTGCATTACTCAACAGCTACTCACTTTCATTGACCAAAAGCGACATCATCCGTTACTACCTGACCCAACCCGAAAACCCCTATCGAGAAATGAATCTGATCAGCAATTTGCAGCTATCCGTCAAGCAGCTGCAAACCAGCGACGATGATTCGATTGCCGTCGCGATTCTCGATAGCGAACAAAACGTGGAGTTCTATTCGGACAACCAATCCGACCCGTTCGCAACGCTCGATGACAACGTGCGCGACTATGTTGAGCAGACCTACAACAATAGCGGCCAAACGCGCCATCTAGGGTTTGCAAAAAACTTCCAAGGCCAAAGCATTCTGATTCGTTATGATGTGCTCGACCAAAGCACCCTCAATGTGCCGTTGAGTTATAACAAGGAGCGGGTATTTTTTGTCGTGGTGGCTTTGACACTCGACAAATATGATCAGCTCAAACACATCATCGAATTTGATAACGACAGCAGTATTTTCTATGCCCCCAAGCCCATTTTTAAGTCTGGTTTAACCCAGTCGGTCGAGCTTAAACATGGCTTGTTCGCCGTGCTTGACCCAGCGCACTATCTACTGACCGAAAAATTGGCCAAAATCGAACATAAGCTACTGCTCTCGTTTGGTGCGTCCTCTTTGGTTACCGTGCTGATCTTACTGTTTTTACTTTATCGACATGTCATTCGTCCCATCACCCGCCTTGATCACCAATTGCAAGAGGTGGAGCAACACAAGCGACACAACATCGACAGGTTGGGCAGTGACAACGAAATTGGTCGCTTGTCGATGCGTTTTTATGACATGTATCGTGAGCTTGATTCGAGCTATCAAAAAACCAAGGCGATGGCAGAGAACGATCATTTAACTCAGTTGGCCAACCGCTACCAATTTCAGATGTGCGTTGAACGCAGCCTTTCCAATACTCTGGCCGTCACTCACGCATGGATTCTTTACATCGACCTCGATAACTTCAAGTACGTCAATGACAAGTACGGCCATCACATCGGCGATACGCTACTGGTCAATTTCGCCCAGCACTTGAAAACACTGTGCGACCAACTGGAAAACAATTTTGGCGTCAAGTCCCTCGCCTCTCGTCTTTCTGGTGATGAATTTGCCATATTTATTGCCGCTGGCAGACAAGGCGATTACGCGACCCACATCGCCAACGCGATTTTGCAACCGATTCAAAGCCACACTCACTCCCCTTTGGGCTCTTTCCCAATCACGGCCAGTATTGGTATCGCCTGCTACCCCGATGATGGCAAAGACTTGGCCAAGTTACTCTCCAATGCCGACACAGCCATGTATCAAGCCAAACGAGCCGGTAAAAACCAAGTGGCGCCTTACTCGAAAGCGCTCGATGACGTGGTGCGACGCAAAGAGAAAATCGAGCGCGCGCTGCGTAGTGGTGAGTACGACAAAGAGTTCACTTTGCTCTATCAGCCCTATTACAATCGCGATGGCAGTGAAATTCGCGGGGTTGAAGCGCTGCTGCGCTGGGAATCGCCTAAGTTGGGGCGAGTCGAACCCAGTGAGTTTATTCCAATCTCTGAACAAACCGGCCTATTTGGCAGTATTGATCGTTGGGTGATTGAAGAAGCTTTCAAAGACTTTGCCGATATTCAGAGTAGCTTTGACGGCCCAGTGCAAGTCTCTATAAACCTGTCGTCAGCAGAACTCGACTCGTTACAACTCGCCCAGTTTATTCAGACAATGAGCGATAAGTATCACGTGATTCCTAGCTTGATCGATTTTGAAATTACCGAGACCTTTGCCTCAGACTCCCAGAGCTATCTACTGCTTCATGAGTTGTCAATTATGGGCTTTAAGCTCGCCATTGATGACTTTGGCTCTGGCTATACCTCCATCGTTCAACTGGTCGAGTACCCAGTGCAAAAGATCAAGCTTGATAAAGAGTTCTTAGCCACGCTAGTCAAAACCGATAACCGTAAAGTGATCAAACCCTTGGTTGATCTTTGCCACTCACAATCTATGATAGTCACCGCTGAGGGCATTGAGACGCAAGAGGATCACGAGTGGCTAGCCAGTTATGAATGTGACTATATGCAAGGCTATTACTTGTCTCCGCCTTTGACCTTAGCGCAGCTCAGCCTAATCCACTTAGCACCAGAAGAGGTTATTGATGACCGTGAAGAAGGTTATTGTCGCTTCGCTTAACCCGGCGAAGATCAACGCGGTAAAAAGTGCGTTTCTTGCCTCGTTTCCAAACCAATCGTTTGAATTCTCTGGCGTTAGCGTGCCAAGCGGCGTCGCTGACCAACCGATGGGCAATCAAGAGACGTACCAAGGTGCTCGCCAACGTGTGACCAACGCCAAGCAGGCAGTAGCAGATGCGGATTTCTATGTTGGGCTAGAAGCCGGTATTGAAGGACAAGTGACCTTTGCATGGATGGTGATTGAGTCTCAACAACAACGCGGCGAATCGCGTTCAGCGAGCTTGATGTTGCCACCGGTGGTCCTTGACAAGCTCAAAGACGCCAATGAACTTGGCGATGTGATGGATGAGGTCTTTGGCACTGAAAACATTAAGCAAAAAGGCGGCGCTATCAGCCTACTGACCCACGATTTGTTGACGCGCAGCTCCGTGTACCATCAAGCGCTTGTTTTGGCGCTCATCCCATTTATGAATCCAGACCACTTCCCAGTGAGTGGTAGGGAGTCTTAATCGGTCTCACCGCGCTCGAGCAGAGCCGCTAACGCGGCTTTATCTTGCGCGGATTTGGATTTGAGTTCATTCGAGCCGCGCGTGATGGTAGCTACCCCTACCCCCAGCATCTGACTGATTTGACGCTGTGACAATTCCCCCTTCAGTAACTCACGGAAAATATTGACCCGCGCGACCAACGCTTCCCTTTCATCGGGCGTCAGCAGCATCGTCAGTAGCATCTCATGTTGATGAGACTCACTGCTTTTGGCGACAAGGTCTAGGATCTGTTGCCACTCTTTGTACTCTGGTTCCATTGCGTTTACTTCAGTACGACCATTGATAGCGTCAATATTCCCAAGCTTTACCTTTGGATTCAAGCGTCACGGTCTCAGTACTTCGCTTGCAGCTCTTTTTGGCTCAAAAAGTGTCCGTCCTCACCCAGCACTTCACGATAGTAAGTTTCAAACATCAAAATATTCTGTACATAACCGCGCGTTTCCTTAAAGGGGATCGCTTCAATAAAAGCGAACACGTCCAGCTTACCGTCACTGCGCTCACGCCACGTTTTGACCCGATTCGGCCCCGCATTATACGCCGCGAATGCCAGAATGCGGTTATGGTCGTAATCGTCAAGCAGCCCTTTCAGGTAGTGGCTACCGATTTCGATGTTTTTGCCCACTTCGTACAGATCCGCACTGCCTTGATAAGTTAACTGATACTTTCTCGCCGTGTATTTGGCCGTAGAAGGCATGATCTGCATAATACCGCGTGCACCGACCGGCGAACGGGCCTCGACATCCATCGCACTCTCCTGGCGGGCCAGTGACATTAGGGTGATAGGATCAATATTGTGCTTATCGCCATAGAAATTGAACCACCAGCGATGCGCAATCGGGAAACGAATTTCTAGGTTATCCCACATTTTGGCCTGAATACTGGCGGTAACGGTCAAATGGTGCCAACCTTTGAACGATGCATAAGCGGCCAGCATCTCTCGCTGCGATTTATTGACCCGCCCAAGTAGCCATCGCCACTCACTTTTGGCCGCGGTAATTTTATCGCGATCAATCAACTCCTCGATCCGCACGAGAGTCGTCTCAAACGGCTCAACCAGCTCGGGCGCCAATGTAATGGTGGAGGTGGGATAGACAATCGAACGCTGAAGCGCTTGCGCGGCTGCCACGCTGTAGAAGTTGCGCTGACCAACAATAGCCTCTAAACGCTGATTCGCTTGGCTCATTTGACCGGCGGCCATTTCCGCTCTCGCGCGCCAATATTGCCAGCGGAGGGTCTCTTGATAACTCACAGGGAGTGCATCAAGCCAACGACTGACCGCTGGCCAGTCATCTTCACCTATCGCCAAACGGATGCGCCGCTCGAGCAAAGAGAGGTTAGCACTGTGCGCTATCACATCATCACGCCACGCGATCAGCTCCGGCTCGTCACGATTCATCAAACGAAAAGCAATAAAATCGGCCAAATTCTGCTGAGATTCGGTGGGTAGCGACACTGCCGCTATCACGTCACTGTACTCTTGCTGCGCTTTGACAACGTCACGACGCGCGAGCTTTTTCATGCCGCTGCTGACTAACTGATGATAAAACGGTTCATCAGGAAACTGCGCTGCCGCCTTTGCCAAGGTTGCGGGATCGCGAAACAGCGATTGCGCTCGTTGTCCTGCTATTTTGGCTTGCTCACTCTCAAGTTGCTTGACCAAGTAGTTGAGTAAGCTGCCATTTCCAGAGTCAAACACGAGTAATACCCGATCGAGCACATCACGATCACTGCGTTGGCCATGCGTATCCCAAGCGGCAAAAAGCGGGTCACACGCATCCGCAATACTTGAACCGGATCGCCATAGCGTTTTCGCGCCTTGCCATGCTAACGCTTTGTTGCCTGTTTGGTAATGAGCCCAGTAATAGTGACACTGATAACTCTCGCCTCTCGGCAGCGCTGTCTGAAATTCAAGAAAGCGCTGCCATTGGTTATCTTTGGCTAAGGCGTCCAAATACGGTGCGCTGATACGCCCAGAAAAAGGCAGCGTTTTATAGCGCTCAATAAACTGGTTCACCTCTGCGGAGGAGCGATTTCCAATGTTGACTAAGAAAGCGCGATAATCGACGTAGGGCGTTAAGGGATAGTCGGCGATGTCGGGCCTTAGAGCCTGATAATCATCAACCTTTTTCTCATCGAGCAAATCTTGTGCTTGATCGTACAACGCTCGCTGAGTGGCGAGGTCGGCTACCGCTGAAGTAGCATAAGTGGCGCTGCCCACAACCGCACAAAACCAGACCGCGGTTCGAGAAAAGTAGGACAACAAACGGGAATCGCTCAGCGTCATAAAGCCTCATCCTTGAAGGGAAAACCTCTCTCTAAATTAACTCGATCCTCCCCCCTGCTGTAAAGAGCTCAGATGTAAATAATAATAAATTCACACAATAGTGACATTGAGTGGCAAGGCTTGACTGACGTTGAACCGATTTCCTCCCTCTCGGGAGTAACAAAACGCGTTCGCTTGGTATAAAATGACGAGTTACGTAGATTGAATAGTTAGGAACGATCGGCAATGGCTGAATACGTATATACCATGTCGCGCGTGAGCAAAGTGGTGCCACCAAAGCGACAAATTCTTAAAGACATCTCTCTGAGCTTTTTCCCTGGCGCAAAAATCGGTGTTTTGGGCCTCAATGGTGCTGGTAAGTCGACCCTACTACGCATCATGGCGGGTATTGATACCGACATCGATGGTGAAGCGCGTCCACAACCGGGCCTGAATGTCGGCTACCTGCCACAGGAACCTGTGCTCGATGAATCGAAAACGGTACGTGAAATCGTCGAAGAGGCGGTATCTGATGTCGCTGGCGCAATGAAGCGTCTGGACGAAGTCTACGCGGCTTACGCAGAACCCGATGCGGATTTCGATGCCCTCGCAAAAGAGCAAGGTGAGCTAGAAGCGCTGATTCAAGCCAAAGAAGGCCACAACCTCGAAAACGCGCTGGAGCGCGCCGCGGATGCACTGCGTCTGCCTGAGTGGGATCAAAAAATTGCTCATCTATCGGGTGGTGAACGCCGCCGTGTGGCGATTTGTCGCCTACTTCTTTCTAAGCCAGATATGCTGCTGCTCGACGAACCGACCAACCACTTGGATGCCGAATCCGTCGCGTGGCTAGAGCGTTTCCTTGTCGATTACACTGGCACCGTTGTGGCGATTACCCACGACCGTTACTTCCTCGACAACGCCGCAGGTTGGATCCTTGAATTGGACCGTGGTGAAGGTATTCCATGGCAAGGTAACTACACCTCATGGCTAGAGCAAAAAGACGCGCGTCTGCAACAAGAAGCGTCACAAGAGAAAGCACGTCAAAAGACCATTGAGAAAGAGCTGGAGTGGGTTCGTCAAAACCCGAAAGGCCGTCAATCGAAGTCTAAGGCGCGTATGGCTCGCTTTGAAGAGCTGCAAAGCGGCGATCGCCAAAAGCGTAACGAAACCAACGAGCTGTTTATTCCACCAGGTGAGCGTCTTGGCGACAAGGTGATTGAAGTCTCTAACCTGAGCAAGTCGTTCGACGGCCGCGTATTGATTGATGACCTGTCGTTCAGCATGCCAAAAGGGGCGATTGTCGGCATCATCGGTGCCAACGGTGCGGGTAAATCAACGCTGTTTAAGATGTTGAGTGGTGCAGAGCAACCAGATTCAGGCACTATCGAAATGGGTGAAACCGTCAAGTTGGCATCCGTCGATCAGTTCCGTGACTCGATGGACGATTCGAAAACCGTCTACCAAGAGATTTCGGAAGGCGCGGATATCATCAAGATCAACAACTTCGAAATCCCTGCTCGCGCGTACTGCTCTCGCTTTAACTTTAAAGGCAGCGATCAGCAGAAAGTGATTGGCGAGTTGTCGGGTGGTGAGCGCAACCGTGTCCACTTAGCGAAACTGCTTAAAGCGGGCGGCAACGTGTTGCTTCTCGATGAGCCAACCAACGACCTCGACGTGGAAACCCTACGAGCATTGGAAGAAGCGCTGCTTGAATTCCCTGGCTGTGCCATGGTGATCTCGCACGACCGTTGGTTCCTTGACCGTATCGCTACGCACATCATTGATTACCGTGATGAAGGCCAAGTGAACTTCTACGAAGGCAACTACACGGAATACATGGAATGGCTGAAAAAGACCTTGGGGCCTGAAGCAGCCGAACCACACCGTATCAAGTACAAGCGTATCGCCAAGTAATCGATTACCGCTTGATCTTTACCCAAAGGCCGCTAAGATTAGCGGCCTTTCATATTGAGGACGATAGCGACTCACTGATGGTTCGCGCCATCTCAGAGCATTGGGCCTGATGGGCAAAATATTCTGTTGAGTAGGTCAACAATGAGAAGGGTCGAGGGTTTGTCTTTATCGCTTGTCTGCTAGACTCAACACATAGTCATGGGAGAAGCAACAGATGAAAGAACGTCGCCGATTTTCACGGGTGGTTTATCAAGCCCCTGCCGTGTTAGTTCAAGGATCGCATCGTATTGACGCATCAATTCGTGATCTTTCTTTGCACGGTGTATTACTCGCATGTGATGCTGCCTCGACGCTGAGCCGCGAAGAGGACGTCAATGTACAATTTTCACTTCCAGGGAGTGATGTCGAGATTCAACTTGTCGCCAAGGTGGTTGGACTCAATAACAATATCATCCGTCTTGCGATCGATCATATTGATATTGAGAGTATCGGACACCTAAAACGCCTGGTCGAACTCAATGTTGGGGATGACGATCTTCTCCATAGGGATATTGAACATTTATCCGATTTAGGTGAAGAAGCCTAATAGAACCCATATGTCGAACAAAATTACTATTTCGATACCAGCGCCGGCTGGTATTTCGCGTTTTTACCTATCTCGTCGTGCTGTCGCGACCACATTGGCCCTAGCGGTTGTAGGTGTCATGGCCGCAGGCACTGGTGTATACACCTACTGGCAAACAAGCCAAAGCGAGCAAGCGGCGCTCACGCAAGCACTGGCAGCAGTGAGTGAAGAAAAGCGTCAACTCGAGCAGCTTTACAGCCAGCAGCAAGACGAAACCCATCAGTTGGTGCAAGAGCTTGAAGCGAAGAAGACTCAGATTAGCGTATTGGGTCGACGCGTGTACGATGTGGAAGCGGTGCTCGGTTTGGTTGATGACAATCAAGAAACACCACTGGAAGAAGTCCCACTGGAAAGCCGTATTGATGCTGCAGCAATAGACTCTGCGGTGCGTGCGACGATGTTTCGTCTGATCCCCAATGACTCACCGATGGAGTACCTGCGTGTCTCCTCATCTTACGGGAGGCGCACAAACCCCATTACAGGGCAGCGCCATACACACACCGGGATAGATCTCACCTGCAAACCTGGTCAGCCTATCTATTCACCGGCCGATGGTGTGGTAGAAACCGTGCGACCGAGCAACAAAGGGTTTGGTAACTTCCTCACCTTACGTCACTCGTTTGGCTTTATGAGCTCCTACGCGCACCTTGCCAAGTTTAAAGTACGCAGCGGTCAGTTTGTCAGCAAAGGCGAGCAGATCGCCACTTGTGGCAATTCTGGCAACTCAACGGGTCCTCATTTGCACTACGAGATCCGCTTTTTAGGGCGAGCGCTCAACCCGCAATACACCATGGATTGGACCCCGGACAACTTCCACTACTTGTTTGAAAAAGAGAACAAAGTGAAGTGGGCTCCGCTGGTACAGTTGATTGATAACACCGTCAGACTGCAAGTGAGCTTGACGCAAAGCCCGTACGTTGATGACTCGGTCAATACCGTAAAAGCGGACGACTCGGAACCTGAGCACACCAGCGTGCAATAAGTACATGGGTGGTCGATGTGCAGATAAATGCAACGCGATCAAAAAAAGCTGCCTAGGCAGCTTTTTTTATAACAAGAATGTAGCTCAGCCACGATGAATCGCATCGTTCGCTTGCTTAAGTAGATTTTGGCTCTCATTCATAAACTGCTGAGAATGGTCTCCAAACCACTCGCTCACTTTGTTAAAACTGTCGACAAACGCTTGTTTGTCCTTACCTTCCAAAATTTCTAATGCCTCACCGAAACTGCGATGGAAGCGCTTAATCATCTCAATATTCTCTTGCGAAGAGAGGATGATGTCGCCATAGAGGTTGGGATCTTGCGCAAACAATCGCCCAACCATGGCCAACTCCAAACGGTAAATCGGCGAGCTCAGCGTCAGTAGCTTGTCCAAATTCGGATTTTCTCGGCTAAGGTGTAGGCCATAGGCAAACGAAGTAAAGTGGCGCAAAGCTTGGATCAGGGTCATGCCTTGATCGTGCTCTTTGGCATCAATTTGGCACAAACTCGCGCCCCAAATTGAAAATTGCTTGAGCAGCCACTGATACTGCTCTTCACCACGACCATCACAATAGACAATGACCTGCTTGGCTAAACTCGGCACATCAGGACCAAACATCGGATGCAAACCGACGACAGGGCCAGAGTGAATCGCCATCATTGCTTGCAGCGGCTTAGACTTAATCGAGGTGAGATCGCACAAAATACAGTCATGGGGCAGATTACCCAGTTTATCAATCACCCCTTGAGTGAGATGAATCGGCACTGTCACGACCACCATGCCCGCGTTGTGGAGGATCTCGTCCGCATTCGGCCAATCTTGACTGCCAAGCACTTTGACTTGATAGCCCGACAAGGTAAACATGCGGCCAAACAGACGACCAAGCTGACCGTTACCACCAACGATCACCACCGAACGCAGCTCTGGGTTCAAACACTTAAAGCCGGAGTCTTTTTCACTGGCGTAGGACTCACGCATGGTGCGGCGCAAGATGTCCTCAATCAACTGAGGGGGAACCCCGATCTTTTCCGCTTCGGCTCGGCGGGAAGCCAACATCGCCGCTTCGCGGTCAGGCGCATAAATGGGCAAACCGTGCTGGCTTTTTACCTCTCCCACTTTCTCTACTAATGCGAGGCGCTGCGCCAGTAAAGCTAATATCTGTTTATCGACTGCGTCAATCTCATCACGCAACCCGCTAAGTTCTACAGCCATCAATATCCCTTCGTATCCCTTTTTAACTTGCGAAGTATGACTTCGCTAAGCGGTCTTGTAGAAATGGAACCAGCTCTTTGTGAGCGTGACGTAATAGTGCCTCAGTTGCGTCCCAATTGATACACGCATCCGTGATAGAGACGCCGTATTTCATCTCACTTAGCGGGATGTCAGATGACTGGTTACCTTCATTTAGGTGACTTTCAATCATCAAACCAATAATTGACTTGTTGCCTTCACGAATTTGGTGAATCACATCTTCCGCCACCAGTGGTTGACGGCGGAAATCTTTGCGTGAGTTGGCGTGACTACAATCCACCATCAACGAGGCGTCAAGACCCACTTTTGCCATGTCTTGCTCACATTCCGTTACGGAGACAGAATCGTAATTGGTCTGTTTGCCGCCTCGTAAGATCACGTGACCATTCGGGTTACCTTGTGTGGTAAGCAGCGCCACTTGGCCTTCGCTGTTGATGCCCATAAAACGGTGGCTTGAAGAGGCCGCTTGCATCGCGTTAATGGCAGTAGACAGGCTGCCATCGGTACCGTTTTTAAAGCCAATCGGCATCGAAAGGCCACTGGCCATTTCACGGTGAGTTTGAGATTCCGTCGTGCGGGCACCGATCGCCGCCCAGCTGAAGGTATCAGCGAGGTACTGTGGGCTGATAGGGTCGAGCGCTTCAGTGGCCAGTGGAATCTCCATCTCTGCCAGTTCCACCAGCAGTTGACGACCTACATGTAGGCCATGTTCAATATCAAAAGAGCCGTCAAGATGCGGGTCATTGATCAAACCTTTCCAGCCGACGGTCGTGCGCGGCTTCTCAAAGTACACACGCATCACAATGTAGAGTTGATCGCTGAGTTGC
The DNA here is from genome assembly GCF_059833835.1 of Vibrio sp. R15-SG3-ISO1B. Lineage (NCBI taxonomy): Bacteria > Pseudomonadati > Pseudomonadota > Gammaproteobacteria > Vibrionales > Vibrionaceae > Vibrio > Vibrio sp. R15-SG3-ISO1B. Next base: position 129,146 of record NZ_JCBDGG010000034.1, on the reverse strand, counting down.
TCATTGAGCTTTTTCAGTCGCTGCGCGTACTCTTTTGCGGCATCGACGTCGTGAATAGAACAAGGACCACACACCACCAATAGACGGTGATCTTTTTTATGGATAATGTTGGCAACGGTTTGACGAGACTCTTGAATAAAACGGCGCGCTTTGTCACTCAGCGGCAGCTTCTCTTTCAACTGCTCAGGGGTAATTAGGACCTGCTCGTCCGTAATATTGATATTACTTAACTCACTCTTTTTCATCTCGCTCACCGTACACTTAAGTTTACATTCATTCTTATTTGGGTGCTTATACAAAGCAATAACGACAAAATAACAGAGTAAAAAAAGAATGCAACCGTAAACAATAAAAAACACAAAGTGTAAATAATTATATACACTCATTACTTTCTGAACGGAGCGGTCATTCTAAATCAAGAATGCCTTTCCGCCTCGGCGATACCTTTCCGCTGGCTTACGATATACACTATACAAAAACAGACGTACGGTGTGTTATGGACCTGATCCTCTCTTTGCTGCAACAAATGTGTGTCTATCTTGTGTTGGCTTATATGCTCAGCAAGACACCCATTTTTCTTCCTTTACTTAGCATCTCAAGTCGGCTGAGCCACAAGGTCAGTGTCTACATTCTCTTCTCATTATTTTGCATTATGGGCACCTACTTTGGTCTACAAATCAATGATGCCATTGCGAACACGCGCGCCATTGGTGCGGTTATGGGGGGTCTGTTTGGCGGCCCTGTTGTTGGCTTTTTTGTCGGTCTCACAGGGGGGCTACACCGATATACGTTAGGTGGCTTTACCGATTTAGCTTGCGCGATCTCCACCACGGCGGAGGGGCTTATTGGTGGTCTTCTCCACACCTATTTGCTGCGTAAAGGTCGCGGAGAGCAGCTTTTTAACGCCAGTGTGGTGTTTGCCATTACTTTGGTCGCCGAGGTAGTGCAGATGGTGATCATCTTGATTGTGGCGAAACCCTTTGATCAAGCTTACACACTCGTCTCGGCCATCGCTGCGCCTATGATCATCGCCAACTCGGTGGGGGCAGCCCTGTTTATGAGCATCCTTCACGACCGCAAAACCATCTTTGAGGAGTACTCGGCGACGTTTTCACGCCGAGCATTAAACATTGCCGAGCGCTCTGTCGGTATCCTCGCCTCCGGTTTTACCAGTCAGAACGCAGAAAAAATCGCCCGCATTGTCTATGAAGAGACCAACGTCGGCGCGGTGTCGATCACCGATAATGAAAAAATCCTCGCGTTTGTCGGTATTGGCGATGATCACCACAAACCGCAAACGCCGATCTCTTCACAAAGCACCTATGACGCCATCAACCAAAACAGCATCATCTACCTCGATGGCAGCGAGCGACCTTATCAATGCTCGCTCTCAACCACATGCAAGCTGGGCAGCGCCTTGATCATCCCGTTGCGCTCTGGTGATAAGGTGATCGGCACGATTAAGCTCTATGAACCCAAACGCAAACTCTTCTCCACCATCAATATGACGATGGCAAAAGGGATCGCGCAGTTACTCTCCAGTCAGATCCTCTACGGTGATTACCAACAGAAACAGACTCTACTCTCGCAGGCGGAAATCAAACTGCTGCACGCGCAGGTCAATCCGCACTTTCTGTTTAATGCATTAAACACCATCAGTGCCGTTATCCGTCGCGATCCAGCCAAGGCGCGTGAACTGATTCAGCATTTGTCGCAGTTCTTTCGCAGTAACCTCAAGCAAAACATCGCCAGTGTGACACTCAAAGAGGAGCTCGCGCACGTCAACGCCTACCTAACGATCGAGAAAGCGCGCTTTGATGATAGGTTGGAAGTGGAAATCGACATTGACGACGCGTTACTCAATCTGCAAGTCCCCACCTTTACTTTGCAGCCTTTGGTGGAAAATGCGATCAAGCATGGTATCTCAAACTTGCTCGAGGGCGGGCATGTGCGGATATACAACGAAACAACGCCACAGGGCGAAAGGATTGTGGTGGAAGACAACGCCGGCAGTTATCAAGAACCCGAGCCAGGCCACCTAGGATTAGGGATGCAAATTGTCGATAAACGGCTCACCAGTAAATTTGGCCGTGGTTCAGCGCTCAATATTGAGGTAAAACCCAACCAATTAACACAAATGAGCTTTATCATACCTCGCCCTTTGAAGGTAGCGTAGAACCGATGCGGATTGATAAGTAATGCGGATTGATGAGTAAGGACGATACATGCTGACAGCACTAGTCATTGATGACGAGCGATTTGCCCGCGAAGAGCTGACCCAATTGCTTGAAGAAACGGAATGTGTGACCGTCATAGGTGAAGCAAGCAATGCCATTGAGGGGCTAAAGAAGATCAACCAATTGAGGCCAGATGTGGTCTTTCTCGACATTCAAATGCCGCAAATCACAGGGATTGAGCTTTTGAGCATGCTCGACCCCGACACCATGCCCAAGGTGGTATTTGTCACCGCGTATGATGAGTTTGCCATTCAAGCGTTTGAGGACAATGCGTTTGACTACTTACTCAAGCCGGTTGAGCCCTGTCGTTTGGGAAAAACCATCAAACGACTTAAACACACAGAGCCCCGCCCGCTCCCATCCGCTTTGGCGCCTGAGGCGCTGAGTCAAATTCCCTGTATCGGTTTGAACCGCATCGTGATCATCCCAACGCAAGAGGTCGAATTTGCTTACAGCGATATTTCGGGCGTCCATGTACAAACTCGGCATCAAAAAGCGACCTCTCAATTGACGTTAAAGGTGCTGGAAGAAAAAACCCCGCTGGTACGCTGCCATCGCCAGTTTCTCGTCAACTTGAAAACCATTAAGGAGATCAAGTTGCTCGAAAACGGCCTTGCGGAGATCTACACCGTTAGCGGTTACCCGATTCCAGTCAGCCGCCGCTATTTAAAAACACTCAAAGAGCGGCTCGGTTTTCACTGATCCAGCATGCGCTTCATGGCCTCGGAGGCTTGCTTCCACTCATCACTCCGGGTCAATTCGCTGAGCGTAAATCGCTGGGTTCTGAGTAGAGTGTGCGCCTTAGGCACTGCCTGAATGGTCAAGCCATCCAACACTTGCACTTGTGCATCGCGCTGATTGCACACCAAAACCATATCGCAACCCGCTTGAAGCGATTGCTGCGCGCGCTGTGCAGGACCACCCATGACCGCTGCACCTTCCATGGTCAAATCATCAGAAAAGACAATGCCATCAAAGCCCAGTTGCTGACGCAATACCTGCTGCAACCAATAACGTGAACCGCTGGCGGGCTGATCGTCATAATGAGGGTAGATCACGTGCGCCGGCATCATGGCATCCAATACTCCAGCGTCGATGTGCGCCTTAAAGACTTGCATATCGAGTTCAAAAATCGAACGGCGCTCATCAATCGGTGTTTCAAGATGAGAGTCAGCAATCACACCACCATGGCCTGGGAAGTGTTTGCCTGTCGTGGCCATACCTAGCGTCTTCATCCCCTGCATAAACGCTCGGCTATGACGAATGACGCTCTCCACATCGTCACCGAATGCCCGGTTACCAATCGCACGGCATTCATGCCCTTTATCCAGAACTGGCGCGAAACTTAAATCGATATCGTGCGCGATCAATTCAGCGGCCATCAGCCAGCCGCCCCAACGGGCCAGTTGCTCCCCATTCTTATGCTCGGCGTACGCTTGAGCGGGGGGAATGGAAGAGAACCCATCGCGAAAACGCTGTACGCGGCCCCCTTCTTGGTCCACGCCGATCAAGATAGGTCGTTTCGCCGCCTGTCGAATAGACGCGGTCAGCGCTTGTAACTGCTCGCTATCGTGATAATTGCGTGTGAACAGAATCACGCCCCCGACGGTGGGATGGCGCAAAATTTCTCGGTCTTCAGCGGTCAGTTCGTACCCCGCCACATCTAGCCATAATGGTCCCATGTCAATTGACTCCAGCCCATGGTATTTTTCTCTATGCTGCCGAGAGTATTAGGATTATTCTCGGTTTACAATGGAAAGCATGTCGGCGAAGCGAAAATTTGACCATGAGCGAAAAAGCGTTATATATCGGGATCATGTCAGGCACGAGCCTAGACGGTGTGGACTGTGCCCTTGTCGAGATTGATGACCAAAGTGTCACGCTGCGCGATGCACTCGACTACCCCTACCCTGATCATCTACGCCAAAAAGTGCTGGCGATGTGCCTTGGTCAGCCGACCCGATTAGACGAGATTGGCGCGCTCGACCATCAGTTAGGCCACCTTTATGCCGATGCAGCGCTAGCGCTCTTAGCGAAATCTGGCACTAAAGCCCGTGATATCGCTGCAATTGGCAATCACGGTCAAACCGTGTTTCATCAACCCAGCAGCCCGACTCCCTTTACCACCCAGCTCGGCGACGCCCATATCATTGCAGCCAAAACGGGTATCGACACGATCGCCGATTTTCGTCGAAAAGACATGGCGCTCGGTGGGCAAGGCGCGCCCTTGGTGCCGGCTTTTCACCAAGCCCTGTTTCCTGTGACAGATTCTAGCGTAGCGGTTCTCAACATCGGCGGCATCGCCAATATTTCGCTGATTCGGCCAGGCAAACCCGTCATCGGTTACGATACCGGGCCGGGCAACATGTTGATGGATGCGTGGTGTGACAAACATCGCGGCGCCCCATTTGATAAAGACGCGCAATGGGCACAGCAAGGTCAAGTACATCCCCCTTTACTTGACGCTTTACTAACCGATCCCTACCTCACCCAACCTGCCCCGAAAAGTACCGGGCGAGAACATTACAACCTGCCTTGGCTGATGGCACAACTCACTCCTTTTTCACTGCCCACCGAAGACGTGCAGCGTACGTTGTGTGAGTTCACCGCCGTTAGCATTGCCAATGAAGTCACACGATACGCCGAAGGCCCCCATCCTGAGTTGCTGGTGTGCGGCGGCGGTGTTCGCAATCCGCTGTTGATGCGCAGACTGGCCGCCTTATTGCCACAATGGCAAGTGTGCTCCACAAGCGATAAAGGGGTCGACAGTGATAATATGGAAGCGATGGCGTTTGCTTGGCTAGCCTATCGCCGCCTACATGGATTAACGAGTAATTTACCCGATGTCACCGGTGCTCATCGCTCAGCCTCGCTTGGCGTGATGTACTGGGCAGAAAAATAGGAACACTATGACTAACGATGCTTTGATTGCCGCCTTGTCTCATCTTGTGTCTGAAGGGCGCAACCCTGACACCATGGACATTGACCTGCAACCGTCGATTGAAATCGTCAAACGCTTAAACCAACAAGATAAGAGCGTACCGCTTGCCGTGGAGAAAGTACTGCCCGAGGTGGCTCAAGCGGTCGACAAAATCGTCGAGGCGTTTCAAGTCGGCGGTCGATTGATCTATTTGGGCGCGGGTACCAGTGGCCGCCTTGGTGTGCTTGATGCCTCCGAATGCCCGCCCACCTTTGGCGTATCGGATCAGGTGGTGATCGGCTTAATTGCGGGCGGCCAAGACGCGATGTTTAAAGCCAAAGAAGGTGCGGAAGATGACCCGCAGCTTGGCGAGAGTGACTTGCAATCCCTCAACTTAACTCCAGATGATGTGGTGGTGGGCATTGCTGCCAGTGGTCGCACACCTTACGTCATTGGGGCACTGACCTACGCCAATGAGTTAGGCGCAACGACCGTTGCACTCTCTTGCAATCCTGACTCCCCCATCGCCGAGAGCGCAGAGATTGCGATAAGCCCAGTCGTAGGGCCAGAAGCGCTGACGGGTTCAACGCGGCTGAAATCCGGCACGGCGCAAAAGTTGGTGCTCAATATGCTGACCACCGCCAGTATGATCCGACTTGGAAAAAGCTATCAGAATTTGATGGTAGACGTAAAAGCCACCAACAAGAAGTTGCTAGCGCGAGCGACACGCATCGTCATGCAAGCGACAGATTGTGATAAAGCACAGGCCACAAGTACGCTCGAAGAGACCGAGTTTGATGTCAAACTGGCCATTTTGATGATTCTAACTGGGCTGGGTATTCAAGAGGCTCGTGAGCAGTTGCATTACCAACAAGGCTTTCTGCGCGCGGCCGTCGAGAAACACCAATAGCGCGCAGGGTTATTCAGTAAAGGATTATTGAATGTAAGAGTAAACTCGGTGCACTCGATCGTGGATGAGCCTTGCTTATCCATCGTCAATTGTTGTATTCGTCCCAGCCTCGCTTCCACTCCATGCGAAACTGCTGGGCAAACTCGGTGCCTTCACAGGCACCTTGGTAATATTGGCCTGATAATCCAATCTGGTAAGCAAAATTGGGGTTACAGTACTCTTGTACACCCTCGCCATAGCCTTGATCGTAATCGTGCTGTTTAACGACGCCCAAGCTAGACAGCTCTTTGAGCGTGCGTTGGCTATTCCCTCGCACACCATCTTGATAGCCGATTTCATACCAATCGCCCTGCTGGGCAAGCTGTTCCACAGACGCACTGCAACCAATGAGTAGCGCGATAGCACTGAATGAAGTGACACTGAAAAGCGTCGTCAGTCCGATTCTCACTCGATATCCTTTTTGATGATTGATTATTAGTAGCTAGACACACCTACTACACCACTAAAGCCGATAAATAGCCACTCCCGCCGCGAAAAAACCACTCATTACCCATACAGACCACTTAACTCACCAAACAACCACTGACCTAACCAGCACACGAAACTCGCCAAACAGCGGAGTAACATACAGGGTGTATCAATAAAACTAACACTAAGGAACGAGCTATGTTGTGGTTTTTAACCTGTGTCGCCGCACTCATCGGCGGGTACTTTATCTACGGCACTTTCGTCGAAAAAGTATTCGGAATCAATGAAAAGCGTCAGACGCCAGCCCATACCAAAGCGGACGGTGTCGACTATGTGGCCATGTCCACCCCTAAAGTTTATCTAGTCCAACTTCTTAATATCGCTGGTGTCGGCCCGATTTTTGGTCCGATAATGGGTGCGCTTTACGGCCCGGCTGCGATGCTGTGGATTGTCATCGGTTGTATCTTCGCCGGCGCTGTCCATGACTACTTCTCAGGTATGCTGTCGATTCGTAATGGCGGTGCTTCCGTACCGACGATTACCGGTCGCTACCTAGGTAATGGCGCCAAACATTTCATGAACATTTTTGCCATTGTCTTATTGCTGCTTGTGGGTGTGGTCTTCGTTTCTGCGCCAGCCGGTATGATCAGCAATTTGATCAACGACCAAACAAGCCTCAGTGTCAGCATGACGACCATGGTGATTGCGATTTTCGCCTACTACATCATCGCGACTATCGTTCCGGTAGATAAGATCATTGGTCGTTTCTACCCACTGTTCGGCGCGCTACTTATCTTTATGTCTGTCGGCCTCATGACAGCAATCGCCTTCTCTAGTGAGCATACCGTCATGGGTGATTTCCAAGTCACTGACATGCTTAGCAACCTCAACCCGAATGACATGCCGCTCTGGCCTGCACTGTTTATCACCATCGCATGTGGCGCTATTTCAGGTTTCCACGCCACTCAGTCACCACTGATGGCACGTTGTATGGAAAACGAGAAAAACGGTCGCTTTGTTTTCTACGGAGCCATGATCGGTGAAGGTGTGATTGCCCTCATCTGGTGTGCGATTGCGCTTTCGTTCTTCGGTTCACTAGAGTCACTGTCAGAAGCGGTGAAAAACGGTGGCCCAGGTAACGTTGTCTACAGCGCCTCTTTTGGTCTGCTTGGCGTCTTTGGTGGCATCATCGCCTTCCTAGGTGTGGTGATTCTGCCTATCACTTCCGGTGACACTGCGTTTCGTTCAAGCCGTCTGATCTTGGCTGAGTACTTCAACATGGAACAGAAAACACTGCGCAACCGCCTGCTGATGGCCTTGCCTCTGTTCGTGATTGGTGGCGTGTTGACTCAAGTAGACTTCGGTATCATCTGGCGCTACTTCGGTTTTGCAAACCAAACCACTGCGGTGATGATGCTTTGGACAGCGTCGGCGTATCTGCTTCGTCACAACAAACTACACTGGATTACCACTGTACCAGCGGTCTTCATGACCACGGTATGTGTCACCTTTATCTTAAACAACAGTACGCTAGGCTTTGGTCTGCCGATTCAAGTGTCTACCATTGCGGGTATCCTATTCGCACTGGCCGTGACCGTGTACGTGATTAAAACCTCAAAAGGAAAAGGGGAATCTGAGCTTGCGGATGAAGAAACGCCGCAAACCGTCACCAAGACTGCCTAATTCAATCCACCTTCTCGCACTGCTGGCCTGAATGGCCAGCTAAAGAAAAGGCTCCCATTGGGAGCCTTAATTATTTTGCAGGTAATTTGACTAGCGCGAGAGCCGTCCGTTGCCTTAATCAACTTGTTTGATCTGCAACTCTTTCGGCACTTCAAAGAACATGTTCTCTTCACGGCCTTGGATCTCTTCGATCTCTTTTGCTCCGCCAAGGGCCTTAATCCGCTCAAGGATTTGGTTCACTAACTCTTCAGGGGCTGATGCCCCGGCCGTGACGCCGACTTTCGCTTTACCTTCTAACCATTGCGGCTGCACATCTTCAGGGCAATCGGTCAAGTAACCAGGGGTACCCAGCTTTTCCGCCAACTCTTTGAGGCGCGTGGAGTTCGAGGAGTTTTTCGAGCCGACAACAATCACCACATCCACATCTTGCGCCATTTCACGCACCGCATCTTGGCGGTTCTGGGTTGCGTAGCAGATGTCGTCTTTGCGCGGCCCTTGAATATCGGGAAACACGCGACGCAGCTCATCAATCACATCGGCGGTTTCATCCACCGATAAGGTGGTTTGGCTGACATAGTGAAGATGCGAAGGGTCTTTGACTTTCGCCTTCAACGCCATCACATCACTTGGGGTCTCAACTAGGTACATGCCCCCTGTTTGACTGGCATACTGGCCCATGGTGCCTTCCACTTCAGGGTGACCGGCGTGGCCGATGAGCACCACTTCCATGTTCTTGCGGCTAGCTCTCGCCACTTCCATATGGACTTTTGTCACCAAAGGACAGGTGGCATCAAACACAGTCAGAGCACGTTCTTTGGCCTCTTTGCGTACCGCTTGCGACACGCCGTGAGCGGAGAAGATGACGATGTTGTCGTCAGGCACTTCACTCAGTTCTTCAACGAAGACGGCCCCACGTTGCTTTAAGCCTTCAACCACAAATCGGTTGTGTACCACTTCATGGCGAACGTAGATTGGCGGTTGATACATCTCCAATGCACGCTCAACTATGCTGATTGCGCGATCAACACCAGCACAAAAGCCACGGGGGTTCGCTAACAGAATTTTCATTTCATTGCTCATCGAGTCATCGTCTTCAATTGGGCGGTTATTCTACTGATAAAATTTCAACTTCAAAAGTCACATCTTGCCCAGCTAATGGGTGGTTAAAATCCACCGTGACGGAGTCGCCCGCAATTTCAGTGATGATGCCGGGGATTTCCATGCCATCTGGGCCTGAAAATGCCATGATGGTGCCCACTTCAACTTCAGCATCCCCAACGAATTTGGTTCGGTCCATGTGATGAATGTTATCTGGATTGGGTACGCCAAACGCATCGCTGGCGGCGAGCTCTATCGATTTGCTGTCCCCTTGCTTGAGACCAAGCAAACATTGCTCAAAATTATCACTCAAACTGCCATCACCAATCACTAACTTGGCGGGCTTGCCCATGTTGTGGGTACTGTCGGCAACAGAGCCATCTTTCATCTTGATAGTAAAGTGCAGCGTTACTGCGCTGTCTTGGGCGATTGTCATCACGTTACGGCTTCCTTGTTATTGTCATTCTTCGGTCTCACTCTGCGACCACTTTTTCTCGTTCTGCGTCCAGTTTCTAGCTCTGCGTCCAGTTATAGTAAAAAGCGCCGTCCGAATCAACGGACGACGCCTAAGGTTATTGCTGTCACAGACCTTTACGACTCATGCTTGGCTCTTTTTGCTACGAAAACCGTCCAAAATGATCATCGCGGCGCCAATGCAAATGGCACTGTCTGCCAAGTTGAACGCTGGCCAATGGTAATTACCCCAGAAGAAATCGAGATAATCGACCACAAAGCCGTGGACTACACGATCAAAAACGTTCCCCACCGCGCCGCCAATAATCAGCGCGTAGGCGATGTTGTTCCACTTTTCTGTGCTCGGCAGTTTGCTCATCCAGTAGCTAAGTAGCCCCGTCACTATCACAGCGATCGCAGTAAAGAACCAGCGCTGCCAGCCAGCTTGATCACTCAAGAAACTGAATGCCGCGCCATAATTGTGAACGTAAAGAAGATTGAAGAAGGGTAAGACTTCGATACGATTTGCCCAGCCATACCCCATGTTATCCATCACCAACAATTTAATCGCAATGTCTGCGACAAAAATCACCAATGCCAACCACAGCCAACGCAGGCCAGATTGTTTTAATGTCAATGCGTGCTCACTCATGCTCTTACCTAAAAACAGCCCCAGTGTATACTGGGGCTGTTTATTTGACTTAAAGTTCAATGAATTACGCGAATTTACGCGTTTCACCATCGCCTTCTACGTTGGAGACACAGCGACCACAAATGGCTTCGTGACCCGCAATCGTACCCACGTCTGGCGTGTGGTGCCAACAGCGATCGCACTTCTTCGCATCAGTGGCATGCACTTCAACGAACAAACCGTCCAGCTCTGTTGCTTGCGCCGCATCGCTTTTCTCGCTCAGTGGTTTCACCACAGCAGCAGAGGTCAGGAGTACGAATCGAAGTTCATCTTCCAGCTTATTGATTTTCGCGGCTAACGCGTCGTCTGCGAACAGCGTAACTTCCGCTTGTAATGAACCACCGATGGTTTTCTCTTTACGTGCATCTTCAAGCAGCTTGTTCACGCTACCACGAACGGCTTGAATGTCCGCCCAAAACGCGTTGTTGAGCTCTTCACCTTGTGCAAGACCAAACAGGCCATCAAACCATTCGCCGGTAAAGACGAACTTGTCGCGTGACTCACCGCTTGGCAAAGCACTTGGCATTTCATTCCAAATTTCATCGGCAGTGAATGACATGATCGGTGCCATCCAACGAACCAAGGCTTCGACGATGTAGTACAGCGCCGTCTGACAGCTGCGTTGAGCGTGACCACCACGTTTCGCCGTGTATTGACGGTCTTTAATCACGTCTAGGTAGAATGAACCCATCTCGATAGAACAGAACTGCATCAGACGCTGTGTCACCGCGTGCGTGTTGTACTCGCCGTACGCTTTGACAATCTCTTCTTGCGCCGCCAATGCGCGACCCACAGCCCAACGGTCCAGTGCCACCATCTCTTCTGCTGGCACAATGTCTGTCGCTGGGTTAAAGCCACTGAGGTTCGCTAAAAAGAAACGCGCGGTGTTACGAATACGACGGTAAGCATCCGCCGAGCGTTTTAGAATTTCGTCTGAAACCGCCACTTCACCTGTGTAATCTGTCGATGCGACCCACAGACGCAGAATATCTGCACCCAGTTTGTTGGTCACATCTTTCGGTGCCACAACGTTACCGATGGATTTCGACATTTTACGGCCTTGACCGTCAACCACGAAACCGTGCGTCAATACTTGTTTGTATGGCGCTTCGCCTTTCATCGCAATCGATGAAATCAGTGAAGACTGGAACCAACCACGGTGCTGGTCTGAACCTTCAAGGTAAAGGTCTGCACTGTTGCCGTTGTACTCTTCACGAGCATCAACCACTGAGTAGTGGGTGACACCAGAGTCGAACCATACGTCTAGCGTATCCAGTACTTTTTCGTAGTGATCGGCTTCTTCGCCAAGCAGTTCTGAAATCTCCAGATCCCACCAAGCCTGAATGCCTTTCTGTTCAACAAGCTGAGCGACTTTCTCAACCAGTTCAATCGTATTTGGATGAAGCTCTGCGGTCTCTTTATGTACAAACAGAGCGATAGGCACACCCCAAGTACGTTGACGAGAGATACACCACTCCGGACGACCTTCAATCATGCCTTCAATACGGCTTTGACCCCATTCTGGCATCCACTCAACACCCTTGATGGATTCCAGCGCTTTAGCACGCAGACCTGCTTGGTCCATCGACACAAACCACTGTGGAGTCGCGCGGAAGATGATGGGCGTTTTATGACGCCAGCAGTGTGGGTAACTGTGCTCGTAAGCATGGTGATGAAGAAGTGCGCCTTTCTCTTTCAGCGTTTCCACCACGGCATCGTTCGCTTTGAAGACGTGTTGACCGGCAAAAAGCTCGGTATCCGGTAGGTAAACACCGTTTGAACCTACTGGGTTTGCCACTTCTAGGTTGTACTTGTTACCCACAGCGAAGTCTTCTTGACCGTGGCCAGGCGCAGTGTGTACCACCCCCGTACCCGACTCAGTGGTCACGTGATCGCCAAGGATAGCTGGGACAGTGAAATCGTAGAACGGATGTTGGAATTGAGTCAGTTCAAGATCCGCACCTTTCGCAAAGCCTAGGTTGTGGAAATGCTCGATACCAGCACGGTCCATCACGTCTTTCGCCAATTCAGCAGCGACGATGATGCGCTCTTTTGTCTCACCTTCAACTTGAATAAGGACATACTCTAGATCATCACGCAGACACACCGCGCGGTTCGCCGGCAACGTCCACGGCGTGGTTGTCCAAATAACAATCGAAATCTCACCTTCGCCTTCGTGGCCTTCATTGAGGTTAAACTTCGACAGCAGTGCAGCTTCATCCGCCGCTTTAAAGCGCACGTCAATAGAAGGAGAGACTTTGTCTTTGTATTCCACTTCTGCTTCCGCGAGCGCACTGCCACAGTCTGTACACCAGTGAACCGGTTTAAAGCCTTTTAGCAGGTGGCCGTTGTCGGCAATCTTACCCAACGCACGAATGATGTTTGCTTCTGTCGCAAAGTCCATGGTGCGGTATGGTTTGTCCCACTCACCCATGATGCCTAAGCGCTTAAAGCTCTCTTTTTGACCTTCTACTTGGCCCTGTGCGTATTGACGACACTTGTCACGGAACTCTGCCGCCGATACCTTTTGCCCAGGCTTACCCACTTTCTTTTCTACCATCAATTCAATAGGTAGACCGTGGCAGTCCCAGCCAGGGATATAAGGCGCATCGAAGCCGGAAAGCGTCTTCGATTTAATAATAATGTCTTTAAGAATCTTGTTTAGTGCGTGACCAATATGAATGTCACCGTTGGCGTATGGAGGGCCATCGTGTAGAACGAAAGATTTTTTGCCTTTCTTCGCTTTACGGATTTCACCGTAAAGGTCTTCTTTATACCAACGCTCGAGCATTTCTGGCTCACGGTTCGCCAGGTTGCCGCGCATTGGAAACCCTGTTTCAGGAAGGTTCAGGGTATCTTTATACTCACTCATCGATTCTTAATTCCGTTGTGTTGGGCGAAAGTTAGACATTAGGCCAAACGGTGGACTAAACCGTTTAGCGACTATGCTGACGCAGCCACACCCTTGCTGCCTCAGCATCCAATTCAATTTGTTGTTTTAAAGCGTCGAATGACTCAAATTTTTGCTCATTGCGCAGCTTATGTAAAAGTACGATTTCTAGCTGTTTGCCATACAAGTTGGCTTGAAAGTCGAATAAATGCACTTCGAGTTGTTGCCGAACTCCGTTGACGGTCGGGCGATTGCCTATGTTGGCCACGCCGCCAATCGGCTGTGGGCCTAGACCTAGTGCCTCAACGACGTAAACGCCAGAGACCGGCGATACGCAACGTTTCAAAGGGATATTTGCGGTAGGAAAACCTATCGTTCTTCCCAATTTTCGGCCGTGGGATACACGCCCACTAATACTGTAATCGCGTCCAAGCATCGTCGCGGCCAGCGCTAAGTCATCTTTTGCAAGCGCATCACGAATCAAGGTGCTGCTGACACGGTCGGTTTGCAGACAAAAGCTTTGCGTACTCACCACTTCAAAACCGAGGGTTTTACCCGCTTGTTTCAGCATCTCAAAGTTACCAAGACGGCCGCGACCGAAGCAAAAATCATCGCCTACGACCAGAAACTTAACACCCAAACGCTTGACCAACAAGTCGCTAATAAACTCGTCAGCCGTCAGGTTGGCAAACTCTTGATTAAAGTTCACGCATAGCAGTCGCTCAAGGCCCAATTTGCTTAACTGGACAAATTTGTCACGCAGACGCGTTAAACGCGCTGGCGCATTGTGCTTGGCAAACAACTCCAATGGTTGCGGGTCAAAAGTCATCACGGTTGACGGCAAGCCTAGCATGCTCGCTTGTTGTGACACTTGACGCAGCACAGCCTGATGGCCTAAATGTACGCCGTCGAAGTTTCCTATCGTCAACACACACCCATAATGCTGGGCTTTGATGTTATGAATCCCTCGAATTAATTCCATTGGACGTTGATAAAACCTGTGTATTTGTGATTACTAAAGCGTGAAACTGACGGATTATATACTAATCCGCGTTACTCTGTCGCTGCTTTTAAATCTTTTGCTCGCACGCCCATCACCAGTAGTGACAATAGGTAAACCCCTGCGCCAAGACCGATTAACAACGCCAGTGACACCACTCTCTCACTAAGGCTCCAATCCAGCCACACCGACATACTGTCCAGTTGTGAACTTATCGCCGCGACCATCAAACCGCCGGCAACGATAAGCTTGCCAACAAACCACCACGTTCTACTGGTCAATTGATAGACCCTCGCGCGATGCAAGCCTCGGTAGAGCAGCGCCATATTGACAAACGCAGAGAGCGCGGTCGCCATAGCAAGGCCCACATAACCATAAAACCAAGCAAAAATGGCGTTAAACACCATGTTGGAGACCATGGCGATGATGCCGTATTTGACCGGCGTTTTGGTATCTTGACGCGAGTAGTAACCAGGAGCTAACACCTTGATAAGCATAAAGTTCAGCAACCCTGAGGCATACGCCACCAGCGACAGCGAGGCAAACTGGACGTCTTGCGCTGAAAACTCACCGCGCATAAATAGCACCATCAGCATCGGTTTGGCCAGCACCATCAACCCTAGCATTGCCGGGATCCCAAGTAGCGTGACCATTCTTACCCCCCAATCCATGGTGTGGGCAAATCCTTCACGCTGCTCATCAACGTGCTTGCGAGATAGCGCCGGCAAAATAACGGTCGCAATGGCAATACCAAACAGGCCGAGAGGAAATTCCAGCAATCGATCCGAATAGTAAAGCCAACTGATCGAGCCTGTTTGAAGAAAACTGGCAATAAAGGTATCAAGCAACAAGTTGATTTGACTGACCGATACCCCAAAGAGCGCAGGGATCATCAGGGTGCGAATTTTCACGACCCCGGGATCACGCCATCCCCACTTGGGCTTGACCATCACACCGGCTTTAATAAGAAACGGCAGTTGAAAAAGAAACTGGACTAGACCGCCCAAGAACACCCCAATCGCCAGGCCAATTTCAGGCTGCGCCAATTGAGGGGCGATCCACCACGCCGAAGCGATGATCATCACATTGAGAAACACCGGGGTAAAAGAGGAGACCGCAAACTTACCGAGCGTATTGAGGATCGCGCCAGACAGCGCAACAAAGGTGATGAACCATAAATAAGGAAAGGTAATTTTGAGCATCAGACTGGCCAGCTCAAATTTTTCTGCCGATGGTCCGCCACTCAGCCAATCGAGAAACCAGCCAAAACCAAACAGAGCCGTGACGACACCCGAGCCCAACACACCAAGCAGTGTCACAATAGAAACAATGACGCCGAGCGTTCCGGCCGCGCGGGCAATCAGTTGGCGGGTTTTCTCCTCATCACCAGTGGCGTGATATTCGGTCAATACCGGCACAAAGGCTTGAGAAAACGCGCCTTCAGCAAACAAGCGGCGTAAAAAGTTGGGAATTTTATTGGCGAAGAAGAAGACATCAGCACTCGCCCCTGCCCCCATCAAATTTGCGACCACGACGTCGCGCACAAGGCCCAACACTCGAGAAATCAATGTCATAGCACTGACAATCATGCCTGATTTTAAGAGACGTTTACTCACGACTACCTCAAGAACTCGCTCATACTAACAATTCAGTGCTTGGGTTATTAGGGAATAACTCATTGAGAGCAGATTAGTATTAGCATTGAAAAAAAAATACTGATAGAATCCCCGCCATCTTAACCGTGAAGACCTTTCTAATCCAAAATTTGTTTGGCTGCGATGGGTTTTTGCACAAATCATTTGACATTTAGGCGCAAATGAGGGATATTCCTCGCCCTTAAATTGTCACCGAACTAAAGTTTTTGGGAGTTAGACCCTTGGCAAATAGTAAATCTGCTAAGAAGCGCGCTATCCAAGCTGAGAAACGTCGCCAGCACAACGCTAGCCGTCGTTCTATGATGCGCACTTACATGAAGAAAACTGTTGCTGCTATCGAAGCAGGCGACAAAGCTGCTGCAACTGAAGCATTTGCTGCAGTTACACCAATCCTAGACCGCATGGCAACTAAAGGCCTTATTCACAAGAATAAAGCTGCTCGTCATAAGTCTCGTTTCGCTGCTGCAATCAAAGCTCTATAATAGAACTCTGATTTCCCAGTGAAGAAAAAACCGGCTATTGCCGGTTTTTTTATATCTGAAATTTGTCGAACCTTACACCAGTTCTTGTGGTAATCCATGCATCAAGAACAGTAAAGATGGTGCAACAGCTCGATCATCTTCTTCACTTCTTCGCTGTGAAGAGTGTAATACACCGTCTGCGCTTCTTTGCGCGTCACCACGAGTTCATCACGACGTAGCCACGCTAAGTGCTGAGATAACGCAGACTGACTTAGCTGCAACTGCGCGGATAGCTCCCCAACCGACAGCTCTTGGTTATGCAAAAGACACAAAATCTGCAAACGTCTTTCGTTCGCCATCGCTTTGAGTAAGACAACTGCTTGAGCAGAGTTCTTTTCCATCTCTTCCAGATTCATCACTACCTACCCCTAAACCCGATGAGCAAAGAAGCCCTCACTTCCCGCACGTGATACTCTTTTATCGCTGTTTCGGCCCATTTGCCGCAGGCTGCTGATAGTAATCTAAATAAGAACAGTAATCTATTCTCATTTAGGCAAGGTTATAAATTAAACAAAGAATTGAAATCTGCGTCACACACATTTTTCACCGCCGGGTGTTGAATCATTCGCTCAGCAAATATCACGTAGTACTCTTCTTTTAGCTCCTCAATATCACCGATGTGTTGCAGCGGCAGATCGCTATCCACTTCCGAGACATATAAAGAAGGCGCCAAAAAGATCACGTCTTGATGATAACGAGCAAACGCCTTCATGAGCGCAGCGTCATCAAACTCGCCCAAAATATTCGGTTGTAAACCCTGACGATCAAACCATTGCAGAACTTTGCGCCCCATTGCCGTGCGACTACCGGGGATCAACAGTTTTCGATGCTCTAACACACTGGGAAAACTCGCCCCAGCCACTTGGCCACTGCAGAAAAAGCTCATCTTGCACTCACCCAGTTTTTTACTGTACAGACCTGGACTTTGGCTTGAGTCCACCGGGCAATCAGACAAAATCATATCCAACTTGTGCTGCGACAATTGCTCAAGCAACATTTCATGCGTCGATTCAAAGCAGCGTAAATGAATACTGTTATCTTGCGGCACCGTGGTCATCAGGATCTTGCTAACCAAACGCTTTGAGAGCGCATCCGCTACCCCCACATCAAACAGCAGGTTGGAACGTTGGCTGTAATTGACGATATCCAACATCTCATAGCTTAGACCAAACATCCTGTCCGCATATTTATAGACCAATTGACCCAGTTCAGTGGGCTCGATGCTGCGTCCGTTGCGCTTAGTCAACTTTCCATCCATGCGCTCTTCTAACGCTTTGATCTGGCCAGTGACCGTTTGCGGCGTTAAAAACAAGGCATCTGCAGCTTTCGTCACTGAGCCTTGTTTGCACACCATCCAAAAATAGTAGAGGTGGTTATAGTTCAAATGAGACATAGGGGGAACAACTTCAATAAGCGCACAATAGATATGGGTTATATCAAAACTCGTTGATGACAACAATAACTCGTCAAAACCGAATGATCACTGACTCTTCACTACTAATACCGAAATTTTACAATAACTTTATGACACTATTCTGTCATAAATCTGACGAGAGAAAGCCGTTCAGTTGAATTTTTTGTCAAAAAATGCGCTCGTGCACAGTTTTATCAATGCGGAAATAATTAATAATTTTCAATGAGTTAACCAAATCGTAACGTAAGAATTACACCGATAAGCCTCGCTATCCCTCAAAAAAGACCGCATTACATAGAAATGTAATATTACTGAAATATTTCCTCTCTAACATCAGCCTCAATTTCAACAACCGACCAATAAGTATTAAACGGTCCACGGAGAAAATTATGAACCAAGCTACTACTACAGCAGCACCAATCTCGAGTACGACTCGCTGGTTACGCTGGGCTAACTTGGCATTCATGTTATACCTACTACTACTTGCTGTTTCTATGGTAGGTAGCGGCTTTAAATGGGCAACCGGCGATCAAGCTAAAGTCCTATTTGAATTTGCGTCACACCCTATTGCTGGATTAATGATTGGCTTGACGGCCACCGCCTTGATCCAATCCTCAAGTACCGTCACCTCTATTATTGTCGGTTTGGTGGCAGGTGGTTTGCCTGTTGAGACCGCCATTCCAATGATCATGGGTGCCAACATTGGTACGACAGTCACCAACACCTTGGTCTCTCTTGGTCACATTCGCAATAAAGAAGAGTTCAAACGTGCGTTCGCCAGTGCCACGATTCATGACTTCTTCAACCTGCTTGCCGTTGCGATATTCCTTCCGTTGGAAATGATGTTTGGCATTCTTGCGAAAATCTCCCACTGGTTGGTCTCTCCGTTCCTTGCAACGGGCGACATGAGCATGAAAGGCTTGAACTTCATCAAACCTATCACTAAGCCTGTTGTGAATGCCGTCAAGGAGCCGTTGGCAACCTTTGGCGATACCATGGGTGGGGTGCTATTGATTGTTCTAGGCATTGCGACCATCTTCGTGGCCATTACCGTTATGGGTAAATTGATGAAGAGCTTGATGGTTGGCCGTGCTCGTGAGATTTTGAAGAGCGCTATCGGTCGTGGTCCTATCCACGGCATCGTGTCTGGCTCTGTAGTGACCGTACTGGTTCAATCTTCATCTACTACGACCAGCTTGATGGTACCGCTTGTAGGCTCTGGCGTGTTGAAAGTCCGTGACGTCTACCCATTCACTCTGGGTGCGAACATCGGTACTTGCATCACAGCCTTGCTTGCTGCAACGGCAGCCTCGGGTGAGTTCGCGGTTTTTGCACTGCAGATTGCCTTGGTGCACCTCGCATTTAACGTATTGGCCACCGTGTTCATATTCGGTATTCCGTTCTTACGTGAGCTACCGGTCAAAGCCGCCGACATGATTTCAGACATGGCGGTGAAGAACAAAGCGGTCGTCGCCGCCTATTTGGTGACAGTATTTTTAGTCCTACCAGGCGCGATCCTTGCACTGACAACCTAAACACACTTGCCATCGCATACTAAGCCCTCGACCTCGGTTGAGGGCTTTTTTTATACAAAAAAACCAGCGAGTACGCTGGTTTCTTGTTAATCATTACAGTGCGAATGGCTATTACACTGAGAACGGATAGTGGATTGGGTCATGGTGCTCATACCCTTCCACCCAAAAGTCATCCAAGGTGACCCACGTTTCCAAATCTTCCAAGGTTTTGATCTCTGGGTTGATGTGGAACGTGGGCGCGGCCAAAGGTTCACGCTTCAACTGAACATCTCGCATTAGGGCTAACTGGTCTTCGTAGATGTGTGCATTGACAATCTTGTGGTAGGCTTGTCCGGCTTTCTTGCCCGTAATTTGCGCCATGATCGCCAAGAAGACATACACTTGAACCATATTAAAATTCAGACCCAACGGTACATCACACGAACGCTGTGTGCTGTTGAGGTACAAGGTATCCCCAAGCAGAGAGAAATGGTGGCTGTACATGCACGGACGTAAACAGCCCATGTGAAACTCACCCGGGTTATAGAAATTGAGGATTTCACCGCGGTCATCCACGCCTCGAGTCAGGTCATCGACAATTTTTCGCAACTGATCAATATGACCGCCATCGGGTTTGGCCCAAGCTCTACCTTGAACGCCATAGACGCGTCCCATGTCATCGTCACCTTTGCGGTAAGGGTTCTCAAGCCAAGCGGTATTTAAGTTGGCATTGGCATCCCAAGTTTTTGTGCCTAGCTGACGAAAATCGGCGGCATTGTCATACCCTCGGATGTATCCAAGCAGCTCCGCCACAGCGGCTTTCCAAAAGCTCTTACGAGTGGTCACGAGTGGGAATTGATTTTGCGCCACATCATAAGTGAGATCGGCATTGATCACCGTTAGGCAACGCTTGCCCGTGCGCTCATTTTCTACCCATTCTCCTTGGTCAACGATGCGCTGACAAAGATCTAAATACTGTTTCACAGCCAATCCTTACTTCGTTTGTTGTGGTAATTCGTCTTTATAAAGCCCACGTCGATATGCCCAAGCGACCATCAAGGCGCCAATGATCACCATTGGTAGAGACAATATTTGCCCCATAGAGATAAACCCGCCAAAGAGGCCCAAATGCGCATCAGGTTCACGTACGTACTCGACCAAGAAACGGAAGGTACCATAACCGGCAAGGAAGAGCCCTGATACAGCGCCAAGCGGACGCGGCTTTTTAATAAACCAGTTGAGAATAAAGAACAGCACTATGCCTTCGAGCAGCATTTCGTATAACTGAGACGGGTGACGCGGCAGTGGACCACCATTTGGGAAGACAAACGCCCAAGGCACATCCGTCACACGCCCCCACAGCTCGCTGTTCATAAAATTACCTAAACGGCCCATACCGAGACCAAACGGCACCAGCGGGGCGATGAAGTCGGCCACACCGAAGAAGGTTCGACCGTTCTTTTTCGCGTACCAGAACATCGCGCTAATGACACCCAGCAGGCCACCGTGGAATGACATACCGCCGGTCCATACTTTAAACAGATAGAGCGGGTCTTGAAGGAAGAGGTCAAAGTTGTAAAACAGCACATAGCCAACTCGGCCACCAATGACCACACCGAGAAAACCAGCAAATAGCAAATCGGACACCTGCTCTCGTGTCCAGCCACTGCCGGGCTTATCTGCGCGGCGGTTCGCTAGCCAAAGAGCAAAAGCAAATCCCACCAAGTACATCAAACCGTACCAACGGATAGAGAGTGGGCCAATGGAGAGTAATACCGGATCAATATTTGGAAAGTCTAGATATCCCTGGGACATAGGAGAGATTCTCTTGTGGTGTTCAATGAGTTCAAGATAGAAGTTGAGAGTGCGTCACAGTAGCATAGTTCCCGCAACGAACATTAAAAACAGTGCAAATATTTTTTTCAGCCTCGTGGTTGGCATACTGGTCGCTAATGTCGCGCCAAAACGAGTGGTCAACATTGAGGTGGAGGCGATCGCCACTAAGGCTGGTAAATAGACGTAGCCCAGGCTGCCTGCGGGCAGTGCTTGTGTCTGCATGCCGTTAAGAATAAACCCCAACATGCCCGAGATGGCCAATACACAGCCACAGACCGATGACGACCCGACCGCTTTTCTCATTTCAATCCCATGACGATTGAGAAACGGTACCGACAATGACCCACCACCGATCCCGGCCAGACTCGACACCACACCAATCCCCATCCCCGTCGAGAACGTTGCCGCCTGCCCTGGCATTTCTCTCGTTTGAGTGGCTTTGAGAGAAAACAGCATTTGCAAAGAGAGCATCAGAACAATGCCTCCAAACACTTTGGGTAAGTAAGCGGCCGGTATCCACTCTGCGACGTGCGCGCCAAGAAAGCCGCCAATCACCACACCGGGCATCAGCCACTTGATGACGAACATATCGACATTACCGAGTTTAAAGTGGTTGAGGGCCGATGAGCCGGAAGTGATGATAATCGATGCAAGCGAGGTCGCGAGGGCCATGTGCATGGCGATATCAGGATCAATCCCCGCCAATGGGAGTAAGAAAAGCAACGAGGGGACGACAATCAAACCGCCGCCAATACCAAGTAAGCCAGCCATCATGCCGACAAAGGCACCGAGTACCAGCAATAAGCCAAGAAATACTACAAACACTGCCTATCCTATCGTTTACCTGCGCGAATAAAGCCGGCAAAACCTTTCTGCTCAAAAAAGGCCTGCATCATAGCATAGATGTCTTTTCCATAAGCTTGTGACAGCGCATTTTGCGCCAAATGTTGCAGCTCATCGACTTGAGTATGTCTGAGGAGATATTTGATCTTAGCGACATTCGAGGTATTCATACTCAGGCTTCGATACCCCAACCCCACCATCAACATCGCCCCGATCGGATCGCCCGCCAACTCACCACAGATGCACACCGGAATGCCTAACTCATCGCAGGTACGGCGAATGTGATCCAGAGCCATCACCACCGATGGATGCATAGATTCGTAGACATCGGCCACGCGTGAGTTATTGCGATCCACCGCCAACAGGTATTGAGTTAAGTCGTTCGTCCCGATAGAGACAAAATCGACTTTCTCAGCAATCATCGGAAGCAGATAAATCATCGAAGGCACTTCAATCATGACGCCAATTTGCGGCATGCTCAGTCGCTCATCGAGCAGTTTGACTTCTTGATAAGCCCGCTCAATCAGCGTGATGGCATCATCCAACTCCTGCGCCCCTGATACCATTGGTAGCAAAATACTTAAGTTATGATGCGTCGTACTCGCGCGTAGCATCGCGCGTATCTGCATCAAGAAAATATCGGGATGGTCTAAGGTAAAACGGATACCGCGCCAACCAAGAAATGGATTGTCCTCTTCAATCGGCAGATAGGGTAAAGCTTTATCCCCGCCGATATCAAGCGTGCGCATCACCACTCGTTTATCTGGATAACTATTGAGTACCGCTTGATACTGCTGGGTTTGCTCTTCTTCCGAGGGAAACCGGTGCTGAAGCAAAAAAGAAATTTCGGTTCGATAGAGGCCAACCCCATCAACGCCCTGATTGATGGCAATGTTGGTGTCTGCGCTCAGACCAGCATTGAGCATCACTTCCACTCGTTCACCATCCTGAGTGCAAGCCGGAGCTTGAATGGTCTGATTGACCAAGTTAGACAGCTCCGCCTCTTCGTTGACCAGCGCTCGATACTCTCTCAGTAACTGTTTGCTCGGTGAAATCAGAATCTTACCGCTGTAACCGTCGACAATCCCCTGCTTACCATTGATCGCTTTGAGATTGAGGTTTACGCCCATCACGGCCGGAATACCGAGCGCACGCGACAAAATCGCGGCGTGCGAGTTCGCCGCGCCCTCTAAGGCAATCACCGCCAGTAACTTGTCTTTAGGGATAGAGGCGAGCAGAGAAGCGGTCAGTTCACGCACCACGAGGATGATTGGGCGCTCAATCAATTGCTGCTCTTTGTCGGTATTGTGCAAGAAAAACAGTAAGCGTTGACCCAGCTCGCGAATGTCTTGTGCTCTTTCTCGTAGATAGAGATCCGACATGCGGGCAAAACGGTTCGAGTAGGACTCGACCACTTGTCTCAACGCCCAGTCAGCTCTATCGCCTTTTTGGATTTGCGACTTGAGATCTTTGCGCAACATGGGGTCGTTAAGCAAATGAGTAAAGAGGTCAAAAATGGCTAAAGCGTCTTTGTTGATTTCGCTGTCGAGCTTTTTACGCATACGACGAAAATCGCCGAGCGCTTCTTCAATCGCCAGTAAGAGCCACTCTTGCTCTCGTTCGATATCCAGTGTCGAGGCTGGGTAGACCTCAGATAACTCTGGCTGAGTATCGTCCCACCAGAACTCACCAATGGCCACACCACTTGAGGCAGGCAGTCCTCGAATCGCTTGCTGCTTTTTCTCTAATCGCCAATGACCTTGGGTTTGAGCATGGGCAATAATTACCGCAAGCTGCGCCGCTAGGGTAACAAGGAAGGACTCCTCCATTTCGTCAAACTGACGCGGCGTCTTTTGCTGCACCACCAAAACACCCAACACTTGCTTACGGTGGATAATCGGTGTGCCAAGGAAGCTGTGATAAATCTCTTCACCGAGCTCGGAGAAGTATTTGAAATCCGGATGTTTGGAGGCTTCAGCGAGGTTGAGCGGCTCAGCACTGCGCTTGACCAAACCTACCAAGCCCTCTTCAAAGCGGATATGGATTTTATCCCCTTTAAAGCGCAGACCTTGAGTCGCCATCAGCTCAAGGCGCTGCATTTCTTCATTTGCAAGATAGACAGTACAACACTCCGTACTCATCGCGTTGCACGTTTGCTTAACCAATACATCTAAGGCCTGATGCACATCATCGACCTTAGAAACTTGTTCAACTATTTCCCTTAGTTGAGACAGCATGTCTATCCTCTTTTGTATTTACGTTTGCCTTTCGTCCTGCGTTCTTTGAACGGCATTGCCATCGAGGCGAACTCTTTCATTGCGCGGCGATACACATCACGCTTGAAAGAAACCACTTGTCGCACCGGATACCAATAACTTACCCAACGCCAACCATCAAATTCAGGGGAACTCCCGTGCTGCATATTGATCTTTGCTTCATCACAATCTAGCCGCAGGAGGAACCATTTCTGTTTTTGCCCGATACAAACAGGTTTTGAGTCCCATCGAACCAGCCGTTTGGGTAATTTATACCTTAACCAATGACGACTCGTTGCCACTATGGTGACATCACTCTTTGTTAAACCCACTTCTTCATACAGTTCCCGATACATTGCTTGCTCGGGAGTCTCACCGTCGTCAATTCCCCCTTGAGGAAACTGCCAAGAATGTTGTCCGTATCGTTTAGCCCAGAATACCTGACCATGGTTGTTACAGATTACAATTCCCACATTTAAGCGGTAACCATCGCCATCTATCACTGGCCACCCTCTAGTAAAATCTTTTATTACAGTGATTTTTCCACATATCCCCAATCGGAGCAAACTTCCTATTGTGACTCACACTCAATTTATGGCGTCACGCACCTACTCTGCATATTTTTCGGTCAACCCTACAGTTATTCACACAGTTGTGAGACATGGCCCACATTTATTCACCTTTTCTGTGTATAACTATGTGAAGAATCTCGGTTCAACTGATCATTTTCCCGCCAAGTCTCACCTAGCAAAATAAAACAGAAAGAACGCTACGCCACAAAATCATTTAAAAACAATGCAATAGAAGAAAGAAAGTTATTACCAATCCCTTTTTATCTGACATATTTCACGCACAACACAGATCGGTTAAAGATCCACCACAGGACACTTTATCCACACAAGCAAGGTGTAAAATAACAACAACCGCAGAAATCAAGCCTAAAATAGCCCTCAAACCCCTGTTAATTGATCCAGATATTAAAAATATTGCTTAGTGGCGATGAAAATCTGTGGATAAGTCTATTTAGTAGGATCTTTCACCACTTGGGATCCCAAGCAAGATTTCATCGCTCGAATGGATTCGATACAATGTCTCACCAACCTTAAGGAATCGTATTGATGAAACCAGCCCCACACTCCGAGCAAGAACTGTTTGAACGAGCTAGCCAAATCGCAGGGCTCACCTTTGCAGAACTCGCCCAGGAAGCCCAGATGACGGTGCCGGCAAATCTACAGCGTGACAAAGGCTGGGTCGGTCAATTACTGGAATGGCATTTAGGCGCTACCGCAGGCAGCAAACCACAACAAGACTTTGAGCATCTCGGGATTGAACTTAAGACCATTCCCATCAGTTATAGCGGTAAGCCACTGGAAACCACCTTTGTTTGTGTCGCCCCTTTAACGGGAGTGCATGGTTTAACATGGGAAAACAGCCACGTAAGAAACAAGTTATCACGGGTATTGTGGGTGCCGGTTGAGGGGGAACGAGAAATTCCACTGCCAGAGCGGCGTGTTGGCTCCCCGCTTTTGTGGTCGCCAAGTGTCGAAGAAGAACGTCAACTGCAAGCGGACTGGGAAGAGCTGATGGAGATGATCGTACTTGGCCAAGTCAGCCACATTACCGCTAAGCACGGTGAAGTCCTGCAAATCAGACCGAAAGCCGCCAACAGTCGAGTCTCAACCGACGCCTACGGCGCAACAGGAAAACGCATCAAGACGCTACCTCGCGGCTTTTACTTGCGTACGCAATTTACCGCCAACATACTCGCTCGTCATTTTATTTAGCGCCAGCTCAATGCGTCGTGAGCGACAACGCCACATCGTGAAAACGAGGTCCACTGCCCGAGCCACACTCATCATAGGTGTTGTGCAATCTTAAGTAGGCGCGCTCAACACCGAGTTTCAACAGCGCCTCTCTCACCTGCTCTATCGAATCAAAATGAAGGGGCTCTTCTCCTTCTCTGATGGGTTCGAGCTTATGCTTGTATTCCACCGCTAACAAGTATTGCGATACATCGGAACATCCGATAACGAACACCTTGGGTGGCTGATAACTCTCTTTGTGATCGCCGTGGATCCATTTATCTAACTGAACTTTTTGCATCGCGCACCTTCATCCCTTAAAGACCTGGATCTCTTAAACATAGTCAAGACGCAGAATCTTGCGAAATTGTTAATAAACCCTATATCCACCAGCCACACCTTGCCCTATATTGGACTTATCTCCACTGGAAACTAGGAAGGTTCATGCAATACAACAAGTTACCGCACTCATCTCTCGAAGTCAGTCAGATTGCTCTTGGAACCATGACCTTTGGTGAACAGAACACAGAGCAAGACGCATTCAGTCAGCTAGATTATGCCTTAGAGCGTGGCGTCAACTTTATTGATACCGCCGAAATGTACCCGGTACCGCCCAAAGCGCAAAGCCAGGGGTTAACCGAAACCTATATTGGCAACTGGCTCAAACAATCAGGTAAGCGTGAGAAAGTCATTTTAGCGACCAAAGTCGCCGGTCCACGTAGCGTGCCTTATATCCGTGACAACATGAGGCTCGATTGGCGTAACATTCACCAAGCTATTGATGATAGCTTGCAGCGTTTGCAAACCGACTATGTCGATCTGTATCAAATCCACTGGCCTCAGCGTCAGACGAACTGTTTCGGTCAGCTCAATTACCCTTATCCGGATCAGCAGCAGGAAGTCACCCTGATCGAAACCCTAGAAGCCTTGGCGGAATTGGTCCGTGCAGGAAAAGTACGCTATATCGGCGTCTCTAACGAAACACCTTGGGGAGTGATGTCGCTGCTCAAACTCGCAGAGAAGCATGAGTTGCCACGGATCGTTTCGATTCAAAACCCCTACAATTTACTTAATCGCAGCTTTGAAGTCGGTCTTTCTGAAATCAGCCATTTCGAAGGCGTGCAACTTCTGGCCTATTCCCCGCTCGCCTTTGGCTGTTTGAGTGGTAAATACCTTGATGGTGCCAAACCTACAGGCGCCCGTTGCAGCTTGTACGAACGCTTTGTGCGCTACTTTACGCCACAAGGGATCGCCGCTACACAGGCATACGTCTCGCTGGCGCGTGAACATGGGCTGGATCCCGCGCAGATGGCATTGGCTTTCGTCAATCAAAGACCGTTTGTCGCCTCCAATATTATCGGTGCCACCAGCCTGACACAGTTGAAATCCAATATTGACAGTCTCGATATCACTTTAAGCCCTGAACTGCTTGATGGCTTGCAAGCCATTGGCATTCAATATTCCAATCCTTGCCCATAAGGACGTATCCACCGCACTGGCGTACAAACGTAAAAACCGACCTTCACGGTCGGTTTTTTGCTCAGTTTTAGGGGCTGACGGTCATCACCGCCAGCCCCTAACGTTACGTCGG
This sequence comes from Vibrio sp. R15-SG3-ISO1B, assembly GCF_059833835.1. Classification (NCBI taxonomy): domain Bacteria; kingdom Pseudomonadati; phylum Pseudomonadota; class Gammaproteobacteria; order Vibrionales; family Vibrionaceae; genus Vibrio; species Vibrio sp. R15-SG3-ISO1B. The sequence continues at coordinate 101,365 of NZ_JCBDGG010000034.1, read as the reverse complement.
TATTCGCGCACTCAGCACACGACGAAGATGACGAATACGGCGCTCGGCTTTGACGTGGGCAGGTTCACTGAGGCCAATCGGACGACCGTCGCTTTCCAAACCAATATCTCTTAGCAGGTGCGCGTTCTCCCATGGGATATGGTGCGCACTGCGTCTGATTTTTCGTTTCCAAGCTCGCTCTTCTCGGCTCAAGTCCGCTTTAACAAGTAGGGTAGCAAGTTTTAGATATACAGAATGACTCATGAGAAATCTCCAGTCTATACGTTGCTGGGGAAACACATGGAAGCAAAAATGAGGAAAGAGTCGTGTGATCCATCACTTTTAATTCGCTGCATTTCCGCAGCCAATTAAAAGAAAAAGGATACGGATACGTTATTGTGTGCGGGCCGGTTTTCGGGCGATATCAGACATAGATAGGGTGTGAGACCAATCTGTCATGATCATCGCGGCGCTAACGGCGTCAGAGGCACAAAGGGTAAACACGGGTGTCATGATGAAATGTGTCATTGTGCGCCTCCTAGCAAAAATAAAGAATCCGTTGGGTGTGTAGAGCGTTGAGCTCATGGTTAAATTCTAACCACCAAGGATGATTAATCAACCGATTTATTAATGGAAAGTTAAAAACACGTTTTTCAACTGAATCATGTTTTTATTCTCCCTGAATATAAGATATTCAAACTGTGAATATCTTATAGATGGCAGATCCTGTTGAGCCAATAGCAAAAAGCCATGCAATCGAAGCATGGCTTTTTATTTACAAAACAATCAATTAAACAGTCGCGTCACTGATCAAATTATGCTTGTTTAATAAACGATACATAGTGGCACGTGATACACCCAATTCTTTGGCCGCCATCGACACTTGTCCCGAATGGGATTCAAGCACCAACAACAGCGCATCACGCTCACTTCGCTCACGGATACTTTTCAAACTTCGTTTACCGTCGGTGCGTTTAGGGAGATCCAATTGCTGATCGTCTAGCATCACACTGTCGGACATCAGCACCACGCGCTTAATCTGGTTCATCAGCTCCCGCACGTTACCAGGCCAATGATAACGTGTGAGCTCTCGCAACGCCTCTTCAGTAAAACTGCGCGCTTGGGCGTTGTACTCCTTAGAGTACTCCTGCAAGAAATGACGCGCCAAAATCGCAATGTCCCCGGCACGCTCTTTTAAACTCGGAACGTTGATACGCAGCACATTGATGTAATGATAAAGCTCCTCATTGAAGTCTCCATCAATCAAGGCTTTCTCAATATCCGCTGAGTTCGCGGCAAGAATCCTCACATCAACTTCTTTTGGGCCCTCTTTGGTTTCTATCGTCCCCTCTTGCAAGAATCGCAGTAAGTTCACTTGCTGAGATTTGGGCAAGGTGAGAATGTCGTTCAACAACACGGTTCCGCCATGGGCTTTTTCCAGCAAACAAGGCTCATCACTGTCATGACGTTGAAGACCAAACAGATCGCTTTCAATCCGACTCTCCGACATTGCTCGACAATTGACGGAAACAAACTCTTTGTTGGCTCTTGAGGAGGTCTTGTGTACCGCTCTGGCCACCGTTTCTTTGCCCGTACCACTTTCACCGTAAATCAGAATGCTGACATCGGTAGGCCCGATGCGTTTAATCTGATCGCGTAGGCGTTTGACTGGAATAGAGTCACCAATCAGCCCCATATCACTATTGTTGCCGTAGTAAGGCCATACCTTCTGCTCAAGCTTAAGCATCCCTAACTGGTGACCTATGGTGCTGAGCAGTTGCGCATCAGGGATCGGAGCGGTGAAAAAATCAATACAGAAGTTGACGATAAACTGACAGATGGTGTCGGAGCTCAGCTGTGACTCACGAATAAAGGCGAGCCAACGTACCTGCTTATGATTACTCACCAAATTCGCAATGCCATTGAGACTAAACTCATCATGACTTAAATCGACAATACCGATACAAGGCCCGGTTTCGTTGAACAGACTATCGGCTTTTCTTAAATCCGCGACTTGGGTACACCGCCAGCCAACTTGTTCCAGCACTGACAACCAGGGCTCATACGTTCCTCCTACGACCACTAACGATCCCGGAACGGAATCCATGCGGAATTGATTTCCCATGACGCTATTCCTTATCACTATTATTCTACTACTGTGCCACTGCTATCGGCGGTTTCGCCAGCGGTGAGTAAGGCTGGATGGCAAATATATAAGAGGAACAATCTCGCCCCTTAAGACCATTCAAATAACACCCACTCATCGAAAATGCGACACTGGTTAGTTACATTATAGAGACTCTCGCAGAGTGTCTGTCTTAATGTTAAGACTATTCAGATAATGCCACATCTTACATATGAGCTTGAGATACAGATCTAAAAAACATTCACATAATTTATTACTCTTTCTCTTTTCACCTTAGCCAGACATAAAAAAACCACCCGAAGGTGGTTTTTACCGTCAATCGCGTATCCGATTAAGATTGCGCTTGCGGACGCATGGCTGGGAACAGAATCACGTCACGAATCGTGTGCGTGTTGGTAAAGAGCATCGCTAGGCGATCAATACCAATCCCTTGGCCCGCTGTGGGTGGCAAGCCGTGCTCAAGTGCCGTGATGTAGTCTGCATCGTAATACATGGCTTCATCGTCACCAGCATCTTTCGCATCCACTTGCGCTTTAAAGCGTGCGTCTTGGTCTTCTGCATCGTTAAGCTCAGAGAAACCGTTCGCCACTTCGCGGCCGCCAATAAAGAACTCGAAACGGTCAGTAAAGAACGGGTTGTCATCGCTACGGCGAGCCAGAGGCGAAATATCCGCCGGGTAACCGGTAATAAAGGTTGGCTGAATCAGTTGAGGTTCAGCCGTTTCACCGAAGATCTCTTCAAGTAGCTGACCACACGTCCAGAACGGTTCAACATCAACGTGAACAGATTTAGCAATCGCGACCATTTTCTCGCGATCTTGCAGATCCGCTTCTGTTAGTGCTTGGATCTCAGCGTGATCTGGGTTGTAGTGCTTGATAGCTTCAAACATACTCATGCGAGCGTACGTACCACCAAACTCTACCGTCTCATCACCGTAAGGCATAGAAGTAGAACCAAGAACATCCATTGCCACTGTGCTGAGCATCTCTTCAGTGAGATCCATCAGATCTTTATAGTCAGAGTACGCTTGGTAGAATTCCATCATGGTGAATTCTGGGTTGTGACGTGGCGAGAGACCTTCGTTACGGAAGTTACGGTTGATCTCAAATACGCGATCAAAACCGCCCACAACGAGACGCTTCAAGTACAGCTCTGGCGCCACACGTAGGTACATGTCGATATCCAACGCATTGTGGTGCGTCACGAATGGACGAGCGGTCGCACCACCAGGGATGACGTGCATCATTGGCGTTTCCACTTCAAGGTAGCCTTTTGAGCTCATGAAGTTCCGGATCGCAGAAACAAGTTTAGAGCGAATGATAAAGGCTTGGCGTGAATCTTCATTGACAATCAGGTCAACGTAACGCTGGCGGTAACGCATCTCTTGGTCAGTCAGACCGTGGAATTTCTCTGGCAGTGGACGAAGCGCCTTGGTCAGCAATTCGTACTCTTCCATATTCACGTAAAGATCGCCTTTACCGGATTTATGCAGCGCGCCTTTGACACCGATGATGTCACCAATATCCAAACCTTGGTATTGCTCTTTAAGGTGCTTTTGTACGTCTTTTGCCGCATACGCTTGAATACGGCCAGATGTCTCTTGAATCACAAGGAACGGACCACGCTTAGCCATAATACGGCCAGCAATCGCCACCACGTGGTTGAGCGCTTCTAGCTCTTCCTTGCTCTTCTCACCGAACTCTTTTTGTAGATCGCCCGCTAGTGCATCACGACGGAAGTCATTAGGATGGCCATTTGCCTTGCAGCTCTTGCGGATAGCGTCCAGCTTCGCGCGGCGCTCAGCAATCAGCTTGTTTTCTTCAGGTGAAAGGACGTCTTGTTGATTTTCGTTTTGAACAGCATCAGTCATTTTCGATGTATCCTGTTTCGTTTCTGAGTGTCGGTGAAAAGCTTACAGGCCTGATTTCAGGCTAGCTTCAATAAATTTGTCTAGATCGCCATCCAGTACCGCTTGTGTATTGCGGTTTTCTACCCCGGTACGCAGATCTTTAATGCGCGAGTCATCTAGGACGTAAGAACGAATCTGGCTGCCCCAACCAATGTCAGACTTCGCGTCTTCGTTGGCCTGCTTCTCTGCATTCTGCTTTTGAATCTCAAGTTCAAAGAGCTTAGCGCGCAACTGCTTCATCGCCTGATCTTTGTTCTTGTGCTGAGAGCGATCGTTCTGACATTGCACGACCGTGTTGGTGGGTACGTGAGTAATACGTACCGCCGATTCGGTGGTGTTAACGTGCTGACCACCCGCGCCGGACGCACGGTACACGTCAATGCGCAAATCCGCAGGGTTAATGTCGATATCGATGTTGTCATCAATCTCTGGGTAGATAAACGCAGAAGCAAACGAAGTATGGCGGCGGCCGCTAGAGTCAAACGGCGATTTACGGACTAGACGATGCACGCCGGTTTCAGTGCGAAGCCAACCATAAGCATACTCGCCAGAGATTTTCACCGTCGCGCCTTTCAAGCCCGCCACTTCACCCTCTGACACTTCGATCACTTCGGTTTTGAAGCCTTTGGCTTCTGCCCAGCGCAAGTACATACGCAGCATCATCGACGTCCAGTCTTGCGCTTCAGTACCGCCTGAACCAGATTGCAGGTCGATATAGCAATCAGACGCATCGTGATCGCCAGAGAACATACGACGGAATTCAAGCTGCTCAAGCTTCGCTTCTAGTTCCGCAAGCTCGGGTTCGATTTCATCGAAGGTTTCTTGATCGTCTTCTTCGACCGCAAGCTCAAGTAAACCATCAACGTCTTCAACCCCTTGGTCGAGCTGATCAATGGTTTCCACGACAGCTTCTAACGCCGCACGCTCTTTACCTAACGCTTGTGCGCGCTCAGGTTCGTTCCAGACATCTGGTTGTTCCAGTTCTGCGTTGACTTCTTCTAGACGCTCTTTTTTGGCGTCATAGTCAAAGATACCCCCTCAGGACTAAAGTGCGCTGAGACACGTCCTGTAAGCGGTTTTTAATTGGATTGATTTCAAACATGTTTGCTCAACATTGATGAGTAGAATTTAACCGAAGAATTGTACTGAAAAGTGTGACGAAGATACAGGAATTTTTTGAACAGGACTGGCAGTGCGCCATAAACAACAATCCCTTGTCACACAGGGTATGACAAGGGATTCAGCGCAAAGAAATACGAGCGGTTAGGCGTTGTCTTGTGCCAGTGACGTTTGCTCAGATTGGCCGATGAACATCATGCACACCATCGTCGCCGCCGTTGGCAGCAACCAGCCCATGCCGACATCAAAAAGCGGCAACATGCTCAGTGCTGACATATCCAACCCTGCCACCTTAGCGGCATCAATAAGCGCAAACAGCAAAGCAACAAGAATCACCACACGATATGCCATAGCTGGATTCGCGAGCTTGCTACGCATAAAGGTCAACGCAATCAGAGCAATAGCAACCGGGTATAGCGCAAACAGCACAGGTACTGAAAGGGCAATCAGTTGAGCCAGGCCGACGTTCGCCACCACAGCACACGCCACACCATTAATGATCACCCACTGCTTATAAGAGAGCGGAGTGAGCGAGCTGAAATAGTCAGAACACGCAGAGATAAGGCCGATCGCCGTCGTCAAACACGCCAGCAACACGATGACAGAGAGAACCACTTGACCGTACGGACCAAACAGCGCTTGAACATACAAGCTTAACACTACACCACCATTGTCCGCTCCTGCTGCAACTGCAGAACTGGTCGCGCCGAGGTAGAAGAGTGAGATATAAACAAACGCAAGTCCCACAGCGGCAATGCAGGCTGCACTGATCAGGTATTTTGAGGTCGCTTTTTGTGAAGTGATACCTTTTTGGCGCAGCGCATCAACAATCAACACCCCAAACATCAAGGCGCCAAAGGTATCCATGGTGTTATAGCCTTCCAGAAATCCTTTTTGCAATGGGTGAGTTAAATACTCACCTTGCGCCGCTAAAATCTCTCCTTGAGGAGCAATAAAGACCGCACCGGCCAAGACAATCAGGCCAATAAACAGCGCCGGCGTCAGCACTTTACCAATCACATCAATCAGTTTGCCTTGAGACCAAGCAAAGAACACCGCAACCGCAAAAAAGAGAATGGAGAACATGGTCAACTGCATTTGCGCGGCGTCAGCCAAGAAGGGTTTGATCGCCATCTCGTAGGCAACCAAACCAGTACGAGGAGCCGCGAACGCTGGGCCGATAATGACGAAAATCAGTACCGCCATCACCACAGCAGCGCGCTTTGGCAAATGCTCTGTCAGATGATCCCATGAACCACCGGCTACGGCGATCGCAATGATCGTTGCCAGTGGCAAACCAACAGCCGTCGCGAGAAAACCCATCATTGCAGGGAACACATTGTCGCCTGCAAACTGACCGGCAATCGGTGGAAAGATGATGTTACCCGCACCTAAAAAAAACGCGAACAGCATGAAGCCGAGCGCAAGAATATCTGTGATTTTTAAACTCTGATTCACGAGAGAACCTTCTTATACTTCTGTTCCCAATGCGACTATGACGGCAGTATCGAGTAAACTCGGCTACCCCATAACCTGATGGGAGATATCGATGTTGTGAATGGAGAGTGATGTCATTGACCCACTCAATCTTTAAAATAAGGCGCGCATGATGAACAAACCGTGTCGCTTTCGCAACCGAATGGCGAAAAACACCATATAAATTTAGAGTACACTCAGATATACAGCAGTAATCACTAGTTGAGGAGTGAAAATTGGATTTTAATACCAATCAAAATCACCAACAGCACCACAACAAGAAGAACAAAAAACCATACACATCATTAACAACCACTGAAGTCACCACCATAACATTCAATGACAACATAAGATTCCAATGACCATCAAAGCCACTAAAGCGTTTTCATTTAAACAGTTTTCTATTCAGTCTGGACAATCGGGGATGCCGGTCAGTACCGATGGTGTCATGCTCGGCGCGTGGGCGCAGATAGAGCACGCACATCAAATACTCGATATCGGCACTGGAACGGGGCTATTAGCCTTGATGTGCGCTCAGCGCAACCCAGATGCACAGATATGCGCGATAGATATTGACCATCACGCCATTTGCGCCGCTCAAAGTAATTTCAGCGCCAGTCCGTGGAACAGCAGATTACGTCTTCTTCAAGGTGATATCCTCAGCGCCGAACTCCCAGACTCTTTTGACGCGATTATTTGTAATCCGCCCTATTTCACCACTGGCGAGTCTGCCAAAGCGCCCGCTCGCGCCATCGCAAGGCATGCCGATACATTGGCACACGAACCTTTATTGCGACGATGTCAGCAACTGCTCGCGCCTCTTGGCACCGCCAGTTTCATCTTGCCTCAAGTGGAAGGGGAAGCGTTTATCGAGTTAGCGCAGAATATGGGGTGGTCGTTAAGAAGGCGGTGTGAAGTGCGCACCACAGCCAACAAACCCGTCAGTCGCCTGATGTTTGAACTGCAACACACCGCAGGTGAGTGCCAATATCAATCACTGCTGATCCATGACGGAGCTGAGTACAGCGTAGATTTTGTCGCCCTGACGAGAGCGTTTTATTTAAAGATGCCGTAATTAAGGTGTGATCCTTATCACCAAAGACACTATACTATGCGACCTTTGTTATCCCTGAGGTCAAAATAAAGGGATAAAAACCATTTCGTGCGCTTGTGGAGAGACCAGAGTGATCAAAAATTTTGCCGAACTTGAGCTAGACAACAATCTACTCGAAGCCATCGAAGAGATGGGTTACAGCCGCCCAACCCAGATTCAGGCGGAAGCAATTCCACACGCCCTTGATGGTCGAGATATTCTCGCGTCTGCGCCCACAGGAACAGGTAAAACAGCGGCGTTCGTGCTACCCGCTCTGCAATATTTGCAAGATTTCCCACGCCGTAAACCTGGGCCTGCACGCGTGCTGATCTTAACGCCGACACGTGAACTGGCAATGCAAGTGGCAGATCAAGCGCGCGCTTTAGCAAAAAACACCAATCTCAACATCTTCACCATTACTGGTGGCGTTCAATATGAAGAGCACGCCGACATTTTGAAAAAGACCCAAGATATCGTTGTGGCAACCCCGGGCCGCTTAATGGAATACATCAATGCGGAGCGATTTGATTGTCGAGCAATTGAATGGTTAATCCTCGATGAAGCTGACCGAATGCTCGACATGGGCTTTGGTCCAACGGTTGACCGCCTTTCAAATGAATGTCGTTGGCGTAAACAAACTCTGCTCTTTTCTGCCACGCTCGAAGGCCGAGGTGTGGAAGGTTTCACTGCTGATCTATTGACGAATCCGGCGGAAATTGATGCCGAGCCATCACGCCGCGAACGTAAGAAAATCGCTCAGTGGTATCACCGTGCGGATGATATGGAGCACAAACTAGCGCTACTCAAAACCATTATCACCGAGCAAGCTCAACGTAGCATCATCTTCTTAAAAACCCGCGAACGTTTGGCGGACTTACGTGGCGAACTGGAAAAAGCGCAGATCCCTTGTGCGTGGATCCAAGGCGAAATGCCACAAGATCGCCGCAACAACGCCATTGCGCGATTCCGCGATGGCACGGTCAACGTACTGCTCGCCACCGACGTCGCCGCGCGTGGTATTGACCTTCCGGATGTCAGCCATGTGATCAACTTTGACTTGCCACGCAGCGCAGATGTTTACCTGCACCGCATTGGCCGTACCGCACGCGCAGGCAAGAAAGGTAACGCAGTCTCACTGGTGGAAGCACACGATCAACCCATGATGGATCGCGTCGCTCGCTACGTGAAAGAAGAGATCAAAGAGCGCTTTATTAAAGAATTACGTCCAAAACACAAAAAACCGGTGTTTAAGAAAAAGAACAAGAAAAAAGACGACAAGAAGAAAAGCGTGACTAAAACGAAGAAAAAGAGCGCCAGCAAGAAAAAGTAAGGCTATCGCTTAGATATACGGAAAAAGGGTTGATGTGTATGCATCAACCCTTTTTTATCGTCGACCTTCAAGGCCTGCGCAATGAAAGCCGCTGATCACTTCAGCGACTTTTTCCAGTCTCAAGGCGTGGGATTAGTGTTCACGAGTGGCACGGAACTCCACATCCGGGAAGCGCTCTTTGGCCAGGTTCAGATTAACCATGGTTGGTGCGATGTAAGTTAAGTTGTCACCGCCATCGAGGGCTAAGTTGACTTGGTTCTTGCGCTGGAACTCGTCGAGCTTCTTACCATCCTCACACTCAACCCAACGTGCAGTCGCCACGTTAACCCCTTCGTAAATCGCTTCCACGTTGTATTCTGCTTTCAAGCGCGCAACCACCACATCAAACTGAAGGACACCGACGGCGCCTACAATCAAGTCGTTGTTCTGCAAAGGTCTGAATACCTGCACTGCCCCTTCTTCTGAAAGCTGTACTAAGCCTTTGAGCAACTGCTTTTGCTTAAGAGGATCTTGCAAACGAATACGACGGAACAGCTCAGGAGCGAAGTTTGGAATACCCGAGAACTTCAGTGCTTCACCTTGAGTGAAGGTATCACCAATCTGGATGGTGCCGTGGTTATGGAGACCGATGATGTCACCTGCGTAGGCGTTTTCAGCGCGAGAACGATCGCCCGCCATGAACGTCACCGCATCCGAGATGTTCACTTGCTTACCAAGACGAACGTGGTTCATCTTCATGCCTTGCTTGTATGTCCCCGACACGATACGCATAAAGGCGATGCGGTCACGGTGTTTCGGGTCCATATTGGCTTGGATTTTAAACACAAATCCACTGAAGTTCTCTTCTGAAGCCTCAACTTTACGCTCATTGGCTTCACGCGGCATCGGTGCCGGAGCCCACTCAGTCAGACCATCAAGCATATGATCAACGCCGAAGTTACCTAACGCGGTACCGAAGTACACAGGCGTTAATTCACCGGCAAGGAACAGCTCTTGCTCAAACTCAGGACAAGCGCCAATGACCAATTCGAGCTCTTCACGCAGTTGCTCCGCCAATTCGCTGCCGACAGCTGCGTCTAGCTCTGGGTTATCTAGCCCTTTGATGATGCGCTGCTCTTGAATCGTGTGGCCTTGGCCTGTTGCGTAAAGAATCGTTTCGTCACGGTGAATATGGTAAACACCCTTAAACTCTTTACCGCAGCCAATCGGCCATGAGATTGGTGCGCACGCCATATTCAGTTCGCTTTCGACCTCATCCAGCAACTCCATAGGATCACGAATATCACGGTCAAGCTTGTTCATGAAGGTCACGATTGGGGTATCACGTAAACGCGTCACTTCCATCAGCTTGCGGGTACGATCCTCGACACCTTTCGCGGCATCAATCACCATCAGACATGAGTCAACAGCGGTCAGCGTACGGTAGGTATCTTCCGAGAAATCTTCGTGCCCTGGGGTATCGAGAAGGTTCACCAAACATTCGTTGTACGGGAACTGCATCACAGAGGTGGTCACGGAGATGCCACGCTCTTTTTCCATCTCCATCCAGTCTGATTTGGCATGCTGAGCGGAGCCGCGTCCTTTAACCGTACCGGCGGTCTGAATGGCGCGTCCGAACAACAACACTTTTTCAGTAATGGTGGTTTTACCCGCATCGGGGTGCGAGATGATCGCGAATGTTCTACGTTTAGACACTTCGCTTAGAAATGGGGTATTTGACATGAACAGGTCTTCTTAACTATCTGTAAGCCGTTTTTCTCGGTCATACCGAGCCTAAACCACTCTGGGTTCGATTCTATTTTGCGCGGTATTCTCGCTTATATTGATGCAATCAGCAACTTCATACAAAAAGATGAATTGAAAAGTCACGCTTTTCGTCGATAGATTAGATTATCAATAAATATGAGCTATAACTTAAGAAGTACATCTCACAAGTAGAAGCTATGTCCGAGACTATAAAGATCAATTCGTTAGCCATCCGCCAAGCAAAAACGGTGTTTTTGGTATCTGTCCTGCTGGGCGTCTGCTTCAGCTTGTATCAGATTTTTGTTGATGTATCGAAAGAGCAGCAACGTATCGAAGATCACTATCAGTTCAAGTTGCTGCAAAATTACTCTAATGCGAGTCAAGCGGCCTATCATCTTAACCAGTTGTTGGCCGAGCAAGTGGCCTCAACGCTGATGATGGATAACGCCATCTACCGTGTGGAAATCATCGATGACTTTGGCGATACCCTGACCCGTAATGAGCGCAGCGTGACACGCCAAGGGGATTTTGCTGAACTGGTGGCGACTTATCTCACGCCGACATCGCCGGTCTATCAGACCGATCTCCATCAGCCAAACTCTCATGTTGTGGTAGGCTCACTCAGCTTCTCCGTGAACGGCATCAGCATTGCGCGCGAGTTTATCGCCAAAACCAGCAAAATCTTACTGTTTGATTTGCTGCGCAATATTTTGCTGACCACTATTTTGCTGATCTTTTTCTACAAAAAACTGTCTAAACCACTAATTACTCTGCTTAATTGGGTACGCTCACTCAATGACCAGCACAGTGCGACCACGCCTCCTCCGCTTCAAGGTAACGATGAGCTCGGTCACCTTGCCAAGACCTTCCATTCCCTATGGCAAGACCGTGAAGTCGCGCAAGCGAAGCTCAATCAGCTCGCGTACTACGACTCGCTCACTGGGTTGGCCAATCGAAGCTTATTGATGCAAACCCTAGGCAAGTCTATTGACCAAGCGGTACACAACAATCAAACCGGCGCGCTGTTTTACTTGGATTTAGACCGTTTTAAAACCATCAATGACTCGCTCGGTCACACCATAGGGGATCAACTGCTCAAAGCGATCGCCAAGCGTATTGTCTCGTGGCAGCAAAAAGGCTACACCGCGGCGAGGATCGGCGGCGATGAGTTTGCGATCTTGCTGCCCAACGTGGGCCCAGAGCAAACCAAAAGTTTAGCTCAGCAGCTGCTTGCACTGATCTCAAACCCCTATTCGATTGATGATCACCAACTCTACTGTACCGTCAGTGTGGGTATCGCGACCTTTCCTTCGGTCGCCTGTACCAACATTGACGTGCTGCGCCAAGCGGATACCGCCTTGTACCGCGCCAAGGTGGCAGGTAAGAACAAGTACACCTTCTACGAGCCTGAAATGCAGGCGCAAGTCGAATCCTTCCTAGAGATTGAAAAGGGGTTGCATGAGGCAATCAATAAAGGACAGCTTGAACTCTATTATCAACCTCAGGTCAGTGATAAACATCAAATTATCGGGGTTGAAGCCTTAATTCGCTGGAACCACCCCGAAAAAGGGCTATTGCCTCCGGGCGTGTTTATGCCGGTCGCGGAAGAGACCGGCCAGATCCTTCAAATCGGTAATTGGATTATTGAGGAAGCGTGCTACCAGTATGCCAAGTGGAAAAAACAGGGCATCTTGCCAGACACTTTCCGCCGCTTGGCGATCAATATCAGTCCGCTTCAGTTCGCGCAAGAGTCCTTCGTTGATCACATCAATGAAGCCTTAGCGCAAGCAGGGATCAGTGGAGAGTGCATCGAACTGGAAATCACTGAAAACTTGCTGCTCGAGAATGTGGAAGGCGCGATTCAAAAGATGGTTAAACTCAAAGAGTTTAATCTCAAAACCTCGATTGATGACTTTGGCACCGGCTACTCATCACTGCGCTACTTAAAGCATTTATCGGTAGACGTACTTAAAATTGACCGTTCATTTGTCACCCAACTGCATTTAGACGAAAGTGACCAAGCGATTGTCGATACCATCATCATGACGGCGCAGCGTTTGAACTTGGAAGTCATCGCAGAAGGGGTGGAAGATGTATACGAGTTGGAGACGCTGAAAAAACTGGGTTGCGAACAATTCCAAGGTTACATTTTCGATAAGCCTCTGCCAGCGAGTGAGCTGAAAAGCCGCTTCGAGGCCAACTATTACCCGCTAGAACTACTGGAAGACGCGAAGTTCGCTCAGCGTTAATAAAGTCATCAGCTGAAGCAAAAAAGCTTAGAAAAACAGATAACTCATGATGATAGCGTCTTCTTTACCCTTGCTCGTTGGGTAATAGTTGACGCGACGGTCAATCTCATTGAAGCCAACTTCTTGGTAGAGAGCTAACGCCACCTGGTTACTTTCTCGTACTTCAAGCCAAGCGCTATCAGCACCCTCGCCCTCACACATCGACAAGAAGCCTTCAATAAGCACTCGGCCAAAGCCCAGTCCTTGCTTGGCGGGATCGACGGCAATGTTCAGTAACGTCACCTCACCCACAATATTCTGCGCGTAAAAATAGCCCACAACCTCGCCACTCACCTCAAGCACATGATGGCACGCACCGCGGCTCTCAATGGCGTTAATCAAGTTGGCAGACCAAGGATGTGAATGCGCGGCACACTCAATGCGATACACCTCATCAAGGTGCGTTGGCGCTAATGGAACCAGTGCCATGTTATTCTCCTTTGAGAGCCGTTTGGATTTGCTGCCACAAAGCGCGGCGCTCCACTTGATTACCATCAATCGCAGCTAACTCTGGCGACACCAAGGTTTTCACGCCCTCAAATTGGTGAGCATCACAACCGGCATACCAAACCCATGTCAACGCCTTTCTATTAACGGCCATCACCTGATGAGGATAAACGTGGCGCACATGTTCAAGGGTCAATGACATCGCTTGCAACACCTTTTGCAAAAACAGGGCGTCGCTGCCTTGAGGCAGTACAGGTGATACCAACAACAAACAGCAGTCATCATCCAGTGTAATAGGGCTAAGCTCTACGCCATGAAGACGGGAGGGATGCTCAAGTTGGTAGGTATCAATGCCCATCTCATGGAGATAGCCAGTGTTTAACAAAGACATATCGGTTCGTAATCCTTTATTCATGACAAACGGATTCATGAGTAAACGGGGTTGATGAGAATCGGTTAATCAAAACGGACTAATGCGCAGAAAGGCATCATTTGGGCTTCCCGACCAAGTGAAGCTAGCCACTTGGTCGGGAAAATCTTCACACGCGAGAGCGATTAAAAGCTCGCTTTCACCGCATCGGCAATTTTGAGGGCGCTCGCTTGAACCAGCTCAGCATCTTCGCCTTCCACCATAACGCGAATCAAAGGTTCAGTGCCCGACTTACGCAGTAGCACGCGGCCTTTATCACCAAGTTCGGCTTCAACTTGTGCCACACTCTCTTGTACGGCTTTCGCTTCTAGCGGGTTAGAGTCGCCCGAGAAACGCACGTTTTCCAACACTTGCGGGTACAGTGTCATACCTTGCGACAACTCGTTCAAAGTGAGTTTACTGCCCACCACTGATGCCAACACTTGCAGCGCTGCGACAATCGCATCACCAGTGGTCACCTTATCAAGCAAGATAACGTGGCCAGAGTTTTCCGCACCAATACGCCAGCCTTTTTCGATCAACTGCTCCATCACGTAGCGGTCACCGACAGCCGCACGAACGAAAGGAATCCCTAACGCCTTGAGGCCATTTTCCATGCCCAAATTGGTCATCAAAGTGCCAACCACGCCGCCTTTTAATTCACCACGACGCAACGCATCTCGCGCAATGATGTAAGCAATTTGGTCACCATCAATTTTATTGCCCAGATGATCCACCATGATGATGCGATCGCCATCACCATCAAAGGCGAGACCCAGCGCAGCTTGCTCTTCGACAACACGTTTTTGCAGCGCACGCACATCGGTCGCACCGACTTCATGGTTGATGTTGGTGCCATTCGGCTCCACACCCATCGCGATCACTTCAGCACCGAGTTCACTAAAGACTGCTGGCGCAATATGGTAAGTCGCGCCGTTAGCACAATCGACGACAATTTTTAGCCCGGCTAAGCTCAATGACGACGGGAAGGTACTTTTACAAAACTCAATGTAGCGCCCTGCTGCGTCGTTCAAGCGGCTCGCTTTACCCAGCATGGCCGATTCTACGCACTCAATCTCTTTATCGAGCTCCGCTTCAATTGCGAGCTCTACCTCATCGGGCAGCTTGGTGCCTTCTGATGAGAAAAATTTAATCCCGTTGTCGTAATATGGGTTGTGCGATGCAGAGATAACAATGCCTGCCTCAGCACGGAAAGTTTGTGTCAGATAAGCCACCGCTGGCGTAGGCATTGGGCCGGTAAAGGTCGCTTTCAAACCTGCAGCAGCAAGGCCAGCTTCAAGGGCTGACTCTAGCATGTAACCAGAAATACGCGTGTCTTTGCCAATGATGACTTTTTTCGTGCCTTGCTTTGCCAATACTTGGCCAGCCGCCCAACCGAGTTTCAATACAAAATCAGGGGTGATGGGGTATTGGCCAACTTTGCCGCGTACCCCATCGGTTCCAAAATAACGTCTTTTATCAGACATGGTGAGTCCTTATCTTTTTATTTTATCGCCGCAGAAGGTGAATGGTTCGCTTTGACCATCTCAACCACCTTCATGGCATCAAGCGTTTGTTCGTAATCGTGCACACGAATAATTTGCGCCCCTTTCATCGCTGCGATTGTCGCGCAGCTGACACTCGCCGCCATGCATTCAGCCGGCGCTTTGTCGAGCAGTTTAAATAACATCGATTTACGTGACATGCCCGCCAAGAGAGGCAAACCAAAACGGTGGAACTGCTCAAGATGCGCGAGCATATGATAGTTGTGTTCAAGGGTTTTGCCAAAGCCAAATCCAGGATCGAGGATCAGCTGCGCTTTATCAATCCCTGCCGCCTGACAAGTTTGCATGCGCTCTTGCAAAAACTCGCCCACCTCCACTAAGAGATCATCATAGCTCGGGTTTGCTTGCATGGTGCGCGGCTGGCCTTTCATATGCATCAAACAAATCGGCAGCCCAGATTGAGCCGCTACCTCTAGCGCTCCTGGCTCTTGCAGCGCACGGACGTCATTGATGATATCCGCACCTGCCGCTATCGCTTGCGCCATGACTTGTGCTTTACTGGTGTCAATAGAGATCCACACATCAGAGCGGGCGCGAATCGCTTGGATGATAGGTACCACGCGCGCAAGCTCTTCGTCCAAACTCACGTCCGGAGCCCCTGGACGCGTGGATTCACCACCGATATCGATGATGGTCACACCGGCGTCTATCATACGCTGCGCTTGCTCTAGAGCGCGCTCTAAGGAGTTAAACTGGCCGCCATCAGAAAACGAATCGGGCGTAACATTAAGGATCCCCATCACCTGAGGTGTGGAGAGATCGAGGATTTTATTGTTTGCTTTTAGAATCATCATAAACAGAAAAACCCCGAGTTGCCTCGGGGTTTGGTCATTAACAGAAATTATTCTGAGTCTTTTTTCTCAGTGCCTTCTTCAGCAGGTTGCGCTTTTTCAGCTGATTCGCTGCTACTGTTTTCCACCGTTTCATCGGCTTGGACAGGCTCGGCTGCACTCTTGTTTGAGGCGTTATCTCCCCATCCTGCAGGCTCACGAATGTCGCTTTTACGCTCCATCAGGTCATCAATTTGACCCGCGTCGATGGTTTCGTATTTCATCAGCGCATCTTTCATCGCATGCATGATGTCCATGTTGTCTTCCAAGATTTTCTTCGCACGGTCATAGTTGCGGTCGATAATCTTGCGCACTTCATCATCAATCAGCTTGGCGGTATCATCAGACACATGCTTGGTTTGCGTTACGCTGCGTCCTAGGAACACTTCACCTTCATCTTCAGCGTACAACAATGGCCCTAGCTTCTCCGAGAAGCCCCATTGCGTCACCATCTTGCGCGCAATGTCAGTCGCACGTTCAATGTCATTCGATGCGCCTGTCGAGACTTTATCAGGGCCATAAATCAGCTCTTCCGCCAATCGGCCGCCATACAAGCTCGAAATCATCGACTCAAGGTGCTGACGAGACATACTGACTCGGTCTTGCTCTGGCAGATACATGGTCACACCAAGCGCACGTCCACGTGGAATGATCGACACTTTGTATACTGGATCATGCTCAGGGACAAGACGGCCAACGATGGCGTGACCTGCCTCGTGATAAGCGGTAGACGCTTTGGTCTCTTCAGACATCACCATAGAGCGGCGTTCCGCCCCCATCATGATTTTGTCTTTTGCCAGCTCGAACTCCACCATAGAGACATTGCGCTTGTTACCGCGCGCCGCAAATAATGCTGCTTCGTTGACGAGGTTAGCAAGATCAGCACCCGAGAAGCCCGGTGTACCACGCGCAATCAATGAAGGTTCTACATCACCCGCCAACGGTACTTTACGCATGTGAACTTTCAAAATTTGCTCACGGCCACGTACATCTGGCAAGCCCACGACAACTTGACGGTCAAAACGACCTGGTCGCAACAAGGCTGGGTCCAGTACATCTGGTCGGTTTGTCGCAGCGATAACAATAATGCCTTCATTGCCTTCAAAACCGTCCATTTCAACCAGCATTTGGTTCAGGGTTTGCTCACGTTCATCGTGACCACCGCCCACACCTGCGCCACGTTGACGACCTACCGCATCAATCTCATCGATAAAGATGATACAAGGAGCTGCTTTCTTCGCTTGCTCGAACATGTCACGAACACGCGAGGCACCGACACCGACGAACATTTCGACAAAGTCAGAACCAGAAATGGTAAAGAACGGTACTTTGGCTTCACCGGCAATCGCTTTCGCCAGCAAGGTTTTACCCGTACCCGGAGGACCGACCATCAACACACCCGTTGGGATCTTACCGCCCAGCTTTTGGAAGCGACTCGGGTCACGCAGGTAATCCACCAGCTCTTTGACGTCTTCTTTGGCTTCATCACAGCCTGCCACATCGCCAAAGGTGGTTTTAATTTGCTCTTCGCTCATCATACGAGCTTTGCTCTTACCGAAGGACATCGCGCCTTTTCCGCCACCGCCCTGCATTTGACGCATGAAGAAAATCCACACACCAATCAGTAAGATCATTGGGAACCATGAGATGAAGATAGTACCGAGCAAACTTTGCTCTTCCGGCGGCGTACCTTGCACCTTCACGTTTTGATTGATCAAGTCATCGAGGAGTTTTTGATCGTAGACGGGCATGTAAGTCACATAACGAGAGCCACCGCCACGACGAACGAAGGTAATTTCGCCGTCTTTAAATGTTGCTTCCTGAATCTGGCCTTGGCCAACTTCCTGTACGAACGTGGTGTAATCTACTGCTCGTCCGTTGCTCTCTCCCGGCCCAAAGCTTTGGAATACCGACATCAAGACTACGGCGATCACTAGCCACAGAATTAAATTTTTTGCCATGTCACTCAAGGTGTCAGCCTCTCGATAACTAATTGTAATTAAAGGTAGGGTACTACAGTTTGAAAACTGTAGCTACAGTGTTAACCGCTGCGAAAAAGAGCAAATAGTTAACCTTTGTAACTAGCGGCCAGCTTGATTAGCCTTTGTAGCCAGTAGCCACGATGAAGACTTCACGTGAGCGTGCTCGCGATGAGTCTGGTTTTCTTACTTTTACGGTTTTAAACAAATCTCGGACTTCTTTCACGTATTGATCGAAGCCTTCGCCCTGAAAAACCTTGACGACAAAGCTACCATTGGGTGCTAGAACTTGTCGACACATATCTAACGCGAGCTCAACCAAGTACATCGCTCTTGGCTGGTCCACTGAGTTATTACCAGCGATGTTCGGCGCCATATCGGACATCACCACATCGACCATAGACGGTTGGATTCGCTCTAGCAGGGCTTCGAGCACGGCATCGTCTCTAAAATCCCCTTGCAGAAAGCTCACCCCAGCGATCGGATCCATCGGCAACAAATCACACGCGATGATTTGCCCGCTGTCCCCCACTATTTTAGCAGCATATTGAGACCAACCACCGGGCGCAGCGCCCAAATCCACCACAGTCATGCCTGGTTTTAGTAGCTTATCTTTGCTTTGGATCTCTTCCATCTTAAAATAAGCGCGAGAGCGATAGCCTTTTTTTCTCGCTTCGTTGGCATATTTGTCGTCGAAGTGTTCTTTCAACCATCGACCAGAACTGGCCGAATGCTTTTGTTTACTCATTCTAATCCTAATAAGACGTAAATAGGAGCTATTGCTGTAATAGGGAAACCCTATTGCGGCTTACTCTGGAGCAAGGAAACTCATCTTTCGATCATTCCCGCCCGCTTGATAATTAACCATCGCTCAATAAATGATAGTCTTCCACCATAGATGGCGTTAAAATAGGGCTTTTCAACCCTAATATTAAAGAAAATTGGCCGCGTAATGAACCTAAGCACCAAACAAAAGCAGCATCTTAAGGGCCTAGCACACAGCTTAAAACCAGTTGTGCTCCTCGGCGCGAACGGACTCACGGAAGCTGTTCTAGCGGAAATCGACATTGCTCTCAACTACCACGAACTGATCAAGGTAAAAATCGCCTCTGAAGATCGTGACACCAAAAACCTGATTGTCGACGCCATCGTGCGTGAAACAGAAGCAGAGAAAGTCCAAGTGATTGGTAAAACGCTTGTTCTGTTCCGTCAATCTGAAGATCGTAAAATCGAACTTCCACGCAAGTAATCTCGTCCGAGCCGATGGGTACTCCATCACGGCGGACAAGTCACTTGCCACACCAAGGTTCACGCTCCCTCTTACTTATATAGATAAAACTTAGGTAGACGCACTTAAGTAGGCACACTGTTTGGGTACACCCGCTGTACTCATTGCAATGTAGAGTATTGAATCCAACAAAAAAGGTCGCGCTGCGACCTTTTTTGTTGCTTGAAACCTTTTCTGAACACACCGATGAGCGGTTGGCTCAAGTCGTTGCTCAGCGAGCATCCTGCTGACTTATATTCTCTCAACTAACTTAGATACTCTCAACTAAAGGTACTCAACACGATCAATTTCGAAATCGCGCTCACCACCTGGGGTTGCAATCACGACTTCATCGCCTTCCATCTTACCAATCAAGCCACGAGCAATCGGAGAGCTGACAGAAATGCGACCCGCTTTGATATCAGCCTCATCGTCACCGACGATTTGGTAGGTTTTTTCTTCTTCAGTGTCGCAATCGATCAGTGTGACCGTTGAGCCGAAAATCACTTTGCCTGTGTTTTCCATCTTAGTGACATCGATCACTTGAGCGATCGACAGCTTGTATTCGATATCACGGATCTGCGCTTCACAAATACCTTGCTCTTCGCGAGCCGCGTGGTACTCAGCGTTTTCTTTCAGGTCGCCAAGCTCACGAGCTTCAGCAATCGCTTCAGAAATTTGTGGGCGAAGTTTCAAGAGTCGGTCGAGTTCTTCACGTAGCTGCTTTTCGCCACGCAGTGTCATTGGGACTTTTTCCATTATTACCTCATTCCAAAGCATTCTTTGGACAAAACAAAACTACCTAATCACGAGGACTAGGTAGGGATTCAATCAATCGGTTTGTTCTAGTGTAAACAAACTTGGCAACGAAATCATCTTAATTCATCGTACATGAGAGATCACACTCTTAATGCACACATATGCAACCAAACCAACACCAGAACCAGATTTTTGCAGCGGTCAAAAATCCGACAATCAAGATAAAAAATGATAAATTTTTCGTTTTTTTCGACACCCAAACAAAAAGGTAAAAATCACAACAAATCAATAACTTGATATTTTTTTACCCTCAATAAAACAGTGTTCAAAAACGGTTTTTATATCGTTTTACTACCGCTCAGGGGAACTTTGACGGTACAACATGAGCACGAATTGCTCTGGCGACTCAAATCAGTATTTCATATTTATCCGCCTTTTCTTAAGTATGAACATTGAGTCCTCTGGGAATGCGTACGAGGATAAACACGCAAGTGACATCACTCGCATATAAAATTTATGGACAGTAAATTAGGACTAAATAAGATGAACAAGACTCTAATCGCTCTAGCAGTATCTGCAGCAGCAGTGGCAACTGGCGCAAATGCAAATACCATCTATAAAACGGACACCTCATCTCTATCTCTATCTGGTGAAATCGACGCGTATTTGAGCAAGGTTGAAACTCAAAACACCAAATACGATGCAGACATCGACCTATGGGCCAAGATCCAGATCGATGCTCGTCACCAACTCAATGACACTGTCGCAGTTTTCGGTTCATTCGAAGTTGAAACCGGAAACGGCTTCATGCCAGGTGACAACGATGCAAATAGCTTTAGTGCTGATGACGCATATGTAGGCCTTGAGCTTGGCAATAACTTTGGTTTTGCTGTTGGAGAACCAGGTGACTACGCGAAATCTGTTAATGCTATTCTGATCGATAACACAAATGAAGGTTACGGTTATGTTGACGATGTAGCAGATCGCTTCGAATCAAAGGGACACGGTATTGCGGCCAAATACTCTATTGATAATTTGACTCTTGTTGCGGACGCATACTTAAACCAAGAGCGCGATCTTGACACTGTATTTGGTCTATCAGCTTCATACGATATTGCAGGCTTCAATTTGGGTGCGACATACCAAGACCAAGGTAACCGTAGCTCATATGATACGTCAACAAACGGAGACAATAGCCTATGGGGTGTCAAAGTAGGGTACGGCATTGGCGACTTTAATATTGCAGCCCACTATGTAATCGATGAGATCGATAGCGAAGATCACGAAGCTCTAGGTATTGCTGCGTCTTACCAAATCGAAGCTCTTCGTCTATACACATCGCTCGGTTCTGTTGAAAATAAAGACACAGATCAATCAGGCAGCTATGACGACGTAAAAGCGTACACAGTCGGTGCTGACTACGCAATTTCTGCAAATCTACTTGCGTTTGTGGAATACACAGGTATCGATAACGTAGATAACAACAAAGGCGATGAAGATAAGCTTGCCCTCGCTGGCGTATACTACACCTTTTAATCTTTAGCGCTTTCGCAATTAATAGGTCTCAAGTATTTACTGCCAGCTACGTAGCTGGCAGTTTTGTTTGCAGTTATACTGACACTCGTTTCTTAATCGGTGTTTTGATATGACTTCTCTTCTTCGCTCCCTTGTCTCTCTGTCATTGTGCCTATTCGTGGCCCCTAGCGCGCATGCCAATATTACCCCGAGTTCAGCGCCTACTGCGCAGCCTTATCCCCCACTCTCTCATCTGCCCGTTGGCAGTCGTAGTGCGTTAAGAATTGAAAGCTTAGTGGAGAGAGACACTGCGCTCGTCACCGACAACCAAGACCAATATTTTCCCCCAGCCAGCACACTGAAACTGCTCACGGCGCTCGCGGCCAAGCTAGAGCTTGACGACAACTTCCGTTTTGAGACTCACCTTGCGACAGCCGATCAAGATTGGGTGATTCAGTTTAGTGGTGACCCAACTCTGATGAGCCAAGATCTCAACAATCTGCTCGCTCTCGCCAAACGCGATGGCCATACTGAGATTAAAGGAGATCTTTGGCTCGATAACCGAGCGTTTACCGGCTATGACCGAGCCGTCGGCTGGCCTTGGGATAGCTTAGGTGTGTGCTACAGCGCGCCGGCTAGCGCTATTTCACTGGATGAAAACTGTGTCTATGCGTCGATTTATACCCAAGACGATGGCAAAACACGTGTCTATGTGCCTGAGCAGTACCCGATTTACGTCACATCAAGCGCTAAGTCGGTCAGCCAAACCGAACAACAAGCCACACAGTGTGATTTGGAGCTGCTTTCTTCGCCCGAAAACCACTACCAGCTTCAGGGGTGCTTAACCCAGCGTGAGAAACCGCTGCCGCTCAAATTCGCGGTGCAAGATCCAGAGCTTTACACTCAACGCATGGTAAGTCAGCAACTGCGCGCGCTCGGCATTACACTTAAAGGGCAGGTTCGTATTGGCCAACCGCCAGCGGCAGACACTCAGCGTATCGCCACTCACCGCTCTGCGCCGCTATCCGATTTGATTGCCACCATGTTGACCAAATCCGACAACTTGATTGCAGATAACCTGACTAAAACATTGGGCGCGAAGTTCTACATTCAACCGGGCAGTTTCAGTAATGGTACCAAGGCGATTAAGCAGATTATCTTCGCCCATACCGGCATTGATTTAACCGATGTCCCCATGACCGATGGCTCAGGATTGTCACGCAACAATCGCATCACGACAGCCATGATGGCGAAGGTGCTTCGCTACATCTGGCAACACGATGAAGACTTAAACCTGATCGCTGCCATGCCCAAGTCAGGTGAAAATGGCACACTGCAATATCGACGCAGTATGCGTCAATCCCCCATCAAGGGCGCATTGGTGGCGAAAAGTGGCTCGATTTACGGCAGCATGAATATGGCTGGCTTTGGGCTTGATGAGCATGGTACACCGACCACGCTATTTATTCAGTTTGTGGCCGATTACCACCCGGGAGAGGAGAGCCGCAACGCCCCAAGAGGCCCCGCGGCTATTACCCAGTTTGAAACCTTGTTTTATCAAGACGTAGTCAATTTCAGTCAGGCAATCCCTAAGAACGCGTTAACCACAGTGAAATAGATCCACATCCCCGAAATATCAACAATCGACGCCAACACCGGGCTGACAAGTACCGCCGGATCCAACTTGAAAGCCCGAGCGACAATCGGCAGTACACCGCCTAACGTCGTTGATAGGGTGACTTGGATAAACAAAGCCACCGCAATGGCGAGCGCAATTAGGTCAATGTCAAACCCGCCGGCTGAGGCGCTGTCGCTGAACAACAAAATGCGGCCAACCATCACCAGAGCAATCGCCAACGCGAGGCACAGTGCCACGCGACTCTCTTTCCACAGTACTAACAGCCATTGCCGCTTACGCAGCTCTCCCGTCGCTAACGCTCGAATCACCAAGGTCGCCGCTTGGGTGCCGGTATTGCCCCCTGCTGCCGCGATGACAGGCATATACACCGCCAGTAGCACTAGCTGGCTTAAAGTGTCTTCATATTGGGCGATGATCAACCCAGAGACGATCCCGAGTAGGGCCAACGCGATGATCCAACCGATACGCTGCTTCACGTGCTCCAGCACCGAGGTACTCAGATAGCTATCCCCGGTTTCTACTTCCGAGTGGATAAGACCCAGTTGGTGCGCATAGTGACGCGCCAGTTTGTCATGCCCTTGAAGCTCAAGTTTTGAAATCAAGGTCTGAACGTAACCGATGGTGCAGTGGTGTAAAATGGCCACCGCCTCTTCAATCGGCATTACTGTCAACAGATGAAGCTGATGACTTTGCTCGTATTGCAAAAACGCGCTGCGAGCGGCACCAATCTCTTCACGAGAAAAGTGTGATTGTGTGTCTACAAAAGGTTTGCTCATTACCGTCATGGCGAATCTCCCGATTGGCAAAAAGGTAACGACCATCACGCATGAGAAATGCGTAACTAGTATGAATAAGCGAAAATGCTGTGAGGAGAAAAACGCGAGAAAGGAAACAGGACTCTACCACCGAGGTAGAGCAAATGGAGGCCATACCGACAGCGGATTATTTTTCCCCTTTGATACTAGGGGGATGGTCGGTAGTGTTCATAAAAATCTCCAAAAAAACCACCAAATTGGCAGCGGCGAGAGTGTAGCAAAACAGGCAGAAAAAATCAGTCAAAATCGTGTTAAAAAGCCCGATAGATTTGCCCTATACCTGGCGCCAAGCCATCATTACAGGCAATAAAAAAGCGCCGAATATCGACGCTTTTTCCACTCGTTTTGCCCTCTGTCACTAGTCGCTAGGAACTAGGAACCAAAACCCATCACTCAATCGTGATACGTGCGAACTTACGCTTACCCACTTGGAATACGTAAGTGCCCGCTTCAGGTGCGAATTTCGCGTCCGCGACCTTCTCACCCTCTATTTTCGCCGCACCCTGTTTCACCATACGCATCGCGTCTGAAGTAGAAGCGCACAAACCGGCGTCTTTAAGCAGGTTGGCAACAGGCGTACCAGCGTCAAAGGTAAACTCCGGCATCTCATCTGGGATCTGATTTTTAGCAAAGCGGTTAACAAACTCTTGCTCAGCGGCATCCGCATCAGCTTCACTATGGAAGCGGGCGATGATCTCTTTCGCCAACAAGACTTTGACATCACGTGGGTTTTTGCCCGCAGCAATGTCGGCTTTAAATTGCGCGATCTCCTCAAGAGGACGGAACGACAACAACTCGTAGTAGCTCCACATCAGATCATCAGAGATAGACATGATCTTACCAAACATCTCACTTGGCGCTTCGCTGACACCAATATAGTTGTGCGCCGACTTAGACATCTTCTTCTCACCATCTAAGCCCACCAGCAGTGGCATGGTCAGCACAACTTGCGGTTTTTGTCCGTGCGCTTTTTGCAGCTCACGTCCCATCAGCAGGTTAAACTTTTGGTCCGTACCACCTAGCTCAACATCGGTCTCCATCGCCACCGAGTCGTAACCTTGCAGTAGTGGATACATGAACTCGTGAATCGCGATTGGCTGACCGCCTGTGTAGCGCTTTTTAAAATCATCACGCTCAAGCATACGCGCCACAGTTTGCTGCGCGGCAAGACGGATCATACCTTCAGCACCCAGCTCAGATAACCACTCAGAGTTGAACTGAATCTTGGTCTTGGCAGGATCGAGGATCTTGAATACTTGCTCTTTGTAGGTCTCTGCATTGCGCAGTACGTCTTCACGAGTCAGTGGTGGACGTGTGGTGTTCTTCCCGGTTGGGTCACCCACCATGCCGGTAAAATCACCAATCAAAAAGGTCACATCATGGCCTAGCTCTTGGAACGCACGCAGCTTGTTTAGGATAACCGTATGGCCTAAGTGAATGTCGGGAGCCGTGGGATCAGCGCCCAACTTAATGCGTAGTGGACGCCCTTCTTTTAACTTAGCAATCAGTTCTTCTTCTGGAATTAGCTCTTCAACACCGCGCTTAATCTCCGCTAGTGCAGCTTCAATGCTCGCCATTCTTGTTCACTCCCACAGATTTGGCAAAAATTTGATAATTTCCCATCTTACTTGAATAGCGATGCTTTTTGAAACCAGTTAGACTAAACAGCTAGGCTTTTTCTCGAATTTTTTAGAACGGACAAACGATGTTGTCTCTTTTCGCTCGACTTCCTTGGTTTCACCGAGCTTTTATCGCTTTGTTTAGCGCGCTAATTGTGGTTGCCTTGTTTCTTCCCACACCTCAGGATTTGCGTCAGGATGACAAGCGCTACCAAATAGGTACGCCTTACCCTATCGCGATTGATGCCACCGCGTTAGAGATCGACACTGTGATCGGTCCGCCATTGATTCTTCGTTGGGACAAACACACCATTGGCTCTGGCGACAGCATGGCACTGCTCTTTCAGCGTGCTGGCCTCTCTTCTCGATTGCTGTATGAACTCACCTCCACCAATAAAGAGATAGAGCAACAACTTACAAGAGTACGCCCCGGCGATGCGTTTCTATTTGGCTTTGATGAAAACAACCAACTGGTGCAAATCAAACGCGAGCTGAGCCCGTACGAATCATTCCTGATCACCCGCTCTGAAGACGGCTTTCGTTCAAGTCTTGATGTCAAAGAAGTCTTTTATAAATACAACTACGCCGAAGCGACTATTACCTCTAACTTTTGGAATGCAGGGGTCAGCGCCGGTTTAACCGCCAACCAAATCATGGAGCTGGCGGGGATTTTTGGTTGGGACATCGACTTTGCCCTCGATATCCGCCAAGGCGACGGCTTTAAGATTCTTTACCAAGAGAAAGTGGTCGAAGGGGAAATTGTCGGACGAGGTAAAATCATCGCTGCGCTATTTACCAACCAAGGTGATAACTTCACGGCGATTTTAGATGACCACACGGGCAACTATTACGATGAAAATGGCCGGGCGATGAAAAAAGCCTTTTTGCGCTCACCGCTCGATTTTCGCCGTGTCTCTTCTAACTTTAACCCAACGCGTCGCCATCCGGTTACCGGACAGGTACGTGCTCACCGCGGCACCGATTACGCCGCGCCTGTCGGTACGCCGATATGGGCCGCTGGTGATGGTGTAGTGATTAAATCCAGCTATAACCAGTTCAATGGCAACTACGTCTTTATCAAGCACAGCAACACCTACATCACTAAGTACCTGCACCTGCAAAAACGCAAAGTCAAAACCGGGCAGCGCGTAAAACAAGGGCAAACCGTGGGTACGCTCGGTGGTACTGGCCGTGTGACGGGGCCGCACTTACATTATGAGTTTTTGGTCAATGGCGTGCACAAAAACCCAAGAACGGTCAAACTGCCGCAATCAAAGTCGTTAACGGGTAAAGAGAAAACCACCTTTATTGCCAACGCCAAGATTCGCTTAGATAAACTCGAACGCTATGGTGAGCTGTTAGCCACTCGTTAAGTGAACAAGAAAAACGGGCTGCATCGCTTTAGGAAAATCCGAAAGCGATGCAGCCCGTTTTTGTTATCGCTACCATGTATAGCGTTACGCTTGTATGGCGTTACTCTTCAATTTTGTGCTCGCGGCCGAGCATCAACAAACACGGCGTCAGCACCAAGGTTAATACCGTTGCGAAGGCCAGACCTCCGGCTACCGCTGTCGCGAGTTGTGACCACCACTGCGTACTCGGCGCGCCAAACTCGATCTTCTGATTGAGCAGATCAATGTTCATTTCCAGCACCATAGGCAGCAAGCCAAGAATGGTCGTGACTGTGGTCAACATCACCGGACGCAGCCTTTGTACGCCGGTGCGCAAGATCGCTTCGCGTTTTTCCAAGCCACGTTTGCGCAGCTGATTGAAGGTATCAATCAAGACAATGTTGTTGTTCACCACTATACCCGCCAACGCTATCACACCAATGCCCGACATAATGACGCCAAACGGTTTTTGGAACACGATCAACCCAGCAAACACGCCTACCGTGGAGAAAAGAACCGCACTGAGGATCAAAAACGCTTGGTAGAAGCTATTGAACTGGGTGATCAAAATCAGCGCCATCACCACCAGCGCCACCATAAAGGCTTGCTGAAGGAAGGCCGATGAGTTTTCTTGCTCTTCGTTCTGCCCGCGAATTTTAAACTCAACACCGGAAGGTAAATCCAAACTGGCTAACGCTTGATTCACTTTAGGCAATTCCAGCGCCAAGTTGTAGCCTTCACGGATATCGGCAAAGATGTTGATTACTCGGTGGCCGTCAATACGGCGAATCGTATCTTGCTTGTGATTCGGGATAATGCTGGCAAAGTTAGTGATCGGCACCATGCCTGCCGCGGTTTTGACTTTCAATTGGTCAAAGCGGCCAATATCGCGCTTCTCTGCTGGGTAGCGCACTAAGATATCGACCTCTTCGTTCGCATCATCGGGCAAGTAATCACCCAATTTGAGACCATTGGTAACAAACTGAACCGTATTGCCCACCAGCGTAGCGTCCGCAAGAAAACGTGACGCATCATCACGGCGGATATCAATTTGCCAATCAATCCCCTCTTTACTGGAGGTATCACTGACGTTAGTGAAAGCCTCATAGCCATCGGCCCAATGACGGACCACTTTGGCCGCTGAGTCGAGTTCGGTCGGGATTCGCGCGGACATTTCGATCACCAAATCGTGCTCAACTGGCGGGCCCGCATCGGGAAATTTGTACTCAATCTCAACGCCGGCGTAGTGATCGGTTTGCGCTTTCAACTCTTCAATAATGGTTTTGACTTTACGACGGTATTGCCAATCCACTGGTGTGATTTGGATCTGGCCAATTTCATCATCGCCACCGGTTTTGGTATAGACGCTTTCAAACTCATCATGACCCAGCATCACCGCTTCGATATCGCGCATGATGACGTCTTTCTCATCCAATGAGAGATCACCATACGAACGTACTTTCACCGTGAAAAATGGCGGATCAACCTCAGGGAAGAACTCAGCCCCTAAGCCTGCTTTTGAGTACGCAAAGCCCACCCCCACCGAGAGCAAAATGGCGCTGAGCAGAATTTTCAACGGATGTTTTAGAGCAATATCCAGCGTGTGATAGTACAGCTTAGTAATACCGGTCGCTTGGCTAAAATCACCCTCGTGCAGCGCAACCATCTTCTCTCGCTGCGCTTTCGTCACATTTTGTGGACGTCCAATCAAACTGCCGAGCACAGGGACAAACAGCAGTGCCATTGCCAAAGAGGCCGCTAAGGTAGCGATCAAGGTCAAAGGCAGATACTTCATAAACTCGCCGGTAATGTCTGGCCAAAACAGCAGCGGTGCAAACGCCGCTAAGGTGGTCGCCGTCGACGCTGTGATGGGCCACGCCATGCGTTTAGCCGCATCACGATACGCATCGCGCCTTGGCGTCCCTTCCTGCATCCGTCTGTCAGCGAACTCGGTGACCACAATGGCTCCGTCGACCAACATGCCCACCGCCATAATCAGCGAAAATAGCACCACAATGTTGACCGTGAGGCCAAACACTGACAGCACCAACAAACCAGTTAGAAACGAGCCCGGTATCGACACCCCCACCAGCAAGGCAGTTCGCACACCAAGAATGGCGATGATCACTATCACCACCAAAATGATCGCCGACATGATGTTGTTTTGCAGATCATTGAGCATCATTTTGACATCATCAGACTGGTCGTAGGTGTATTTGACCAGCAGATTGCTTGGCCACTCATCGCGTTGCTGCGCTTCACTCATCACGGCTTTGACCAGTGCCACAGTATCGATGATGTTTTCTCCAGCGCGCTTTTTCACATCCAACACAATGGCCGATTTGCCATCTAACCGAGCGTAACTCTCTGGGTCACGAAATGCGCGGCGCACCGTTGCCACATCGCCAAAGGTAATCACCTGCTTGCCATCGACTTTGACCGGCAGCTCCAGCACATCCTTTAATGAGTCGAACACCGACGGCACCTTGACCGAAAAGCGGCCATAGCCCGTATCAACAAAACCGGCAGCGACCACGCGGTTATTCAGCGCTATCAGGTTATAAATATCCGCTTGATCTAGCCCGTAGCTTTCCATCAATAAGGGATCGACAATGATCTCGACGATGTCTTCGCGATCCCCGGCAATGTCGACTTCCAGAATCTGTCGATAGCTCTCTAGCTTATCTCGTAGCTGACGGGCGATTTGAACAATGGTTCGCTCAGGTACGGTGCCATACAGCACCACGGTCAACGCGGGCTCTTCAGAGGCCAATGTCACTTCGTTGACCGTAGGCTCATCACTGTCTGCGGGCAATTTAGGTTTGGCTAAATCCACCGCTTCACGTACGTCCGCCATTGCTTTGTTTAAATCCACACCGACACTGAATTCCAGCATCACTGACGCATGCCCTTCTGATGCGGTTGAGGTCATCTCTTTGACCCCTTCAATGGCGCGCAGCTCTTGCTCTATTGGGCGCACTAATAAGCGCTCCGCATCGGTGGGCGAAATGCCTTGGTGACCGACGGACACATAGATAATAGGAATGGTGATGTCAGGGCTCGACTCTTTAGGGATGGTGACATAAGTCATCACACCAGCGACCAAAATAAACAGCAACAACACCAACATGGTACGCGTACGCGACAGCGCCGCATCAATCACGGATAACATAGTGCGCCCCTATTGCTGTGAGGTGGAAGAGTCTGAAGAGGATGGTCGCGCCACCGCATTCACTTCATCACCGTCACGCACAAACCCTTGCCCAACAGTAATGATGTCAACCCGCTCACCTAGGCCCGTGAGCCATACGCCATCTTGCTCTGCCTTAACCAATTGAATCGGGACAAACTTCACCCGCTTACCCTGCAAGGTCTTCACGCCCAAATTGCCAGCTTCGTCGAGTGCCAACATAGCCGGCGTCACTTTGACCGCCAATTGCTCCGCTAGGTTTAAGGTCACTTCTGCGCTTACACCTGCGGGGATCGCTTGCTTAGGATTTTCTAGCTCGACTTCAATCGGAAACGTATTGGTAGAGGCGGAAGAGACACGGGAGATATAGCGGATCTTGCCAACCAACTGGTCGCCATGAATTAAGCTCACTTGCGCTTCTTGATCGAGAGACAGATCGCGAATATGCCGCTCGCTCACATCCGCTTCGATGACCAATCGCTCAAGATCAATCAAGGTCGCCACGGGGTCGCCAATACCAACAAAATCCCCCTGTTCAATAAAGAGGTGATCCACAATGCCATTGAACGGCGCACGCACGGATGTGTTCGCCAATGAGGTTTTGACATTGCTGACCATTGCCTTGGCTTCCACCAGCGCCGCTTGAGCAGTGGTAAATGCCACTTCCCCTTGCAGCCCTCTGTCTTTGAGCGATTGCGCAGCTTTGTACTCTTTCTCGCGCACTTGCAACATTGCCTGCGCTCGTTCGAGTTGGATTCCGAGATCGGCCTTATCAATCAGCGCAATGACCTGACCTTGGGTGACTGACTGACCTTTCTCAACCTGAAGTGAGACGATTTTACCGGCAATCTCTGCCCCTAAACGTGCTTGCTTGTTCGGTGCAGTGCGTCCATACAATTCAATGGTCTTGTGGGTATTTTGCGCCTCGAATGTCTGATAAGAGACCTTAGCAAGAGGGATGGGCGGCGCCGCACTGGCTGTTTCAGCTTCGTCTGCATTAGTCGCCCCCATACCTAACCAGACCGATAATCCGATCACAATCATCAGTGACACCAAGTAGGGTCTGACCGCGAAAAACCGCAACAGAGAGAATCTAGCCATGACAGTCCTTTGAGTTTTATTTTGTCGTGTTAATTTAGGATATAAATTAACCACATAAAAAGAAAACAGTGTGACAAGGATATTTAGCTGAGATCTCAGTTTCAGGAAAACGCCCCGTTATACGGGATTGTCAGCGATAAAATCAAACCGGCAAAAGCATTCTCATAAAACCATGCTAAAAAAACAAAGGCTGCTCAATCGGCAGCCTTTGTCGGTAGGAAAAGGAGTATGGGTTACACGCTAAAAGACGCACCACAACCGCAGGTCGTAGTCGCATTCGGGTTATTAACGAAAAAGCGCGAGCCTTCCAACCCTTCTGTATAGTCAACTTGACCACCGACCAAGTATTGCAAACTCATCGGATCCACCACTAAGGTCACGCCGCTATTCACAATGGTGGTGTCGCCTTCGTTAACACTCTCATCAAAAGTGAAACCGTATTGGAAGCCGCTACAGCCGCCCCCGGTGATGTAGACGCGCAGTTTTAGGTTTGGGTTTTCTTCTTCTGCAATCAGAGCACCAACTCGCTTCGCTGCGGCATCAGAAAATGTTAGTGGGATATTTACTTCGCTCACGATGACCTCTCTCACTCGTGTCAACCCAACAGCTTTCGCGCTGGATGGTTCATCTTTATATAATAGCCACGATTATCTAATACCTGAGTGAAGCGTTCAAGTATTCACCATCTTTGCCCGAGTATTTTTAACAATTTCGCCGCTTCGTGATGAAAAACTCCCCGTTCTGTGGTGGAAAGCGTTTTAATCGCATCAGTGGGGCAGGTACAATGCGAGGCAAATTGGTCCGAGCAATCAGAAGAGGATATCCCAATGACCAAATCAGCCGAACTGTATCAAAAGGCACAGCAAACAATCCCAGGCGGCGTGAACTCTCCTGTTCGTGCGTTTAATGGCGTGGGCGGAGCACCGATTTTTATCGAGCGAGCCGATGGCCCTTTGATTTTTGATGCGGATGGCAAAGCGTACATCGACTACGTTGGCTCTTGGGGTCCAATGATTCTTGGTCACAACCATGTGGCGATTCGTGATGCCGTGATCACCGCAGCGCAGCGCGGTCTCAGCTTTGGCGCGCCGACGGAAATGGAAATCACCATGGCGGAATTGGTCAGCGAGTTGGTGCCATCAATGGAACAAGTGCGCATGGTCAGCTCGGGTACTGAAGCAACCATGAGTGCGATTCGTCTTGCACGTGGCTTCACAGGCCGAGACAAAATCATCAAGTTTGAAGGTTGCTACCACGGTCATGCCGACAGCTTGCTGGTCAAAGCGGGCTCTGGTGCGCTGACACTCGGTCAACCAAGCTCGCCTGGCGTACCGGCTGATTTTGCCAAGCACACCCTAACAGCAACGTTTAACGACCTTGATTCTGTACGCGAACTGTTTGCAGCCAACCCAGGTGAGATCGCCTGTATTATCGTTGAGCCTGTGGCAGGCAACATGAACTGTATTCCACCTGTTGATGGCTTCCATGAAGGGCTGCGTGAGATTTGTGATCAAGAAGGTGCCTTGCTGATTTTTGATGAGGTCATGACAGGTTTCCGCGTTGCCCTTGGCGGCGCACAAGGCCACTACAACATCAAGCCAGACCTCACCACACTGGGTAAAGTGATTGGTGGCGGTATGCCTGTGGGCGCCTTTGGTGGCCGCAAAGACGTCATGCAATACATTGCGCCAACAGGGCCGGTTTACCAAGCGGGCACACTGTCCGGCAACCCAGTCGCGATGGCAGCGGGTTACGCCTGTTTGTCGGTTCTGCGTGAAGAGGGCAATGAAAAACGCCTAGCGGCAAAAACCAAGCAGCTGGCTGACGGCTTTAAAGCGTTGGCTGCCGAGCACGGCATTCCGCTGTTGGTCAACCAAGTGGGCGGCATGTTCGGTTTCTTCTTTACCGATCAAGAACGCATCACCTGCTACGAAGATGTGACGCGCTGTGACATCGAGCGCTTCAAGCGCTTCTTCCACTTGATGTTAGAACACGGCGTCTACCTTGCCCCATCGGCGTTCGAAGCGAGCTTCACCTCTCTCGCTCACGGCAGCAAAGAGATCGAAGCAACGCTTGAAGCGGCGGATCGCTGTTTCGCTCAGCTTGCGCAAGAAGCCTAATCGCATCTAGGCGGCATTGCGGTCCTAATGAAAGGCAAAGAGAAAGGCTGCATCGCGCAGCCTTTTTTATGCCCGTAGAATCATCGCCAAAAGAAGAGCACGGTGACCACCAGCGCGAGTATAAACAGACCAAACCAAGAAAGTCCACGACGCTTTGCTCGTGTAGGGCAATCACCGTTCTCATTATTACAACAGCCCATCATTTTTCTCCTTACATCGCCACCTTAACTGGCGCTGTGCACGTTAGTGATTGAAGCTTGAAGGGTTTAACGCCATTATACGACTACCTTGTTGCATAAATGGACGTCATCGTGTCAAACAAAGTTACCATCACTTCGAGTCATTGGGTATTGATCCTCGCCTTGTTAGCGGCCGGATTTGCGTGCTATCTGTTAGTCGAACCCTACGTCAACTCCATCGTCATGGCGTTTATCATCTCCATCCTCATGTTGCCGATTCATCAGGCTCTTGAGCGTAAAATGCCCAAGCACAACAATGTCGTCGCCCTACTCTCCTGCGTGATTTTGACCTTCATTATCGTCGTCCCTCTGCTGTTTGTGTTTGCTGCGATTGTACAGCAAGGCTCGGCCTTTTCACAAAACGTCTATCAATGGGTCACGCAAGGTGGGATTCAAGCGTTATTTGAGCATCCTTGGGTTGTCAAAGGCTTATCTATCGTCAACAACTACCTCCCCTTTGATGCGATTGAGCCCTCGCAAATCGCCCAAAAAGTGGGCCAGTTTGCCACCCGTTTTGGCTCCAACTTGGTCGGCATCAGCGCGAAAATTTTAGGTGATGCCACAACCTTCTTGATGGATTTCTTCCTCATGCTGTTTGTACTGTTTTTCTTGTTGCGCGATCGCGAGAAGATCATTGGCGCCATTCGTCATATCCTGCCGCTTTCACGCAGCCAAGAAGACAAATTGCTTGATGAGATAGAACAGGTATCCAAATCGGCGGTGATGGGATCGTTTTTAACCGCTATTGCGCAAGGGGTAGCAGGCGGCATCGGCATGTGGTTGGCGGGATTCCCGGGTTTGTTCTGGGGCACCATGATGGGGTTTGCATCGTTTATCCCCGTCGTCGGTACTGCCCTGATTTGGATTCCTGCCGTGAGCTACCTATTTTTAAGTGGCGATACCACTTGGGCGATTTTCCTCACGGTGTGGAGCGTTGCGGTGGTGGGCTCCATCGATAACTTACTCAGACCTTTGCTGATGCAAGGCAGCGCGGGGATGAACACGCTCATGATCTTTTTCTCCCTGCTTGGCGGCATCCATCTATTTGGTTTGATTGGCTTAATCTACGGTCCGCTGATCTTTGCCGTGACCATGGTGTTGTTCAACATCTATGAGGAAGAGTTTCAAGACTTTCTCGACCGCCAAGATCAAAACTGACCTCACGTCTAATGCTTAGTATGACTGGGCGCTTGGTATCATCGGGGGATTGTGCGAAAATCCCCCGTCTTTTTCCGTCAGAGCTCATTATGTCTGCTTACATCGCGCCTAGCCAAATTGCCCAACGTCAACTCGCTTACTTTGAAGGTAAACACGTCTTAGTGGCAGGAGAATCCGAAGATCTCTTTCCCATTGAATTGGCCAACCACTGCCAATCGGTCACCGTATTCACCACCCACTATGGCTACTATCGCCAGTTGAGTGCGCATACCACCATAGATTGTCAGTTTGGCGTGCAATACGAACCCAAAGACGAGAATAAAGCGCCAGCGGATTTAGTGCTGCTGTACTGGCCAAAAGCCAAAGCGGAAGCAGAATACCTACTGGCAATGTTGATGGCCCAATTGGGCGAAGGGTGCGAAATCGTCGTTGTTGGGGAAAATCGCTCAGGCATTAAAAGCATCGAAAAGATGTTCAAGCCCTACGGCACAATCCGCAAATATGACTCAGCACGCCGCTGCTCCTTCTATTGGGGTCAATGCACACAAACTCCCCCAGCGTTTCAATTGGACGCTTGGTTTAAGCGCTATGAAGTGAGCTACCAAGAGACGCGCCTGACGATCCACAGTTTGCCTGGGGTATTCAGTCACGGTGAGTTTGATATTGGCAGCCAACTGCTGCTTGATACCCTGCCGCCACTCAGCGGAAAAGTACTCGACTTTGGTTGTGGCGCGGGCGTGATTGGCAGCGTGATGGCTGCACTCAACCCTGGTATAGAGCTAGAGATGTGTGACATCAGCGCCCTTGCCGTGGCGTCAAGCCAAGCGACCTTAGCGGCCAATGGTTTAACCGGGCGTGTGTTTGCGTCCGATATCTACTCTGATACCGATGATGACTATCAATTTATCATCAGCAACCCACCGTTCCACTCAGGCCTTGATACCAGTTACAGCGCAACCGAGACCTTACTAGAGCAAGCGCCCACTCACCTTAATCGCCAAGGGGCGCTGTTTATTGTCGCCAATAGCTTTCTCAAGTACCCGCCGATTATCGATGCCGCCTTCGGTAAATGCGAGACACTAAATAAGACCAACAAGTTCGCTATTTATCACGCCAAACGCTAGCCTATCTCGCCCAACCTCGCTCAGAAGTTGGGCTATTTTGTCCTCTTTTCGTTGAAAATGCGCCGCTAACCACGCTTTGCGGGCAACTTACTTGTCAAAGTAAAAAAACTCGTTAAATTTGTCAGTTTAAGAAATTAACGTTTTTAGCCATAAGCCCCCACGACATGTTTAAGTTGTATAAAAAGCAAAGATTTAAGCGTCTTCAAAACACGTTAATGTTGGCATTTTTGGTACTGAGCATCACGCCGTTGACTTTGATGGCCATCTTTTTTCTCCAATCTCATACCAAAGATCTGCAAGAGCAAAGCACCTACCACCTCACCTCAGTGCGCGATACCAAACAGCAGCAGGTTGAGGATTACCTCTACGCCAAAGAATCGGAAGTCATGGGCTTTGTTCGCTCAGAACTGGCCTACGCCAGTGGTGGTCGCTTTTACGGCTTAGTCAACGCCTTTCAAAGCTTGGGCTTGGATATTGAACAAGCACGCGAGTACGCACAAAAACGCTATATTCCTGGCTCCGGTGATCAAATAAAAACCTCGATTTTGCCTCAGTCAAGTGTCTACACAGGTACAGAGCGCTATCGCCTACTGCACAAACGCTACCATTGGGCGTACCTAGAGCTGCTCAAACGCTCCGACTTTGACGATATTCTGCTGGTTGACCGCGAAGGTAATGTCACCTACTCCATTTACAAGCACGACAACTACGGCACTAACCTGCTCAGCGGCCGCTACAAAGACCAAAATCTCGGTAAAACCTTTCAAGCCCTGCGCAAGCAAGTGACCGAACGACGCAAAACCAACGAAGATTACACCCCGGTGATTATCTCTGACTTTTCTCTCGAACAAGGTCGCATGGTGGCGTGGTTTGGTGCACCCATTGTTCAACAAGGCTACCTACACAGCTATGCGATGTTTCGCCTCCCCAATAATGGCATCACCAAACTCATCGCGGACAAAAGCAATCAGGTGGCAATCAAAACCTTATTGGTCGGCCAAGATCACCGCTCGCGCACCCTCTCTTACGATGAGAGCGAGGTCGAAAAAAGCCTTGAGGTGGTCAATTTGGCCCTAAGCGGGGAAAATGCCGTTGGCACCTACACCAATGCCAATAACGAGTCGATGTTTGCCGCGTACACACCGATTGAAGTCAACGGCATTCATTGGGCTATGGTGGTTGAAGTGCCGATGAAGGTCGCCTTTGCTCGCGTCAATCAGTTAGAAACCCTGTTTATTCTCGCCATGTTAGGTGCCATCGTCTTAGTTGTCGTCGCCTCACATTACCTGTCCAACTTCATCACTTCGCCGCTGCTGCAACTGACCTGGTCGGCGGAAAAAGTCTCGGCGGGTGACTTAGAAGCGGACATTAACAACACCAACCGTAAAGATGAGATTGGCCGACTTGCGGTCAGTTTCGAGCGCATGCAGCGCTCCATTCGAGAGAAAATTCAGTTAATTAAAGAGCAAAATGAAGAGCTCGAAAGCCATCTGAAACTGATCAAAAAGCAAAATGAAGAGTTACAGCTCGCCAATAAACTCAAAGATGAGTTTTTAGCCACCACCTCTCATGAACTCAGAACGCCGCTGCATGGCATGGTTGGCATCGCCGAAGCGCTGATCTCGGGCGCTAATGGCCCGATCACCTCAGATCATAAATATCAGCTAGAGATCATCATCAGCAGCGGCCAGCGTCTCGCGACCTTGGTCGACGATCTGCTCGATTACCATAAGATGCGCTATGGCAATCT
This sequence comes from Vibrio sp. R15-SG3-ISO1B, assembly GCF_059833835.1. NCBI lineage: Bacteria > Pseudomonadati > Pseudomonadota > Gammaproteobacteria > Vibrionales > Vibrionaceae > Vibrio > Vibrio sp. R15-SG3-ISO1B. The sequence goes on along the minus strand of NZ_JCBDGG010000034.1, from coordinate 63,362 downwards.
CGATATAGAAACCAGCGCGGTAGATCTCTCTTCTGCCACTCGCTTAGTGCTTGAGCTCTCATCGCACCTACTGGGCAACAAACCGATTCGAATCATCAATCAGGTCCCTGTTGAGCCGGTTTGGGTCAGTGCCGATCCGCAACGCCTCGAACAGGTGCTCTATAACCTAATTGGCAATGCCATCAAATACACCAGCGAAGGGAAGATCGTTATCTCAGCCAGCGTGGTGGATGATCAAATACGCGTGCAAGTGGTAGATACCGGTCAAGGTATTCCCGCCGATCAACTGGAACACATTTTTGAGCCACTCATTCAAGCAGGCAGTGACGCCCATCGATACCGCCAAGGGGCGGGGCTTGGTCTGTCGATCAGTCGTCAATTGATCGATTTAATGCACGGCAATCTGTACGTCAGCAGCCAGCCCATGGTGGGGACGACCTTCAGCTTTACACTCCCGGTGGCAAGCGACGAACAAATTGCCCAAGCCAATCAGACCGTACTGCCTCACTTTAAAGCGCCTGATAATACTGAGATCGAGCTGCCTGAAATATCGAGTTTGCCAGAAAATCCAGACGGTCAGTTGCTACTGGTGGTCGACGATGAACCGGTCAATTTGCGGGTGCTTGATAGCTTCCTGCGCCTTGAAGGCTATCGTGTACGCTGCGCGAAAGATGGCCAAGAAGCGTTGGAAGCCTTGGATGCAGAGCCACCACAACTGTTGCTGCTCGACATCATGATGCCCGGAATGAACGGCTATCAGGTGTGTGAAAAAGTGCGTCAACAATACGACCACGCCGCGCTGCCGGTGATCATGTTGACGGCGCTTAACCAAAGCGACGATCGCGTCAAAGGCTTCAATGCGGGCGCGAATGACTACCTATCCAAACCTTTCAACAAGCAAGAGTTGGCGGCGCGCATTCAAGCCCACTTGACCGCCAGTAAAGCGGAGCTGCGTCGACAAGAGAACCAGCAGCTGCAAATCGAGTTAAAACGACGGGCAGCGGTCGAAGCCAGCTTACTGGAAACGCAAGGACGACTGCTCGAGCAACTTGAATCGGCCCCTGAAGCCATCATTTGTGTGCGTGAAGATGGCAAAGTGCGCTTTGCCAATGAAGCGGCTTCACGCCTCTTCCGCCGCTCTGCGGAGCAGCTCAAACGCTCAAACGCAGACGAGCTTATTGCGCCAAAATACCTTAGTGTCAAACAAGATCACTACTGCGGCACTATCGATGTCTATGTAGAAGATGTTCGTCAGCATATCTCCGCCGACATCCTGCGTATGCCTGAGGGCTCCGACCTGCGCGCCATGTACATCTTCAATGTGGGTGGCAGTGTCAATGCCACTCGTATCCACAACCTAGAGACGGCCATTGAGGCACTCTCTACCTTTGCCTTTGAAGGCGACAAGGCCAAACTGCAAGAACTCAAAGAGCTCGGTGGCGAATTTACTCGTTTAGCCGAGCGCGTCAGCGGTGACAATAAATCCAAGCAAGATCTGATGCGCGAAGTCTTGGTCGATGCCATGACTCAAGCGTTAGACTATTGGGAGAGCGTGACCGGTCAGACGAAATTCGCCTTCGCTGAACAAAGTGGGTTGTGGCGCGTCTATTTAGACCGCAGCACACTGCAAACTCGTACATTAGACAAATACCTACGAGTTGAAACACTGCCTAAAACGCCACGCTGGCGCACGGTATTAAGCTCGCTCGATTACATCTTGGAGCACTGCCAGGAACGCAGTCCACAGCGCGAACATATCGAAGAATTGCGCGATAAATTGCATCACTTATTGACCAACTAAGCTGATTGAGCCCGCTGCCTAGCGGGCTTTTTTCTGCCCTGAAAAACACCCTTCCTCACGCCTCAAATAGTTACTACACGGCGTAAAAAAACCATGATAGCCAGGTTATTTCTCTCGTGTGATGCGGCAAAATATCGACGATTAACACGTTCAAATACCGGCAAGAAGGAATTATTACGGAAGTTTGCGAAGCCAATCACAACAGAACGGCAGATTATAATTAACGGGGTAAATTAACCCAAATCTGGGCACGTGACCAAGATCTCAATCAAAGCAAGCCCCGTCAAAAAGAATTTATTAAAAGATCCTACGCGATAGTATGCACTTACAAACACACCAAGCATGGCGCTTTTCTGCGATAGACTTCAAAGCAAAAAATTGATTAAATTTAAAACAATTACTGTGTTTTTTAACGGTTTTAACGAGTCATTGATTGGTTTTAACGTTTTTAACGGGAAAGAGGATTGCACGTTTTCCGCTTCCGGTGTTTTCTTACTGTGCCTAAGGCCTACAGGCCACTCTGGCTGACTAGGTCCTCCGTCTTGGTCAGCACCAATCTGAGGTAGGCCTTAGTGAGTGTTTATCAATTGATGACATTCCAACCATTGTGAAATGAAAGCAAATAGTAAGGAACAGCTATGCTTGCCAACATTAAGAAAACAGCACTAGCAACCGCGATTATCGCAACTGCAACTACAGGTTTTGCATCAGTAGCAACAGCGGCAGAGCGCAGTGAGCTAACCGTCCACCCTAAAGAGTTCACGACCTTTGTTCGTAACTTCAACCCGTACCTAGGTGCGACCAACCTTCACACCACAACAGACTTCATGTATGAGCCACTCGTTGTCTTCAATGAGATGCACGGCAACACACCTGTGTTCCGTTTGGCAGAAGCGTACAAGATGTCAGACGACCTAATGAGCGTCACTTTTGACATTCGTAAAGGCGTGAAATGGTCTGATGGCGAAACATTTGACGCGAACGACGTCGTGTTCTCTTTCAACCTAGTGAAAAACAAACCTGAACTGGACCAAAGCGGTATCAACTCTTGGGTTACTGGCGTTGAGAAAATCAACGACTACCAAGTGAAATTCCGCCTAACGGAAGCGAACTCAAACGTTCCTTACGAAATTGCAAAAGTGCCTGTTGTCCCTGAGCACGTGTGGAAAGACGTCAAAGATCCTGCGACATTTACTAACGAAAACCCTGTAGGTTCAGGTCCATTTACTGAAATCGACACCTTCACCGCTCAGCTCTACATTCAGTGTGCAAACCCTAACTACTGGGATGCCGACAACTTAGAGGTTGACTGTCTACGCGTTCCACAAATCGCGAATAACGACCAATTCCTAGGTAAAGTCGTGAACGGTGAGATGGACTGGACATCATCCTTCATTCCAGACATCGATCGCACGTACGCAGCAGCAAGTCCGAATCACCAATACTGGTACCCGCCAGCGGGCACACAAGCGTTTGTCGTCAACTACAAAAACCCAGATCCTGCCAAAAACGAAGCGTTGACGAATGTTGATTTCCGTCGTGCGTTCTCAATGGCACTGGATCGTCAAACCATCATCGACATCGCGTTCTACGGCGGCGGTACAGTGAATGACTTTGCCTCTGGTCTGGGTTACGCGTTTGAAGCTTGGTCTGATGAGAGCACTCACAACAAGTACAAAGGCTACAACACGTACAATGTGGAAGGTGCGAAAGAACTTCTGAAGAAAGCGGGCTTTAAAGACGTCAACAAAGATGGCTTTGTCGACACGCCATCAGGCAAATCGTTTGAACTATTGATTCAATCACCAAACGGCTGGACCGACTTTAACAACACAGTACAGCTTGCGGTTGAACAACTCGCAGAAGTGGGCATCAAAGCCCGTGCACGTACTCCAGACTTCTCTGTCTACAACCAAGCCATGCTTGAAGGGACATACGATGTGGCGTACACCAACTACTTCCACGGTGCAGACCCATACACTTACTGGAACAGTGCGTACAACTCAGCACTGCAATCGGGTGAAGGTATGCCGCGCTTCGCGATGCACTTCTACAAAAACGACAAGCTAGATGGACTACTCAATAGCTTCTACAAAACAGCGGACAAAAATGAGCAGCTAGAGATCGCTCACGGTATCCAGCAAATCATTGCCGCTGACCAAGTGACGATTCCTGTGATGTCTGGTGCTTACATGTACCAATACAACACCACTCGCTTCACTGGCTGGTGGAACGAAGAGAATCCAAAAGGCCGTCCAAACATTTGGGCTGGTATCCCAGAGCGTCTACTTCACGTACTGGACCTAAAACCAGTGAAATAAGTGAGTTTGCTTTGTCTTTGCGGCGTGCATCCGTACGCCGCTTAATCCCCAAAACTTTAAGTTGTTAAAGCTATGGCGCCCGTCGTCAGGGGATTTTTCGCTCAAAATTTTACGGTTTGCTTGAGCGACCTGAAACCAGAAACAGGAAAAATCTGGATAAGTAAGGTGTGAGTTATGGGTTACTTTTTAAGACGTTTGTCCTTTTATTTTGTCGCTTTGCTCGTTGCTGCGACGTTAAACTTTATTATTCCGCGCGCCATGCCAGGCGACCCCGTCACCATGATGTTTGCCAATGCATCGGTTCAAGTGACGCCTGAGCGTATCGCTGCTATGAAAGAGCTACTCGGCTTTGTCGAAGGCGGCTATCTCGCTCAGTACTACGCGTACATGAAAAACATTCTGAGCTGGGAGCTGGGTACTTCGATTCAGTTCTACCCACTATCGGTGAACAAGCTACTCGGCAGTGCCTTTGGTTGGTCACTGTTTCTCGCGGGTACCGCGGTGGTGATTTCGTTCTCACTCGGTTCTATCTTGGGCATTTTCGCCGCCTGGAAACGAGGCAGCAAATACGATGCGTTTGTCACGCCAGGCATGCTGATCATCCAAGCGGTGCCCCAAGTGGTCATCGCCATGATCGCCATGTTTGTCTTCGCCATCGGCTTGAAATGGTTCCCGACAAGCTATGCCTATACCGCAGGCACCATTCCCGACTGGACCAGCTGGGCCTTTATTAAAGATGTCGCCTATCACGCGGTTCTGCCCCTATTTTGTGCCTCTATCGTTCAGATCGGTGGCTTCTTGGTCAACATGCGTAACAACATGATCAACCTGCTCGCCGAAGATTACATCACCATGGCGAAAGGAAAAGGACTGAGCGAGAACCGAGTGGTCTTCAACTACGCGGCACGTAATGCGCTCTTACCAAGTGTTACCGCACTTTCGATGGCATTGGGTATGGCTATCGGTGGCCAGTTGATCATCGAAATCATCTTCAACTACCCCGGTCTTGGCTCTGTTCTATTTAACGCCATCAAAGCGCGTGACTACCAAGTGCTGCAAGGTCAGCTCCTGATCATGACGTTGTTTATGCTGTTCTTTAACCTTCTTGCCGACATGCTGTATGTCGTGCTCGATCCTCGCCTACGTAAGGGAGGGAAATAATCATGAAAGGTTTCTTTAAACTGATCGTTGGCAACCCGATTGCGCTCGTTGGCTGCATTATTTTGAGCCTGTTCCTATTTATCGCCCTCGCTGCGCCCATGCTGACCAAGCATGCGCCAGACAAACGTTCGGGCAACCCGCATGAGTACCCCTCTTTTGTGGTTAAAGCTGCGCAGAGCAACCCTGAAGGTTGGGTGGCTGAAAACCTCGCCACGGATCGCCGCACGCTGATCATGTCGAAAAAGGCGGATCATGTCATGGGCACCACACGTATGGGCCGCGATGTTTGGTCTCAGTTTGTCCACGGCGCTCGCGTTTCACTGGCGGTTGGCTTTGGCGCAGGGATCACCGTCTGCTTTCTTGCCACCATCATCGGTATCTCTGCAGGCTACTTTGGTGGCCGCATTGATGACTTCCTCACTGCCGCAATGAACATCATGCTGGTCATCCCACAATACCCATTGCTGTTTGTTCTTGCCGCCTTCATCGGTGAAGCAGGCCCGCTAACGATTGCGCTCATTATCGGCTTTACCGCCTGGGCGTGGGGCGCGAGGGTGATACGCTCGCAAACCTTAGCATTGCGTGAGAAAGAGTTCGTCAAAGCAGCGGAAGTGTTGGGTGAGTCCTCTTGGCGCATCATTTTCGTCGAGATTTTGCCAAACCTTATCCCCATTGTTGGCGCCAGCTTCATTGGCTCAGTGATGTACGCCATCATGATGGAAGCGACCATCTCCTTCCTAGGTCTTGGTGACCCGAACACGGTCAGCTGGGGCATCATGCTCTACAACGTCCAGACTTCCTCCTCGATGCTGATTGGCGCTTGGTGGGAACTGCTGGCTCCGTGTGCGGCGCTTGTACTGCTTGTGACTGGCCTTGCCCTGCTTAACTTTGCTGTTGATGAAATTGCTAACCCGCAACTTCGTTCCCACAAAGGTATGAAGCGCTGGAAGAAACTAGCCGAGCAAGACAAGAAAGAGCGTAAACCTGAGCTCGAACCTCAACCTGCAATCTGGAGCGGAGACAAATAATCATGACAGCACCTCTCATTTCTATCCGCAACTTATGCGTTGATTACATCACAGCCGCCGGTGACGTGCGCGCCTGTAATGATGTCAGCTTCGATATTGCTCCGGGCGAGGTCTTCGGTCTCGCCGGCGAATCGGGCTGTGGTAAATCCACTGTCGCTTTCTCGCTCATGCGTCTGCACAAGCCGCCCGCGTTTATTACCGGTGGCGAGGTGATCTTCAACGGTGAAAACATCCTCAAATACAGCGATGACAGAATGCAGTCGTTCCGCTGGAGCGAGATGTCGATGGTCTTCCAAAGCGCCATGAACGCACTCAACCCCGTGTTGACCATGGAAGAGCAGTTTTGCGATGTGATCATGCGCCACACCAATATGACGCGTGAACAAGCCAGACGCCGCGCCGAAGGCTTGTTGGAGATCGTCGATATTCACCCAAGTCGCCTGACCGACTACCCTCACCAGTTCTCTGGTGGCATGCGTCAGCGTCTGGTTATTGCGATCGCTCTCGCGTTGAATCCGAAAATGATCATCATGGATGAGCCTACCACCGCGCTTGATGTGGTGGTGCAACGCGAAATCTTGCAAAAGATCTACGCGCTGAAAGAGGAGTTCGGTTTCTCTATTTTGTTCATTACTCATGATTTGTCCCTGATGGTCGAGTTCTCAGACCGTATCGGCATCATGTATTCCGGTGAACTGATTGAAGTCGCACCTTCAAAACAAATTCTTGAAAGTCCATACCACCCTTACACCAAGGGGTTGGGTAGCTCTTTCCCTCCATTAACCGGGCCGAAAACCAAATTGACGGGCATTCCTGGTAACCCACTCAACTTGCTGGAGATACCGCAAGGTTGTCGCTTCCAAGCGCGCTGTGATCGTGTCCATGACACCTGCACCCGCAAAGCGACCTCACTGCGAGAAATCGAGCCAAGTCGTTTCTCAAACTGCCACCTATACGGTGAGCCCATTGCGCAAGCAAAGTTGTAACGAATTGAGAAGCTGAAGAATTTCATTGGAGACCATTATGAGCACAGAATATGGCGACTTGTTGATTGAGGGAAAAAATCTGGTCAAAGATTTCCCGATCAATAGCAATGCACTGCAACAACCTATGATGCGCGCGATCAACGACGTGTCATTCAAAATGTACAAAAGCCGCGGTTTGTCGGTGGTGGGCGAATCCGGCTCGGGTAAATCCACGACCGCGAAAATGATCGCCAAAATGTATGCGCCAACCTCCGGCGACATCATTTACAAAGGCCGTGACATTCAAACCATCAAGTCAAAATCGGACTTAATGAGTTATCGCGAAGGGGTACAAATGGTCTGGCAAGACCCATTTGGCTCGCTCAACCCAACACACAATATTTTCCACCACATTGCCCGTCCCTTGCTGATCCATAAAAAAGTCACGCCGGGCAACAAAAAAGAACTGCAAGAGCGAGTGTACGATCTGCTGGAACAAGTGGGCCTTATTCCGCCGAAAGAGACCGCAGAAAAATACCCGCACCAGCTCTCCGGTGGTCAGCGCCAACGGGTCAACTTGGCGCGTAATATTGCCGTTGGCGCTGAGGTTGTACTTGCCGATGAACCGACCTCGATGCTCGATGTGTCGATTCGTGCCGGGGTATTGAACCTGATGGAAGAGATGAAGTTCGATAAACAGATGTCACTGCTCTACATCACGCACGACATCGCCACAGCTCGCTACATCGCCGAAGATCTGGCGGTCATGTACGTGGGTCACATGGTCGAGTGGGGCGATACCGAAGAGATCATCCATAAACCTCAACACCCCTACACGCAGCTGCTGGTTTCTGCGGTGCCCGATCCGAGTAAATCGATTCACGAGAAGCTCAAAGGCAATAAAGGGGAGATTCCGCTTTGGACGCCCGTCTCAACCGGCTGTCCATTTGCAGGGCGCTGTGAGCACGCTACTGAGCGCTGCCGTGAGCAATTACCTGAGGTCACTCAACTGTCTGAAAACCACTTTGTACGTTGCTATCTGTTTGAGCACTAATCGCGCTTAAACAGCCATCGCACCAAAAACGCAGCCAAGGGCGCTCCTTGGCTGTGATGAACACTTTGAATACCCGCGCTTGCGCGGCATAAGACATACCACGTTCGGAGAACAGAATGCTGCTACTGACTAACCATCTTGGTTATGAAGCCCTTGGTCCAAAACAGGCGGTACTGATGACAAACCACGCACTAGAGACGCTCCCCACTGCTCGTCTTGTGTGCGCGAAGAGTCATCAAACGCTCGCCACCTATCAAACCGAGCCCGGTGGCACCGTTGACCATTGGCACCAAGGGCATTTTTTTCGCATTCCGTTTTCCAATTTTGATCAAATCGGCCAGTTCTACTTGGCCATTGATAGGTTGAACAAAGATACGTTAAAAAAAGAGACCTCGAGAGATAACGAGTTGAGCGCAGACGACGCCGTCCGCTCCCACACTTTCGAGATTCGCCATCAACACTTGCTCAGCGCCACACTGTCCGATGTGCTGCACTACTTTAAGTCTCAGCGTTGTACAGGTGTGTTTGATCAGCAAGATCGCCACGTGCCCCTTTACGGCCATGAGGCGTACGCGGATGTCCACGGCGGCTGGTATGACGCCTCCGGCGATGTCAGCAAATACCTCAGCCATCTATCCTACGCTAATCACTTCAATCCACAGCAGATTCCCATGGTCGTGTGGAACCTATTCAATGGCTTAGAGCAGCTGCAAACGCTCGATTCCGTCCCTGCGTTTACTCGCCTGAGAATGGCAGAAGAAGCATTGCACGGCGCCGATTTTTTAGTGCGAATGCAACATCCTGATGGCTACTTTTACATGACGGTGTTTGACCAGTGGTCAAAAGAGACCAGCAAACGCCATATTTGCGCCTATGCGACACAATTGGGCCATAAGTCCTCGGACTTTCAAGCTGGATTTCGTCAAGGTGGCGGCATCGCGATTGCTGCACTCGCTGCCGCGGCGCAGCGCGAGCAAGGCGGAGAATATCGACCCAACGACTACTTGGCGACAGCGGAAAAAGGCTATTGGCACCTTATCTCACACAACCGCGAGTACTTAGACGATGGCGTTGAAAACATCATCGATGAGTACTGTGCATTACTGGCCTGTTGCGAGCTCTATCGCGCCACAAAACAGACACGCTATTTGCAACAAAGCCAAGAGTGGGCCAACAAACTGATGGCACGTCAATACAGCGATGACGATCAGCGCCATTTCTGGTCCGCGAATCACGATGGCTCACGCCCCTACTTTCACGCCAGTGACGCAGGATTACCAGTGATCAGCTTGTGTCGCTATCTGGATATTGAAACCGATGCAGCGCAGCGAGACAGCGTCCAGCGTGTGATTGAACAAGCAGTCCGATTTGAACTCTCCATCACACAAGCGGTGCACAATCCCTTTGGTTACCCTCGCCAATACACTAAGCCTCTGTCAGAGGAGAAAAGCGCCCGCTTCTTCGTTCCCCATGACAATGAAACTGGCTACTGGTGGCAGGGCGAAAACGCGCGGCTCGGCTCTCTCGCGAGCATGGCCCATATCGCTCAGCGCCACCTTGATAACCCGGCACAGTGTCAGCAATTGGATAGCTTTGCAGAAGACTGTTTGAGCTGGATTTTAGGCTTGAACCCATTTGATCTCTGCATGCTTGATGGCGCAGGTCACAACAACCCAGACTACCTGCCTGAGCTGGGCTTTTTTAACGCCAAAGGGGGGATTTGTAACGGCATTACCAGCGGATTTGATGATGAACGAGACATCGCCTTCAATCCGTCCCCTCAATGTGATGACATGCTGCAAAACTGGCGTTGGGGCGAACAGTGGATTCCTCATGCGGCGTGGTATCTGCTCGCCATTTGTCACCAGGCGCGTCGCTTCTCTCAAACTCACCCGTTCTCAAAGGAGCAAGCGCAATGACCCATTTATATGTCGGCATTGATGGCGGCGGCACCTCGTGCCGAGCACGGATTCGAGATGCGCAGGGACGCTTACTTGGCGAGGGAAAAAGCGGCAGCGCTAACATTTTACTTGGCATCGAATCTGCCCTGACATCCATTGTCGATGCTGTCACGACAGCAGCCACGCAGGCCGAGTTGACGAGCGCTGACTTCACACGCATGCACCTTGGCCTTGCCCTCGCGGGCGCGGAGCAAAAGTCTGCATGGTTTGCGATGATGGAGCAGCCTCACCCATTCGCCTCCATCGTCCTCAATACGGATGCCTATGGCGCTTGTCTTGGCGCGCATGACGGCCAAGATGGTGCCATTCTGATTGCTGGTACAGGCTCATGCGGCCTATTGATCAACGGTGGTGAGCAGAAAGTGGTCGGTGGCCGTGAGTTTCCCATCTCCGATCAAGGCAGTGGCGCGATGATGGGGCTAAGGCTGATCCAAAAAGTGCTGCTCGCCTATGATGACATTGAGCCCAAAACACCGCTCTACCATTACGTGATGACACACTTTCACCATGACATCGATGCGATTGTTGCCTGGTCAAAGCAAGCGCTGCCGCGCGATTATGGTCAGTTTTCTCCTCAGATATTTCAATTCGCCGATGAAGGATGCCCGTTGGCACAAGCACTCTTACAGCAAACCCGTGACGATATCGAAATGTGGCTGCAAGCGTTACGCCGCCGAGGCGCGACGCGCATCTGTTTGATGGGCGGTGTCGCGGAGCGCATGCAAGCGTGGCTATCGCCACCGATGAGAAGTCTGATTGTGCCTGCTAAGTTCGACGCCATCGAAGGGGCACTGATGTTTGCAGGTAAACCTGAGCACAACCTTTATAGACTGAGCGACATTCAACACGAAGGTGCACAATGAGTTATCGAGTGGATTTTGCGGTGCTCAATGAGAGCAAAGAAGGTTGCCGATTTGGCCTCACCTTGCACAACTTAACCGATCAAGACCTGCCCGCTTGGCAGTTACAGTTCATTCTTGATCGCTACATTCAGCCAAGCAGTGTCAGCCACGGGCAGATTGTGCAGATTGGGAGTTTTTGCACTTTAACGCCAGATGTCGACACGTTAACCGCTAACCAACACTTTTATTGCGAATTTAGCATCAGAACCGCGCCGCTACGTTTTTATACTGATGGACTAAAAGATGCGCTGCTGATCGACCTTGAGCAACATCAAACACACGCGGTGCATGTCTCGCCGATCGCGCTCGCCTCGCCCTACCGCGAGCGCGCCGAGATCCCAGCCCGCTCAGAGCTGCCGTCAGCGCCCTTGGCTCTGATTCCAAAGCCCAATGCTCTAGCACTCAAAGAGGACGAATATCGTCTCTCTGAACACAGCCAAATCACCTTGCAAACCGCATTGGCAGAACGCGGCGCTACTTGGCTGCAACAAGAGCTAGCCACACTGCATGATTTTGAGGTGCACACGATTGGGCAAAGTGACATCCTCTTTCGCTCGAACCCAACACTTGATGAGGGGGAATACCACTTAACCGTGACTCATCATGGTGTGCAGCTTGAATCCGGCTCGGACGTCGGTTTTATCCATGCCAGCGCCACCTTGCTGCAGCTCATCAGACCCGCGAAACAAGGCAATGGGCTCGCCGTACCGCTAGTCACCATCAGCGATAAACCCCGTTTTGGCTATCGCGGCATGATGCTAGATTGCGCGCGCCATTTTTACTCGGTGGCGCAGATCAAACGCCTCATCAACCAGCTGGCGCACTACAAATTCAACACCTTCCATTGGCACCTTACCGATGACGAAGGGTGGCGTATTGAAATCAAATCCTTGCCTCAATTAACTGAGATTGGGGCGTTTCGCGGTCCAGATTTGGCGTTACAAGCGCAATTTAGTCATCTAGGGCAGCGCTACGGTGGATACTACCGCCAAGAAGAGATCGCCGCCGTGATCGACTATGCCACAGAACGCGGCATCACAGTGATCCCTGAAATTGATATTCCAGGCCACTGCCGAGCAGCGATCCAATCCCTACCGGAATGGCTGTATGACGCCAGCGATCGCTCAAACTACCGCAGTATCCAGCATTACAGCGACAACGTGTTGTCCCCCGCTCTGCCAGGTACCTATGCGTTTCTAGACGCGGTACTAGAGGAAGTGGCGGCGCTTTTCCCGTCTCCTTGGGTGCATATCGGCGCCGACGAAGTGCCACAAGGAGTGTGGCTAGAGAGTCCAGCGTGCATCGCGCTAATGAAAGAGCACGGCTACCAAAGCAGCAAAGAGCTACAGGGTCATCTGCTGCGTTACGCCGAGCGCAAGTTACGCAGCTTAGGTAAACGAATGGTCGGTTGGGAAGAAGCGCAACATGGTGACAAAGTGAGCAAAGATACCGTGATCTACTCTTGGCTCAGTGAGGACGCTGCATTGCACTGCGCCAAACAAGGCTTTGACGTCATCTTACAGCCTGGTCAAAGCACCTATCTCGACATGAGCCAAGATTACGCCCCTGAAGAGCCGGGGGTCGATTGGGCCAACGTGATCCCGCTTGAAAAGGCGTATCGCTACGAGCCACTGGCTGACATCGCCGACAACGACCCAATTCGACGTCGAATTTTAGGCATTCAATGTGCGCTGTGGAGCGAAATTGTCACCGAGCCTGCACGCATGGACTACATGATTTTCCCACGCCTAACCGCGCTTGCTGAAGCGGGCTGGAGTGAAAAACACCAGCGCGATTGGCTGGACTACCTTGCGCGACTCAACGCCCACTTACCGCTGCTCGACAAACAAGGGGTGGCCTATAGAGCGCCTTGGCGAACAGCTGCAAGCTCTAGCGCTAAACCTCACTCGCCAAAACCTCAAGCACCCAAACAACGAGGTGACGAGACGAAAAAATGAGCGTCGGATAGCACTGGTGAGAGACCCGAAATCCTGGCGATGAACTTAACCCATTGAATCACTACTTACAGTTTTCACTAGCTTAGATTTGGTTACTGATTGGTAACTTGTTAAAAGGAAAGACACATGAAATACGGCTATTTCGATAACGAACATCGTGAATACGTCATCACTCGACCAGACGTCCCTGCACCATGGACTAACTACTTAGGCACAGAAAAGTTCTGTACCGTCATTTCGCACAATGCGGGCGGCTACTCTTTCTACAACTCCCCTGAGTACAATCGCGTCACCAAATTCCGCCCCAATGCCAGCTTTGATCGCCCTGGGCATTACGTCTATCTGCGCGATGATGTCAGCGGTGATTACTGGTCTATCTCATGGCAGCCGGTTGCGAAGAGTTTAGACGAAGCGACCTATGAAGTGCGCCACGGCCTCTCTTACTCCAAATTCAAATGTGAGTACAGTGGCATTAGCGCGACCAAAACCTTATTTGTACCGAAAGGCGAAGACGTTGAAATTTGGGATGTGGTGATCAAAAACGCCTCAGATACGCCACGCACGATCAGCGCGTTTTCGTTCGTCGAATTCTCATTTAGCCATATTCAATCGGACAATCAAAACCACCAGATGTCACTTTACTCTGCGGGCACCGAATACCGTGACGGCGTGATTGAGTATGATCTCTACTACAACACCAACGACTTTGAAGGCTTCTATTACCTCGCCTCCACCTTCGATCCAGACTCGTATGATGGTCAACGCGATCGTTTCCTTGGTCTCTATCGTGACGAAGCCAATCCGATTGCCGTCGAGCAAGGACGCTGCTCGAACAGCGCGCAAACTTGTTACAACCACTGTGGCTCACTGCACAAACAGTTCACGCTTGCACCGGGTGAAGAAGTGCGTTTCGCCTACTTGCTGGGTATCGGAAAAGGTAATGGCGAGCGTTTGCGCGCCAAATACCAAGATGTGAGTGAGATCGATCGCGCCTTTGCCGGCATCAAAGCGCACTGGGACGAGCGCTGTAACAAGTTCCAAGTCCGCTCGCCGAACGAAGGTCTGGATACCATGATCAACACTTGGACGCTGTACCAAGCCGAGACCTGTGTTGTCTGGTCACGTTTCGCTTCCTTTATTGAAGTGGGTGGACGTACTGGGTTGGGCTATCGAGACACGGCTCAGGATGCGATTTCCGTCCCACACGCTAACCCGAAAATGACGCGCAAGCGCATTGTTGATCTGCTTCGCGGTCAGGTCAAAGCGGGATACGGTCTGCACTTGTTTGATCCTGACTGGTTCGATCCTGAAAAAGCGGATGTAAAACCCTCCAAATCACCCACAGTGGTTCCAACCCCTTCCGATGAAGATAAGATCCATGGCATTGAAGATACCTGCTCTGACGATCACCTTTGGTTAGTGCCGACCATCTGTAAATACGTGATGGAAACGGGCGAGCACGGATTTTTTGATGAAACCATTCCGTATGCCGATGGCGGCGAAGCCAGCGTCTATGAGCACATGAAAGCCGCGCTCGACTTCTCGGCTGAGTACGTTGGTCAAACGGGTATCTGTAAAGGCCTGCGCGCTGACTGGAATGACTGTCTCAACCTTGGTGGCGGCGAGTCATCGATGGTCTCTTTCCTCCATTTCTGGGCACTGCAAGAGTTCATCGACTTGGCCAAGTTCCTTGGTAAAGAGGAGGATGTGGAGAAATACAGCCAAATGGCGGCGAACGTCCGTGAAGCGTGTGAAACTCACCTCTGGGACGACGAAGGCGGTTGGTACATTCGCGGCTTGACCAAAAATGGCGACAAAATTGGTACTGCGCAGCAAAAAGAAGGCCGTGTTCATCTGGAGTCGAACACCCTCGCCGTCCTCTCTGGTGCAGTCTCGCAGCAGCGTGGCGAGCGTGCCATGGACGCGGTTGATGAACACCTGTTCTCCGAATACGGCTTGCATCTCAACTCGCCATCGTTCGCTACCCCTAATGACGACATCGGTTTTGTTACTCGCGTCTACCAGGGCGTGAAAGAAAACGGCGCCATCTTCTCACACCCTAACCCTTGGGCTTGGGTCGCAGAGGCCAAACTGGGCCGCGGCGATCGTGCGATGAAGTTCTACGATGCGCTCAACCCATACAACCAAAACGACATCATCGAGAAACGTGTCGCTGAACCTTATTCCTACGTGCAATTTATTATGGGGCGCGATCATCAAGATCATGGCCGCGCCAACCACCCTTGGCTAACCGGCACCTCAGGCTGGGCTTACTTTGCGGTCACCAACTTTATTTTGGGTGTGCGCAGTGGCTTTGATGGCCTAACCATCGCCCCGTGTATACCAACCGATTGGCCGGGCTTTGAGGTGACGCGTGAGTGGCTAGGTGCCACTTATCACATCAAAGTCGACAATCCGAATTCGGTGAGCAAAGGGGTTCAATCCATCACGGTGAACGGCCAAGCCGTCGAGGGTGTGGTTCCGGTTCAGCCTCAAGGCTCTGTCAACCAAGTGGTCGTGGTATTGGGATAACGAGTCAGCCCAGAGCGTCCTTGCGCCGCTCTGGGCTTGATAGAAAGGAAAACAACTATGAGTTCAGCAATTAAATTTGGCACCGGTGGTTGGCGTGCGTTTATTGGTGAAGCGTTCACAAAAGACAATGTGCGCCTTGTTGCCCAAGCGCTGGCCAATATCATCAATCACGAACAGGTCAGCGACCGCGGATTCGTGATTGGTTATGACCGCCGCTTTCTCTCCGATAAAGCGGGCCGCTGGTTTGCTGAAGTGCTTGCAGCGAACGGGATCTGCGTGAGTTTTATCGACAAATTTGTGCCCACCCCTATCGTGATGTTCAAGGCCAAGCAGATGAATTGCGCCTACTCGGCATGCATCACCGCCTCGCACAACCCAGCGGATTACAATGGTATCAAGGTGTTCATCGAAGGTGGCCGCGACGCCGATGAAGTGATCACACAAAAGATCGAAGCGCAAATTGAAACCCTCAGCCAAGGTGATGTGTTGAGCATGGAGTTTGAGCAGGCACTTGATAGCCAGCGTATTAAGCTCATTAATCCAATGAACGAGTTTGTCGATTCCATCATCGATTTCATCGACATTGAAGCTATTAAAAAAGCCAACTTACGCGTTCTCATCGACCCGATGTTTGGTGTCGCGAAGAACGCTTTGCAAACCGTTTTGATTAACGGGCGCTGCGATGTGGATGTGATTCACGATGGCAAGAACCCCGATTTTGGCGGGCTGATGCCCTCACCTAGCGCTGCAACCTTATATCGCCTCAAACATCTGGTCGCAGCAGAAGGCTACGACATTGGTATTGGTACCGATGGGGATGCCGACCGTTTAGGCATCATTGATGAAAAAGGTCATTTTATTCACCCCAACGAAGTGCTGATACTGCTCTATTACTACCTACTTGAGTACAAGGGCTGGAAAGGTGCGGTGGTGCGTAACATCGCGACCACTCACCTGCTCGATAAGATCGCCGCAGATCATGGTGAAGCGTGTTATGAAGTCCCGGTAGGCTTTAAACACATCAGCTCCAAGATGGAAGCGCACGATGCGCTGATCGGCGGAGAGAGCTCAGGCGGCTTGACCATCCGTGGTCACATCAAGGGCAAAGATGGGGTATTTGCATCCAGCTTATTGGTGGAGATGATCTCCGTTACTGGAAAAAAACTCTCCGAACTGCTTGGTGAAATCTATTCACGCTACGGTTACGCCTATACCGCAGAAGGAGATTGTACGTTTAAAGCGGCGCAAAAACAGGCGCTGTATGATCGCCTCTACGTCGAGAAGCAACTGCCTGAATTTGAGTATGACATCGACAAAGTCAGCTACGAAGATGGCGCGAAAGTGGTGTTTAAAAATGGTGGATGGGTCATCGCACGTTTCTCTGGCACTGAGCCGCTACTGCGAATTTTTGCTGAGATGGCAGACCAAGCCACGGCTGAAAAAGTGGTGCTGCAAATGAAAACCTTCCTCAAACTCTAGACTTCATCGCGATCCATCTTGGGTCCACCCTATAGGTGAAGAAGATTTGCCCGGTACTATACCGGGCATTTTTTTGTCGGAATGTCCGCTCTAGACTAGAACGCCAATACACCTTGGGTATCCACTTTGACAGACACATGTTGGCCAATCATCAACGGCTCAGGGGAGCTGGCGAGCAAGAGATTACCACCCGCATTGATGACATAACGGCAGTGATCGCCCATAAACTGCTGCTCTAACACCGAGATACTGCTCTCTTGAGTCGCACTGATCTGGACATGTTGTGGACGAAGTAACAATTCACATTCGCCGCCTTGAGAGATCTCA
Organism: Vibrio sp. R15-SG3-ISO1B; assembly: GCF_059833835.1. Classification (NCBI taxonomy): domain Bacteria; kingdom Pseudomonadati; phylum Pseudomonadota; class Gammaproteobacteria; order Vibrionales; family Vibrionaceae; genus Vibrio; species Vibrio sp. R15-SG3-ISO1B. The sequence goes on along the minus strand of NZ_JCBDGG010000034.1, from coordinate 45,873 downwards.
TGTTGCGCGGTCGCTTCAATCACGCCGAGTTCGGTTTCGAACTCAGACGATGAGATGCGCTTGGCTTTGATGTAACTGCCGCCGCCCAAGAAATCCGCCACAAATTTACTCGACGGTTGGTAGTAAAGCTCGCCTGCCGTCCCGTATTGCTCAATGACGCCGTGGTTCATCACCGCCATTTTGTCTGCAAAGGCAAAGGCCTCTTCGCGGCTATGGGTGACGAATATCGCCGTGACGCCCTGCTTTTTGAAAATCTTGCGAATTTCACCAATCAGCTCATGGCGCACTTGGGTATCGATGTTAGAGAACGGCTCATCAAGCAAGAGCAAGTCCGGCTTGTACGCCAAAGAGCGAGCAATGGCCACGCGCTGCTGTTGCCCCCCCGACAGCTGATGCGGGTAGCGATCGCCATAACCACTGAGATGCACCAATTCCAGCATCTCTTCCACGCGCTGATGTTTGTCTTGCGCTGAGAGCGCGGTCAAACCAAAGGCAATGTTTTGTTCTACCGTCAGATGGGGAAACAGCGCGTAATCTTGGAAAATCATACCGATGTTGCGCTGCTCTGGCGGCAACCAGTGCTCGCCATTATCAATCACGTTGCAATTGAGACTCATGGTGCCTGAACTGAGCGGAAGCAGACCAGCAATCGCTTTGAGCAACGTCGTTTTCCCACAACCACTGGCGCCAAGTAGACAGACAATTTCACCATGCTCGACCCGCAAAGATAACGACTCGAGTACCGTGGTCTGGTCGTCATATTTACAAGTGAGGTTTTCAATAGATAGCGCGCAACTCATCAGTGTGTGTGCTCCAGTGAACGGTTGATCAGAACTAAAGGAATAAGACCAACGAGAACCAACAATACGGCGGGTAACGCCGCCAACTCCAATTTCTCATCGGAGGCAAAATTGTAGACGTAGGTCGCTAAGGTTTCGAAGTTAAATGGGCGGAGCAAAAGAGCGGCGTTGAGCTCTTTCATCGACTCAATAAACACCAACAGGCCCGCAATCAAAGCGCCGCGACGCACCAGTGGGAAGTGAACCCGCCACACCATCTGATTGACGCTACACCCCATGGTGCGCGACGCCATATCCAGTGAGGGCGACACTTTACTCAAACTGCTTTCAATGCTGCCAATCGCCACCGCTGAAAAACGCACCACCATGGCGAAGATAACTGCAAACATAGAACCAGAGAAAATCAACCCTGGGCGTCCCCACTCCATCCATTTAGCGACATCATTAACCAAATGATCGAGACTGAGTACAGGCACCATGATACCAATTGCCAATACTGTGCCCGGCACCGCATAGCCCAGTGAAGAGAGGCGCATAAAACTGACGCTGGTCTTACTCGGCGTAATCCGCTGGCAGAAGTTGAGTACCAAAGCGATCGCCACACCAATCAACGCAGCGGAAATAGAAACATAGAGACTATTGAGCGCAAATTGGCGAAACTCTGCGGTCCAGCTTTGTGAGAAGTAGGTGTAGGCATACATCAGCAGTTGACCCAACGGGAAAAGAAAAGCGATACAAACCAAACCCCAACACCAAATTAGGGCCAGCCACTTCTTCCAACCCGTTAGCACATAACGAAAATCTTCACGGCTATTAAACTGCTGCTGAAACAGCTTTTGTTTGCGTCGACTGTAGCGTTCCGCGCTAAGCAGCAAGATCACAATCAGCAACATGATGGCGGAAATTTTTGCTGCGGCCGTTAAGCTTGAGTAGCCTAACCAAGTGTCATACACCGCGGTCGTTAACGTATTGACCGCGAAATAGCTGACTGTACCAAAATCGCCGATGGTCTCCATCGCAACCAGCGACAACCCCACTGCCATCGCTGGGCGTGCCAGTGGCAATGAAATGCGGCAAAAGCTCTCCCAAGGGGAGCACTTCAATAAGCGCGCCGATTGCAACAGCGACACATTCTGTTCCATAAACGCAGCGCGGCACAGCAGATACACGTAGGGGTAAAGCACCAACGACAGCACCACCACCGCACCGCTTAAAGTGCGAATATCAGGAAACCAGTACTCACCCGGTCCCCAGCCAGTGACGCCGCGCAACCACACCTGCACCGGGCCAGCAAAATCAAACCAATCGGTAAAGATGTATCCGACAATATAGGCAGGCATGGCCAGCGGTAAGACCAATGCCCACTGTAATACTCGCTCACTGGGCAGGCGACACATCGCCATCAGCCAAGCGCTCGGCACACCAAAAAGCAGAGAAAATGCCATGGTTCCCAGTGCTAGCAGCACAGTGTTGTAAGTGTAAGTTGGGAGAACAGTCGACATCAGATGGCCAAAGAGGTCATCTGTCTCGCCGATGGCGGTGTAGAATATCGCTAAGATCGGTAAAACCAGCAACAAAGCAAGCGCTCCACTGCTGGTTTTCCATGAATAATATTTTTCTTTCATTGCCTATTTATCATCAGGCTGTATGAGGAATAGATGCAGTTGCAAATACATCTCATATCCTTTAACCGTATAGGTGTATTTATACCCTTATAAGCAAACAACCTCAAGCTCGGCAAAGAAAAGCGAGACTTGAGGTTGTCTTTAATTAATGGTCTGTGTGAGCAGAATTACAGATCAAATTTCACTTCATCAAGCAGTTTCACTGCTGCTTCGTGGTGATCGGCGATCTCATCTAGCGAGAGAGTATCGGCTTTAAAGTCACCCCAAGAAGCCACGAGATCTGAACGTTTTACACCCGCTTTGACTGGGTATTCGTAGTTCACTTCTGCGTACATTTCTTGCGCGACGTCATCCGCAAGGAATTCCATCAGCTTCACTGCGTTCTCTTTGTTAGGCGCGTATTTCGCCATCGCCATACCTGAGATGTTCACGTGTGTACCTGTGGTGCTTTGGTTCGGGAAGTTGATGTATACCGCGTCAGCCCATGCTTTCTGTTCTGGGTCGTTAACCATTGCGCCTAGGTAGTAGCTGTTACCTAGCGACACGTCACACAAACCTTCTTTAATGGCTTTCACTTGTGCACGGTCATTACCTTGCGGTTTACGTGCTAGGTTCGCTTTCACCCCTTCCAACCAAGCTTTGGTCGCAGCTTCGCCTTCATGAGCAATCATAGAGGAGATCAGTGATACGTTGTATGGGTGCTTACCGCTACGTGTACAGATTTTGCCTTTGAACTCTGGCTTGGCTAAATCGGCGTAAGTGAAGTCTTCACCCAATTTGCCTACGCGGTCGCGCGAAGAGTAAACGCTGCGAGTACGCGTCGTCAGAGCAAACCATTCGTTATTTTCATCTTGGTATTGAGCAGGAATGTTGCTCTCAAGCACGTCACTGTTTACCGCTTGCACCAGACCTTTGTCGGTAAGCTCAGCTAAGCGGCTGATGTCAACAGTGAGCACGACGTCTGCTGGGCTGTACTCTCCTTCCTGAGCGAGCTTTTCTGCGATCCCTGTTTTCGCAAACTTGACGTTTACTTTGATACCGGTTTCTTTGGTAAATTCGTTGAACATCGGCTCAACAAGGAAAGGCTGGCGGTAAGAGTAGACATTTACTTCTTCTGCAGCGAGAGCCGCGGTTGGGGCAACAGTTGCACAGGCTAATGCAGAAAGAGTCAGCAGTTTTTTCATCGAGTCAATCCTTTAGATTTATATGGTAATGATAATGTTTATCAATGCGTTTATTATATTCAACAAACTTTAGAAAACAATCCATCAATAAGCAATACAGGCGGGTTAACGGCTGATTTTAAACCCCTTTATTTGTAACAACTTGTATCACACCTAACCAAATATTGATTAATTTTGTATCAACTCAGTCTCAAAAGCCAGAGCGTATCTATGGTGCTTTTACTCAGCCCCTGAAGCATAGATCAAAAAAAGCCCACACTGAGTGTGGGCTTCATACTTTGTATTAAAAAGTGATTTATTTCACAGTCACGAACTCTGGGTAAGCACCAACACCACAGTCGTGCATGTCCATACCTTCCATCTCTTCGTCTTCAGAGACTCGGATACCCATTGTTGCTTTCAAGATACCCCAGACCACTAGGCTTGCACCGAATACCCAAGCGAAGATCACTGCAGCACCAAGAAGCTGTGCACCGAATGAAGCGTCACCGTTGCTTAGTGGCACAACCATCAGGCCGAAGAAGCCACACACACCGTGAACAGAGATAGCACCCACTGGATCGTCAATCTTAAGTTTGTCTAGACCGATGATGCTAAACACAACCAATGCACCTGATACCGCACCGATAGCCACAGAGTAAAGTGGTGATGGTGACAGTGGGTCAGCAGTGATAGCTACCAAGCCCGCCAACGCACCGTTAAGAATCATAGTCAGGTCTGCTTTACCCCAAGTGGTTTTACAAACAAACAGCGCTGCAATGGCACCTGCTGCGGCTGCGGCATTGGTGTTTAGGAAGATTTGACCAACCGCTGTTGCGTTCTCGAAATCTGATACCATCAACTGTGAACCACCGTTGAAGCCGAACCAACCGAACCATAGGATGAAGGTACCCAACGTTGCCAATGGCATGTTTGAACCAGGAATTGGGTAGATTTCACCGTTTTTGCCGTATTTACCTTTACGTGCACCAAGAAGAAGTACGCCTGCCAATGCTGCTGCTGCGCCTGCCATGTGAACAATACCAGAGCCTGCAAAGTCGCTAAAGCCCGCTTCAGATAGGAAGCCACCGCCCCAAGTCCAGTAACCCTCGACTGGGTAGATGAAGGCTGTAAGTACGACAGCGAAAATCAAGAAAGCCCATAGCTTCATACGCTCAGCCACTGCGCCAGAGACAACCGACATCGCCGTCGCCACGAACACAACTTGGAAGAAGAAGTCAGACTCAAGGGAGTGGTCTGCACCTTCACCTTGCGTACCAATCAGCGCACCGATTGATGGTAGCCAACCGCCTTCGCCGTTGTCGACGTACATAATGTTGTAGCCAACCACCAAGTACATGGTACAAGCGATAGCGTATAGGCAGAAGTTTTTGGTTAGGATTTCAGTGGTGTTCTTTGAACGTACTAGACCCGCTTCCAGCATCGCAAAACCCGCTGCCATCCACATAACTAACGCACCTGAAATGAGGAAGAAAAAGGTGTCTAGTGCGTAACGTAACTCTGTTACTGTTGTTGATAATTCCATCGTGTTTATCTCCAGTCCTTTGAATTCTTAAAGTGCCTCAACATCCGTCTCACCAGTACGAATACGCACTGCTTGACTTAGGTCGTAGACAAAAATCTTACCGTCACCAATTTTTCCGGTGTGCGCCGCTTTCGTGATGGCTTCGATAACGCGGTCAACGTTTTCAGCCTGAGTGGCGATCTCTAGTTTTACTTTGGGTAGAAAATCGACTTGATATTCTGCACCACGGTAAAGTTCTGTATGGCCTTTTTGACGACCAAAGCCTTTCACCTCTGATACAGTCATCCCCTCGATGCCCACATCGGCTAACGCCTCTCGAACATCATCTAATTTGAACGGTTTGATAATCGCATTAATAAGTTTCATCGCATCCTCTCTGAAGCAGTCATCCTTTTGCTTTTCTATAATCCAAGGTGCGTGCCAAGTTTTTAAACCATTGATAAATATAAAATTACATTAAATTTCCATCCTGTAGAACGAAAAACGCGCACCATAAAGGTGCGCGCACTTCCCAAAAACAGAGCATCCGTGAATTCATTCACCAATAGGGTGCATTACATTGTACGAAGAAAGGATTTCCACTGGTCGAGCAGTTGTTCGAAATCTTCCAAACCGCAGCTTGCACGGCTCTCGCTCTCATACAACTCAAACTCACTTTCCGCGCCAAGGTCAAAGTCATGCTTTAAGCTGTTCTCTTCCACTAACACTTCATCACCTTGAACTGTCAGAGAAATTTCTCGGCCTTCTAAAATGCACTCTTGCTGAGGCGCAGCTTTCGCACTGGCTAGCAACTGATCAATGCTCTCGAGTTTGACGGGGTCTTGACCAATTTCTTCCTGAAGCCAGCGACCAAAGACCTCATGCCCCATACTGGATCTTACGTAGACGTCACCCAGTAAGGTATTCTTAATAAATTCAAATTCCATAATTGAACCACCTACCCAGAAAAAGTCGTGAAGAAAAGGCGCGCACTATACCTAAAATCGGCCTCAGACACTCTAAAAATCGACACCGTGAGCCTAAAAAACAGAGATAAAAAAAGCGCCTGCCGAAGCAGACGCTGATCTGTCATATTCGCTAGAGCGTGATTACGCTGGTTCTTGGAAGATCACGGTATCCGCTTTCTTGGTGTACTGTTCCATCTTGTGGAAGTTCAAGTAGCGATAGGTATCCGCCGCGGTCGCATTGATCTTCGCCGCGTACTCAAGATACTCTTCTTTAGTAGGGATGCGGCCTATGATAGCGCCCACTGCCGCGAGCTCAGCGGAAGAGAGGAACACATTCGCGCCGGTACCTAAACGGTTCGGGAAGTTACGCGTTGAGGTCGACATGACCGTCGCTTTATCCGCTACGCGCGCTTGGTTACCCATACAGAGTGAACACCCTGGGGTTTCAATACGCACACCCGCACGGCCGTAGATGCCGTAATAGCCTTCTTCGGTCAATTGATCGCGGTCCATCTTGGTTGGCGGCGCTACCCAGAGACGTGTATTCAAGGTACCACCATATTGCTCAAGCAATTTACCTGCTGCACGGAAGTGACCAATGTTGGTCATGCACGAGCCAATGAAGACTTCGTCAATCTCAGTGCCTTGCACTTGAGAAAGTAGGCGCGCATCATCCGGATCGTTTGGCGCACACAAGATAGGTTCGTTGATCTCGGCAAGATCAATCTCAATCACGTGCGCGTACTCCGCGTCCGCGTCGGCTTCCATTAGTTCAGGGTTAGCCAACCACTCTTGCATCGCTGTAATGCGACGCTCGATGGTGCGGCGATCGCCGTAACCTTCGGAGATCATCCACTTCAACATGGTGATGTTTGAGTTGAGGTACTCTTCAATTGACGCTTGAGAGAGCTTGACCGTACAGCCTGCTGCACTGCGCTCTGCTGAGGCATCAGAGAGCTCAAACGCTTGCTCAACCGTTAAGTGCTCCACCCCTTCAATCTCAAGTACGCGACCTGAGAACTCATTGATCTTACCTGATTTTTCAACCGTCAATAGACCTTGTTGAATCGCATAGTAAGGGATCGCATGCACCAAATCACGCAAGGTGATACCCGGCTGCATCTCGCCTTTGAAGCGCACCAAGATAGACTCAGGCATATCCAATGGCATCACACCCGTCGCTGCGGCAAACGCCACCAAGCCAGAACCGGCAGGGAAAGAAATGCCAAGAGGGAAACGAGTATGCGAGTCACCACCTGTACCTACGGTATCTGGCAGCAACATGCGGTTTAACCAAGAGTGGATAACACCGTCACCAGGGCGCAAAGAGACACCGCCACGGTTCATAATGAAGTCTGGCAAGGTATGGTGAGTATTCACATCCACCGGTTTTGGATACGCAGAGGTATGACAGAATGACTGCATAACAAGGTCTGCGGAGAAACCAAGACACGCCAAGTCTTTCAACTCATCACGCGTCATTGGGCCCGTCGTATCTTGCGAGCCGACCGTGGTCATCTTAGGTTCACAGTATTGACCTGCGCGGACACCTTCAACGCCACACGCTTTACCGACCATTTTCTGAGCCAGAGTAAAGCCCTTAGTTGACGATGATGGGTCAACGGGTTTTGCAAAGAGATCGGTCTCTTCAAGACCGAGCGATGCGCGCGCGCGACTGGTTAAGCCACGACCGATAATAAGAGGAATACGGCCACCCGCTCGCACTTCATCAAGCAGCACTTTGCTCAGCTCGAAACGAGAAATCTCTTCGCCATCTTTACGTACCACACCTTCGTACGGGAAGATGTCGATCACATCGCCCATATTCATCTGTTGTACGTTCAATTCAATCGGTAGCGCGCCTGAATCTTCCATGGTGTTGTAGAAGATAGGGGCAATTTTGCCACCCAAGCAGATACCGCCGGTGCGTTTATTAGGTACGTATGGGATATCTTCGCCCATAAACCACAGCACTGAGTTGGTCGCGGATTTACGCGAAGAACCGGTGCCCACAACATCACCCACGTAAGCGAGTGGGATGCCGTCTTTTTTCAACTCTTCGAGTTGCGTGATAGGGCCAACACTACCAGGTTGATCTGGGTTGATGCCTTCACGCTCCATTTTCAGCATCGCTTTCGCGTGAACAGGAATATCAGGGCGCGACCAAGCATCTGGAGCTGGGGATAAGTCATCGGTGTTCGTCTCACCGGTCACTTTAAACACTTTAACCGTGATCTTTTCTGCGACTTTCTTCTTGGCAGTAAACCACTCTGCATCCGCCCATGATTGCATCACTTGCTGTGCAAAGCTGTTGCCGGCTTTGGCTTTTTCTTCCACGTCGTAGAACGCATCAAACATCAGTAGTGTATGAGACAAGGCTTTGACCGCGATGGGGGCTAGAGTCTCATCATCAAGGAACTCAACCAGCGGCGCGATGTTGTAGCCACCTTGCATAGTACCAAGGAGCTGCGCGGCTTTTTCGCGGCTAACCAGCGGAGAAGAGACCTCGCCTTTCGCCACAGCCGTTAGGAAACCAGCTTTGACGTAAGCCGCTTCATCAACACCCGGTGGGATTCGGTTTTCCAGAAGGTCAAGAATAAACGCTTCTTCACCTTGAGGGGGATTTTTCAGAAGTTCCACTAGGCTGGCAACTTGCTCGGCATCCAATGGTTTAGGTACAACTCCTTCAGCAGCACGCTCTTCGACGTGTTTACGATAGGCTTCAAGCACGACTTTTTCCTCTCATTGCGGTTCCTCCCCTTTATTGCTATTTATTCAGAAAAGAAGGGAGTGAACATCCTTGGAAACTTGGCGCTCCATGCCATATTGTCATTCAATTGGTGCGATACCAAACATCGAATAATCATGCCAGAGAGGCCAAACTGTGGGCGGTAGAATAGCAAATTTAACGTTAAATTAAAATCTCATCATTTTGACCAACATAGCAACTTGAGACTAAAGTTCTATGCTTTTTCATGCAGTATAAGCACATTCACCCTATAAACCGTACAACAATTTATATCGACTCGATCCCACTATTTAAACGAACTGCCGATGATGAGATAAAACGAGTCGTAGTTTTGTTCAGTACGGCCATAACCAAACATCACCGGTCCAACTGGCGAGTCAATCCCCGCAAAAACCGAGGCTGCTTGATACATCGGCGCTTGGCTGATTTCTGTATCCGGATCTGACCACACACCGCCATATTCCAATGACGCGCCGACGTAGAAGGGCGAGCTGAAGAGGCCAAAATCGTTATCAAACCAACGGTAGCGATAAGTAGCATTACCATAGAGTTTGTTTTGCCCAACCAGACTGTTTTTCGGGATGCCGGAGAGGTTTAGAAAGCCGCCTAACTGTTTAGGATCCACCAGCAACTGGGACTTTTTGCTCTCCACTAGCGCGCCATCAAAGTTTCCCACTAAAGTATGACGGCCAAAGCTGTGCGCACCTATCCAACGCACGGTGGTTTCGTACACGGTATCATCGATGTCCGACAAACTGTCTTGCGAGCTATCATCAGAAACTAGGAATCCTAGATCGAGGTAAACTCCCTTGTTTGGTAGGGCAAAGTTGTCCAAAGTATCAATGCGGTAGTTGGCAAACAGACCCAGGCGCTCATAGCGGCCAGTGCCAAACAAGGAGAAGGTCGACGCTTCCACTTCACCGTGGGTATAGCGCCCGCCCACCTTAAATTGGCTCCATAAGTTGCTCTGATAACCCATCGCCAGCTCCCCAATCCACTGGGCATAGTTCACCGGCAGGTAATTCTCGGTTGTCTCTAAGGTAGGATCGGTAATGAATTCGAACTCTCCATCGGCATCAAACGGCAGGTTGCGCGTCTGTTCCTTGTAACTGACAATCGCGTTACCAAACAGTGTTTGAGAGGAGAGGATCGGTGAATAGAGATCAAACTCCAACAGCTTGTCTGTGCCCAGTTCGACATTGGTTCTTAGCTCGGCTCCTTGCTCCGTCAAGCCGGTGAAGTTGGTGGAGACACCAATCGAGTACTGGCTTTTGGTCTGAAAGTCATCTTCAAGGAAAAAACGAAAGTCGACAAAATTCGGCCCCCAAGATTTCTCTTTGATGTTCACGCGCAGCACGTTGTCATCATCTTGCTGATCAAACTGGTAGGTCACCAACTCAAACCGATCCAACACATAGAGATCGCGTATGCTCTGCTCCAAGGTTTCAGTCGAATACTGCTCGCCGCTTTCAAGATTCAATCGCTGCGCTATTACCTCATCGGAGAATGGGCTGTTATTGCTCACCTCCAATCGGTCAATCACCACCTCATCGACATAAGTGAGTTTGGCTCGTGCTTGCTGTTTTTTCTCCACATAGTGTTGGTACTCAGCGGAAGACACCGACAACGCCTGCAATTGCTCCTTTGCTGCATGGGCGACCTCATAACCTTTGACATACGCTTCAGGCATGATGGAGAAATCGGTGGTGCCATAGCGACCCACCTCAGGTTTCAGAAGGACATCGCCCTCAGCAAGAAAGCTCGTCTGCTCTCGGGTACTGCGCTTTACAAGATAATTAGACAACTGCGAAGCGACGGTAAATAAGTTGGTAAATTCCTCTTCGGCGCGATAATCCGAACTGATGTCCACCGCGATAATGATGTCCGCGCCGAGTGCTCGAGCGAGTTCGACCGGCATATTGTTGGTCACCCCGCCATCGACCAACATTTTGCCATCCACTTCATACGGTGGCAGCGCACCAGGGACAGACATGCTCGCCATCATGGCATCGGTCAAATAGCCACTGCTTAAGATGACAGGTTCTAATTGAATGATGTCGGTCGCCACCGAACGATAGGGGATCGCCAGTTCATCAAAGCTGGTAAAAGGAGGAAGATTGCCTGTGGTTTCGCGCAAGATACGCAGCATACTCTGCCCTTGCACGACGCCTTTGGCGGCTCTGAGCTCACCAATCCCGAGGCCAAAATCGGTCGTCAGTTGGTAGCGGTCTTCGTACTCTTTATCTCGCACACGACGCTCACTGCGCGGCACTTTATCAACAAAGCCAGAGTTCCAATTGACGCTGTAAAGAAAACTCTCGATTTCATCCGCGCTCATCCCTGTAGCATACAGGCCGCCTACATAGGCGCCCATACTGGTGCCGGTAATGTAGTCGACTGGAATTTTCAGCTCTTCAAGCGCTTTCAACACCCCAATGTGCGCCGCACCTTTGGCGCCGCCGCCCGCCAGCACCACAGCAATTTTAGGGCGCTCAATAGCTGGCACATCGGTATCAAGCAGCGATGGTCCTGACTGTGCTGTCGCCATGAGTGGCCACCCGCCTAAAAAAGCGCATAGATAGCTAAAACCGCGCAAGGAGCGAAGCGTTTTTTTCACGTTTGAATTCCTTTCAAAACCAATGATTTCGGATTATATACACAAACCCATCTGACCTTACCAGTCAAAGAGTCGATTGATCCAGGATGCCGACGCTTTATCACACTGTTGTTTGAGCTGACCTGTGTTATCCCATACGGGCAACCTAAAGTCGTTACGACAATCCAGCGCCAAGCTGCCCGACTCTCGCCCAGCAAAACCTAGTGTCGTGATGCCTTGGGGCCATGGCAGACTCAATGGCTGCGGAATACGCTGTGATAAGTAATCGGCATAGACACGTAATGCGCCGCTCGACCCCGTCAGTTTGGTCGGTGTATTGTCGTCTCGGCCAAGCCAAATCGTGGTCACCTCTCGCCCATCAACACCGACAAACCAACTGTCACGCGTATCATTACTGGTACCGGTTTTTCCCGCCAGCGCCGCTTGAGAAAACTGACTATTGAGATAGCGGCCAGTGCCTTCGGTAACGCCGATTTTCATTGCATAAGTGGTCAGCCAGGCCGCTTGTTGATCGACGCGCTGTGACGCGCTAGGCAGGGACTCATACAGCACCTGCCCTTCAATGTTTAACACCGAACGCAGCGCAGAGAGCTTCGCGTATCGGCCCGAGTTGGTTAAGGTTTGGTACATTTGCGCCACCTGAAACGGGGTGAGACTGAATGAGCCTAAGAACATCGAAGGCACCGGGCGAATCTCTTCACGTGGCACGCCAAGCTGCTCAAAGGTGTTGATGACCTTCTCTATGCCCACTTGCATACCTAGCTCCACCGTCGGCACATTGAGCGATTTGGCCAGCGCCAGATAGAGCGGCACATCACCGCGATATTCTCGGTCGTAATTGCGCGGCGACCAGACGTTACCTTGACTGCCCTTGAGCGTAATCGGCTTGTCATGCAGCGTGGTGGCTAAGGTGTATTTTTCCGGCTGATTGAGCGCCGCCAAATAGACCGCAGGTTTTGCCAATGAGCCAATTTGCCGCTTCGCGTTCAAGGCTCGGTTAAAGCCATCAAAGCCGGTGCGTTTGCCACCGACCATCGCGCGAATTTCGCCGGTGTGTCGATCCACCGCCACCGCTGCGCCCTCTAATTCATCGCCCGCCACGGTTGCCAGTTGCGTTACCTTAGAGGCCACGGCGCGTTCCAATTGATGCTGCGAGACAGGGTCAAGTGAGGTAAATACGCGCAGGCCGCTGTCGCCTTGGAAACGCTCTCCAAGTTTCTCTTTGAGCTCAATACTCACTTGCTGAAAATAAGCGGGCTGACGACTGGCAATTTGTGGCGTTGCTTGTAAATCCAGTGGGCGGCTGGCAGCAGCATCAAACTCGCTCGCCGTCAACGTGCCTTGTTGCATCATTAAGCGCAGCACCAGATCTCGACGCTCTTTCGCCCGCTCAGGGTAGCGTTGTGGGTTGTAATACGAAGGGCCTTTCACCATGCCGACCAACAACGCCAGTTGATCAATTCTCAGCTCTTGAATCGGTTGGCCGAAATAAAAACGCGACGCCAAACCAAAGCCATGAATCGCTTCACCGCGGCTTTGACCTAAGTAGACTTCATTGAGGTACGCTTCCAAAATGCGGTCTTTGCTGTAGCGATAATCGAGAATCAGGGCGATGTAAGCCTCTCTCATTTTGCGCCATAAGGTGCGATCGCTCGATAAAAAGAGGTTTTTGGCTAACTGCTGCGTCAGAGTGCTGCCGCCTTGCACGGTCCGCCCCGCTTTCACGTTGGCCACCAAAGCACGCGCGATCGCCAATGGTGACACTCCATCATGCTGATAAAAGTGCCGGTCTTCTGTTGCGAGCAGCGCGTCGATCATCACTTCCGGAAAATCGACCCGCTTGATAAACAGTCGTTGTTCATCTTGATTTTTTTCAAGCATACCCAGCATTTTCGGCTCAATGCGCAAGTAGCCTAACTCCCCCGGCTTTTCTAACGATTGGATCCTTTGCAGGCTTGACGCATCAAAATGCAGCATGACGTGGCGGTCAGGCTCTGGGCCATCAGAGAACTCAAAAGGCCGACGAATCAGCTCAATCTTGCTCGAAGAAGAGGAATACTCACCCGGGTATTGAGGGTGACGCACTTTGCGATAATTGAGCACATCCAGCTCATTACGGACTTCTTGAATCGAAATGTTGTCACCCGGCGCGAGATGCAAAATACGCGCATACACCACCGTAGGCAAAGAGAACAGCTGACCTTCAAATTTCTGTTTAACCAAGCTATCAAGATAGATGCCCACCACCAGTAGTAAGGCAAACCCAGCCAAGGCGAGCTTCCATGTAAGGCCCCATAGGGTTCGTAACACACTGGCTTTTAATGGTGTTTTATTAGGCGAAGAGGGCTTTTTCGAGGCGGTTCGCGCTGGCGTACGTTTTTTCGTGGCTGTCCCTTTCGAACGCGGCTTCTTATTGCTGGTCATGAGCTAAATTCGGATTGCTGAGCATTGGCGCTTACTATATCGCGCTTTGCTGTATGCCTAAACAGCAGTAAGTCAGTTCGGCGTAAAAAAGCCCAGCGTTCAAGCGCATTCTCCGTGGGGAGACAAAAAGTAAAAATGTGACTCGCTGCGCTATCGATCTCGCAAAATTGACGATGGCCAGATAAAGCTGGCTCATTTTTAAAGGTGAACATCGCGCCGCCCTGCAACTATACACTGCGTAAATCAATAACGATAAACCCAACCAACCAATAACATAATCAAAAGCCATTATGTATGGAGGATACTATGTCCCGACTCTACACCCCCTTCAACAAAGCCGTTTTAGCATCCGCACTGATGCTGGCTGCGCAAGGCGCTTACGCAAACACCGTGCTCAAGCTTGCCTACGCTGAAAACAGCCAACCCGTGAAAGCCGCCTTACAGTACATTGGTGATGCTGTGGCTGAAAAAACCAACGGCGAAGTCACGATTCAATACTTCCCAGACAGCCAGCTCGGCGGCGAACGTGAACTGGTTGAAATGGCTCAAGTCGGTGCCATTGATATCACTAAAGTCTCATCTGGCCTTCTCGAAAGCTTCTCCCCTCTCTACGGCGTTTTTTCATTGCCTTACCTTTTTGACAGCAAAAAGGGCTTTTACCGCGTGATGGAAGACGAGGATGTCATGAGCACGGTCTATCGTTCAACAGAAGCGCAAGGCTTCTCCGGTGTCGGTTGGTATGACTCAGGAGCGCGCAGCTTCTACATGAGCAAAGCACCGGTGAAAACGCTCGACGACCTCAAAGGTAAAAAGATCCGCGTGATGCAGAGTGAAACGTCCATCGAGACAATGAAGCTCCTCGGAGCCGCACCTATCGCCATGAGCCAAGCTGAAGTGTACACCTCATTGCAGCAAGGCATTCTTGATGGCGCAGAAAACAACGAGTTTGCCCTAACCATCGCCCGTCATGGCGAAGTGGCCAAATTCTACAGCTACGACATGCACACTCGAATCCCTGACGTGGTGGTCATGAGTAACATCACCAAACAAAAGCTGACCCCAGATCAACTTGCGGCCCTACAAGAAGCGATTGATGAATCCATCACACTTCAGCAAGAGTTATGGCAAGAAGAGATGGCGAAAACGACCGAATCTGCGCGCAAAGATTTTGGCGTCGAGTTCTTCGAAATAGACCAAGCCCCCTTTAAACAAGCAGTGCAGCCCATCTATGAAAACCTCAAGAAAAAACCAGAGCTTTACTCGCTCTATCAGAAAATCGAACAAGTAGAACAAAACTAAAACCGAGGAGATAGAAGCCAGTCTTCTATCTCCTGCCCTACGAGGTTGATATGAATACGCTAAGAAAGTGGCTCGATAAAGCCATCGAATGGTTTGGTTGCTCACTGATGACCGTGATGGTCTTTGTCGCTTGCTGGCAAGTGATCAGTCGCTACCTATTTAATACGCCCAGCACCTTCTCTGAAGAAATGCTGCGCTTCTCTTTGGTTTGGCTCTCGGTGATTGGGCTTGCCTATGTGGCCGGAAAACGAGAGCACATTAGCCTAACGCTGTTTCTTGATCGCTACCCTGCCCGAATTGCGGGTTACTGGAACATCGTCATCCAAATGGTGTTCATTGCCTTTTCGGTCTACATCATGATCATCGGCGGTTGGAAAGTCTCTAGCAACGCCATGATGCAGATCTCGCCAGTGCTGCAACTGTCGATGGGTAAGGTCTACTATGCTCTACCGCTCTCTGGCGTGCTGATCATCATTTACAGCCTGCTCAATATCCTTGATATTCATAAAGAAATTCGCGCTCTTCCTTGCAAAGAGAAGCCTATCAACGATCGCGCAACAAGGAAAACCGCATGACCGATCCCATCACCGCAGCGAGCCTATTGATCGGCGTTTTTGTCTTGCTGCTAGTTTTAGGTACGCCGATTGGTTTGTGCATCGTGATTGCCTCCTGCGCGACCGTGATGCTCGTTCTTCCGTTCGATATTGCGATGTTCACCACCGCACAGAAGATGTTTTCTAGCCTAGATAGCTTTGCGCTGTTGGCCGTTCCCTTCTTCATTCTTTCGGGCGTTATCATGAATAACGGCGGCATCGCGACCCGATTAGTCAACTTTGCCAAGCTGTTTACGGGGCGCATCCCCGGCTCTTTGTCCTACACCAACATCGCGGGCAATATGATGTTTGGTGCCGTGTCTGGATCAGCCATTGCGGCTTCCACCTCAATTGGTGGTGTGATGATTCCAATGAGCGCCAAAGAGGGCTACAACCGTAATTTTGCCTCTGCGGTCAATATCGCGTCAGCGCCGACAGGGATGCTCATCCCTCCTACCACGGCGTTTATTCTTTATGCGTTGGCCAGTGGCGGTACATCAATTGCAGCGCTGTTTGCGGGCGGTCTGATTGCGGGCAGTCTTTGGGGGCTGGGGTGTATTCTCATCACCTATGTGGTGGCGAAGAGAAACAACTACACAAACTTCTTTACCCTACAAAAAGGCACGGCGTGGATCGTGACACGAGAAGCGATCCCAAGCTTGCTGCTGGTGGTCATCATTGTTGGCGGGATCGTTCAAGGGATCTTCACCGCCATCGAAGCCTCAGCGATCGCTGTTGTGTACACCGCGTTTTTAACCTTAGTGATGTACCGAACCTTAACCCTTAAAGATCTGCCGAAGATTTTGATCCAGACCTTCGTCATGACGGGCGTGATCATGTTCTTGCTCGCCACGTCTTCAGCGATGTCTTTTGCGATGTCGATGACCGGAATCCCTGGTGCGCTGAGTAAGTTGATCCTTGGCATCTCAGATAATCCGGCGATTATCATGCTGGTCATCACCCTGTTTATTTTGATTGTCGGCGCCTTTATGGATATCGGACCTGCGATCCTGATATTCACTCCTATCTTACTGCCGATTGTGCAAAAGATTGGCGTTGACCCCGTCCACTTTGGCATCTTGATGGTTTTCAACCTTGCCATCGGTACCATCACGCCTCCGGTAGGCAGTGGCCTGTATGTCGGGGCAAGCGTCGGCCAAGTTAAAGTCGAAGAGGTGATCAAGCCGCTGATCCCGTTCTACATCGCCATTATCGCGATGCTGATGCTGATTACCTATGTCCCTGAACTCACTCTATTCTTACCAAGACTGCTTGGTGTTATGTAATCGAATTAAGGAATGAAAATGAAAGTGTTTCCTGTAAAACAAAGCCCACTCCTTCGCCGTATCGAACGTGAACACCCGAAAAAAGTGGTGGTCGATAAGATTCAATCTTTGATCAACAACTTAATCAACATTCAAGATGAAACCGGCGAGTTTTTACTTCATCTTGATGACGGTCGCACCATAGATACCAAAGGCTGGGCCGGCTGGGAGTGGACGCACGGTATTGGTCTGTATGGCATGTACAAGTATTACCAACAAACCAATGATCAAACCGTGCTCAACATTATTGATGAGTGGTTTGAAGACCGATTTGCCGAAGAGCAAGCCACGAAAAACGTCAATACTGTGTGCCCATTTTTGACCTTGGCCTATCGCTATGAAGAGACGCAAGATCAATCCTTGATCCCGTATCTGGAAGCTTGGGCAGAGTATGTGATGTACCAGATGCCCAAAACGCAAAGCGGTGGCATTCAGCACATTGTTTACAACAGTGAAAACAATGAGCAGATGTGGGATGACACACTCATGATGAGCGTCATGCCGCTCACCAAGATTGGCCTACTGCTTGACCGCCCAGAGTATGTGGAAGAAGCGAAATATCAGTTCCTGACCCACATTCAATACCTTATGGATCGCGAGACCGGCGCTTGGTTCCATGGCTGGACCTTTGATGGCAACCATAACTTTGCCAATGCACGTTGGGCACGCGGCAACAGCTGGGTCACGATAGTGATCCCTGATTTCCTTGAGTTGCTCGACTTGCCAGAGCATGACGCTTATCGTCGTCACTTGGTGCACATTCTTGAACGTCAGGTGGCGATGCTCGCTCGCACTCAACAAGAGAGTGGCTTGTGGTGCACCCTGCTCGATGACGATCACTCTTATGTGGAAGCGTCAGCCACGGCGGGTTTTGCGTATGGCATATTAAAAGCCGTACGCAAGCGATACATTTCTGCCGACTACGCCCCAATGGCGAACAAAGCCGTCGATGTCCTCATCAAGGACTACATCAGCGAATCCGGTGAACTGATCAATGTCTCTTTTGGCACCGCCATGGGCGATGACCTCGATTACTACCGCAACATCCCATTGACCTCCATGCCTTATGGTCAGGCTATGGCGATCCTTTGTCTCTCTGAGTATTTACGTACCTATTTATAAACACCTACCGTGTCCTCGAAACGCGATGTTTGCCCTGCTCATGCAGGGCTTTTTTCACCTGTTGTGCACAAAAAACGGAGGTGTGAGCTTTTGTGATCTAACGCAAATCGATATTGAAAAACCTGACACCTTATCGCCAACCCCTGCATTTTTTTTAAGTCTCTCAAGAAGAGATTTACCGATAATTTCTCACATTAAGAACAACGGACATCCATAATGCAGCAACACGTAATTGCGATTGATATTGGCGCCTCTAGCGGCAGAGTCATGCTAGGAACGTTTGATGGTCAGCGCCTCTCCCTTGATGAGCAACATCGATTTACCAACCAATTGGTTTCAATCCAAGGTCAAGACTGCTGGGATATTGATGCCCTGTTTAAACAAGTGTGTATCGGTATCGACGTCGTGCTCGAAAGTGGGATTCACCCTGCGAGCATCGGTATTGACACTTGGGGTGTCGACTTTGTACTGCTGGATAAACAAGGTCAAAGGCACAGCCCTGCGGTCTCCTATCGAGACACGCGCACTCAAGGTGTCATGGAGCAACTGCTGGCCGACACACTCGACCGAAAAGCCCTTTACCAAACCACGGGCATCCAATTTTTGCCCTTTAATACGCTTTACCAATTGTGCGTACTGCCCAAAGAATCACTCAGCGATGTGGCGACCCTATTGCTGATTCCTGACTACCTCAACTATCGCCTGACTGGCGTCAAGCATTGCGAGTACACCAACGCGTCCACCACCCAACTGCTTGACTGTCGCACCAAACAGTGGAGCCAAGCTTTGCTTGATCGCATTGGTATTCCAAGTGATTGGTTTCTGGAGCCGAAAGCGCCTAACCAGATCATTGGTGAGTACAAAACTGTTCCAGTCGCGTCCATTGCCAGCCATGACACGGCGTCAGCGGTATTAGGTACGCCACTCCAATCCGACACGTGCGCCTATTTATGTTCAGGAACCTGGTCGCTCATGGGATACGAGTCCGCTCATCCCACATTGAATGACGAAGCCCTACTGTCCAACGTGACCAATGAAGGCGGTGCGGGTGGCACCTATCGCACCTTGAAAAACATCATGGGACTGTGGCTGATTCAATCCATCCAAAAACTGCACAGCGAATATCACTTCGCTCAGTTAGTGGAGGTGGCTCAGCAAAGCCCCGCATTCGAGTTTTTGATTGACCCGGACGCCGCCTGCTTCCTCAACCCTGACAACATGGAGCACGCGATCGTCGATTTTTGCCAACGAACAGGGCAAGGAACCCCACAAACATTGGCACAGATTGCGCGCTGCATTTTCGACAGTCTGGCACTGCGCTATGCACAAGTGTTTGCTCAACTTAACCATCTAGCGCCCAAACCTCTGACCGCCATTCACGTGGTGGGCGGCGGAGCCAACAATCATTTTCTCAACCAGTTGTGCGCTAATACCTGTCAAGTGCCCGTCTTGGCTAATCCGACTGAAGCTTCGGCACTGGGCAATATGATGGGTCAATTGATTGCCACTGGCGCGGTGCACTCGATTGAGCATGGGCGCGAGATCATCGCGCACTCTTTCGAACTCACCCAATTTTCACCGACACCGATTTCACAACTCGACGCGCAGCAAGCGCGCTTCGACGCCTTGACTCAATGAGGATACTTTGATGCCAACTCAACAACAGATTCATTCAGCCTACCAACTGGCGAAACAACAATTTGCCGATATGGGCATTGATACCGACAACGTCATAAAAGCAGTCAATGAGATTCCCATCTCCATCCATTGCTGGCAAGGGGACGACGTGCGTGGGTTTGAAAACCCAGAGCAAGCACTCAGTGGTGGTATCCAAGCAACAGGGAACTACCCGGGTAGAGCGCGTACACCCGCAGAATTGCGTCAAGATCTCGATAAAGCATTCAGTTTGATCCCGGGTGCTAAGCGACTCAACTTGCACGCCATCTACTTAGAATCGGACCAACCCGTTCCGCGCGACCAGATCAAACCTGAGCATTTTAAGAATTGGGTTGAATGGGCCAAACGGAATGAGTTAGGGCTGGACTTTAACCCTTCATGCTTCTCACACCCACTCAGTGAGGATGGCTTTACCCTCTCTCACCCCGACGCTGAGATTCGTCAATTCTGGATTGATCACTGCAAGGCGAGCCGAAAGATCTCTGAGTACTTTGGTAAAGAGCTTGGCACTCCGTCAGTGATGAACATTTGGGTCCCGGATGGCATGAAAGATGTGCCCATCGATCGCTTAGCCCCTAGACAGCGCTTAATGGCCTCATTGGATGAA
Source organism: Vibrio sp. R15-SG3-ISO1B (assembly GCF_059833835.1). Taxonomy (NCBI): domain Bacteria; kingdom Pseudomonadati; phylum Pseudomonadota; class Gammaproteobacteria; order Vibrionales; family Vibrionaceae; genus Vibrio; species Vibrio sp. R15-SG3-ISO1B. Next base: position 25,379 of record NZ_JCBDGG010000034.1, on the reverse strand, counting down.
ATCATCGCCGAGCCGATTGATAGCGCTTTTCACAAAGACGCCGTCGAAAGCAAGCTATTTGGCATTGGCGCTGAAGCCTACACTGTAGGCAGCAACGAGTTCTATATGGGCTATGCCGCCACACGCGACATTTTGCTGTGTCTCGACGCGGGACACTTCCACCCGACAGAAGTAATCAGTGACAAGATTTCGGCTTGCTCACTCTATGTGAAAGAGTTCTTGCTTCATGTCACCCGCCCTATTCGCTGGGACAGCGACCACGTCGTACTCTTGGATGATGAAACCCAAGCCATCGCCAACGAAATTGTTCGCAACAAGCTCTTTGATCGCGTCAATGTGGGACTCGATTTCTTTGATGCGTCCATCAACCGCGTTGCCGCTTGGGTGATTGGCACACGCAATACGCGCAAAGCGCTGCTCAAAGCGATGCTCGAACCCGAAACGCAACTGCGCCTAGCGGAAAACAGCGGTGACTACACCACACGACTGGCTCTGTTAGAAGAGACCCGCAACGCGCCATGGGCAGCGGTCTGGGATTACTACTGTTTGATGAACCAGGTTCCTGTCGGTTTGGATTGGCTACGCGATATCAAAGAGTACGAGGAAACCGTACTGCTGCGCCGTGATGCAGAGTGAGAGAGCCCATGACGCCCAATGCAATCAGAATCGCCACGGTCATGCAGCTTAAACCCGGCCAAGCCCGAGAGTACCAGCGTCGCCATGATGAACTGTGGCCTGAACTGGAACGTGCGCTAAAAGCACACGGCGCCGAGCACTATTCCATTTTTCTTCACCCTGAGACTGAGCAATTGTTTGCCTGCCTCAATGTACGAAGTGAAGAGACATGGCAAGCCATCGCAGACACTGACATCTGCCAAAAGTGGTGGCGATACATGGCCGACGTCATGGATACCAACGAGGATAATTCACCTCGTTCAGTGCCACTGCAATCGGTCTTCTATCTCGCGTAACCACGACTATCAATTAAGGAATTCAAATGCAAACGGTGACCATAAACCAAGCAGTCCAAGACGAAATCGCCAAAGTAAGCGAAGTCGCGCAGTATCTGTGGCAACGAGAGTGGGCAGAGCGTAATGGCGGTAATATCTCTGTCGACATTACTGATATTTTTGGCGATCTCCCACCCGACCTCAGTGCTTTTCCGCATAAGAAGCTCTCTATGATTGGCGGTGATGCCTTTCCAAGCGCTGCGGCGGGTCATCTCTTTTTTGTCAAAGGAACGGGAGAGCGGATTCGTGAGTTACGTGACCCAGAAGCAGCGGGCTGCATTTTGCGCATTGACGACAGCGCACAGGGATACCATCTGCTTTGGGGTGGACGAAATAATCCAGATTTCGCCCCCACCAGCGAATTTATCTCTCATGTGGAGATCATCATCTCGCAACAGCAGGCTGGGCGAGATAGCCGATGCGTGGTTCACACGCATCCGATTGAGCTGATCGCACTTTCCCATCATCCAGATTTTGCGCAAAACGATGATGCGTACACCATAGCTTGTTGGCAAATGCTGCCAGAAGTGCGCGCTTTCGTACCTAGAGGGATTGGCATAGTGCCTTACTGCATGCCGGGTAGCCAAACCATGGCCCAAGGAACCCGCGATAAGCTGCTGATGCACGACGTCGCTATTTGGGAAAAACATGGCGCTGTCGCCACCGGCAAAGACGCACTGACCGCGTTCGATTTTGTCGATGTCGCCAACAAAGGCGCCAAACTCTATTTGATGTGCTTAGCCAGTGGATTTATCCCACAAGGCGTCAGCCCTGAAGATATGCTAGCGCTGAAAGAGACTTTTAACCTCTAAGCCAGTACGGCGTCGCTGCCACAGATGTAAATGGCTGAGAAGTACTCCACTTCTCGGCTTTTCTGTGTTTTTTCTCCGAAATTAGAGCAAAAAATGGAGAAGTGAAAAGGATCACACTCTGACTTCCATGGCGCACTAAAGATCACATTCTGTCTATCCCAGAGTTGCTGCTCCAACATGAAAGGAGTACAAAAAAAAAAAAAAACCAAAGAGGAGTAAAACAATGTTTCAATTAAACGGTGACGACTTTTTTCATACTTCAGACTCCGCCGTGTGTGCCGAAGTCCGTGCTCCTCAACCCAACTACCCAGAACATTCGCATGATTTTCACGAGTTGATCATTGTCACCAAAGGCACGGGACAACACATTCTTAATGACATCCCGACTAATCTCGCAAAGAATCATATTTGCTTTATTTCACCCAATGACCGTCACTTGTACGAACAGGTAGATGACCTCCATCTAACTAATATCTTGTTTAAAAAGAGTCGACTGGCCTACTCACCATTGCTGAAAAATCTACTACCGAGGGAAGAGTCCGAAGAGAAAAGTTGGCTGATTTCCACCGCCACGTTGAAACGCACCGAGCAACTGATGGCGCAACTCGAAAAAGAAGCGATGCAGAACTCGGTCGATTCTCGCATTATGGCTGAAGCGCTGTTTCAGCAGTTGATCGTTGAGCTGTCACGCGGACGGTTAACTTCCCAAAATAACAACGCCGACGACAACACCATTTTGCAAGTGATCGACTGGTTACAGAATAACTACAGTGAAGAGATATGCGTCAACGACATTTCCGAGCGGTTTAACATCTCGTCACGCACTCTGAGCCGCAAGATCAAGCAAGTCACTAACCTCACGTTCAACAACTACGTCCACCGTGTTCGAGTCAATAAAGCCATTGATCTGCTCCATTACTCTGACCTGTCGATCACCGACATTGCCTTTCAAGTCGGCTACAAAGACAGCAACTATTTCAGCACTAAATTCAAGCGCTTTACCCATCAGACGCCATCCCAGTTCCGTTAACGCGCCCTGACCGTTAAGTAGCCCTGTCAGTTAAAGTGCCGCTTGGTCTTTGTCGTTGCCACATGATTGGCAGGATCATCCGGCCAAACGTGTTTGGGGTAGCGCCCCTTCATCTCTTTTTGTACTTCCACGTAGCTGCCTGCCCAGAACCCTGCGAGATCTCGGGTGATCTGCAACGGTCTGCGCGCCGGAGAGAGCAGCTCCAATACTAAGGTTTTGCGACCGTCGGCAATGCGTGGCGACGTCTGCTCGCCATACACTTCTTGAATTCGAACCGACAGCACGGGCTCTTGTCCATCTTGATAACGAATCCGCACTCGTGTGCCCGTTGGCAGCGTGTAGTGCGTAGGCAGCCACTCGTCCAACTGCTGATTTAACGGCCAGCCCAAATAGGCCAGCAGCGCTTGCTCTATCGATATCGATGCCAACTGCTTGACCGACGTGACCTGATTCATATACGGCTCTAGCCAGTGCTCTAGAGCCGCCAATAAGCCATCGTCAGAGCAATCTGGCCAATCGTGCTCTGGCAGCCACTGCGCAGCGCAGCGAATACGCTCTAACGTGTCACGCGCGCGATCAGACCACTCTAATACAGACAAGCCTTTACGACGTACATAGCTCAGTAAAGCTTGTGTCATTTTTTCTTTATCTGGCGTTGCCATTGCGGTTCGAGACACCACGAGCGCGCCGAGCTTCTTCTGTTTCTCGGCGACTAAGCGGCCTTTTTTCTCATTCCAATCAACCCAGTCATGATCAGTAAATAACGACGGACAATGCTGCTCAAGCACCGAGACATCACAGGCTTGCGCAAGGTGAATACGTGACGCGTCCGATTGGCTGCGTAGTAAGTCAATCACCACCAAATACGGCGCATCGGCGAGCGGTTCGCTGTCATCAAGCTCTGCGCCATGACCATTGGCGAGCAAGAAGGTACCGGCGCCGCTGCTGCGTTGCTGCGCAATGCGGTCAGGATAGGCACAGGCCAGGGCGACCGGGACAAGGGCATCATCTAACGCCGCCAATGGCGCTGTGATGGCGAGCATCTTCGCTAGCGCCGCCGCGCGCGCACTGACCACTTTTTGCTTGCCGTGTTGGCCTTGGCGTAAACGCCAAACGCTGGTGCGAAAATCGAGCGTGTGACGCTCCGGCTCTTCCAGTAACGCCGCTACCCATACGGCGCTTTGCTGCCAACGCTGCTCGTCACTGTGGAGTAACATCGCCGCCAGTCTCGGCTCCAGTCCTAGCGTACAGGCGCGCTGACCTTGCGCGGTTAATAATGCCTGATCGTTGAGTAGGCCGAGTGATCGTAGCAATTGACGCGCCTGCGCCAACGCGACTTTGGGTGGCGGGGTCACCCAGGTCAGCTCATCGCTGTCTTGTGTTCCCCACTGCGCCAGCTCCATCGCAAGACCGGAGAGATCGGCATGCTGCATCTCTGGCGCGGGCACATCCGGCTGCTGACTCAGTTGACTTTCACTGTACAGGCGCACGCACAGTCCGGGCTCAATACGCCCTGCGCGACCCGCGCGCTGCTCGGCGGAGGATTTGGCAATCCGGATTTGCTCCAATTTGGTAATGCCTGTGCGGCTATCACACTTGGCAATGCGCTCGACGCCGCTGTCGACGACTAGACGAATGCCTTCAATGGTCAGTGAGGTTTCAGCAATGTTGGTCGCCAGTACCACCTTGCGTTGCGGTGCCGGTGCGATCGCCGCTTGCTGCTCGTTAAAACTGAGCTGGCCATATAAAGGGCAGACGAGGATACCCTCGCCCAAATCTTCAAGACGCTGCGCCACGCGCCGGATAGCGGCAACGCCAGGGAGAAACGCCAGCAACGAACCAGACTCGGTCGCCATCAGGTGGCGGATCTGCTTCGCCATCGCCTCTTCTAGCCCTTGATTCGGCTTAAGGGGCTGGTAGCAATACTCAATCGGGTAGCTGCGCCCGTGCGATTCCACATACGCCGCGTCAGGCATGATGGTTTGCAGCGCTCGCTGGTCGAGCGTCGCCGACATCACCACCAGCTTTAAGTCATCGCGCAGCGCTTGCTGAATCTCGAGGCAGAACGTCAACGCGGTGTCGGCGTGCAAGCTGCGTTCGTGAAACTCATCAAAGATGATCATATCAACGCCGCTCAGCTCAGGATCGGACTGGATCATGCGCGTTAAGATGCCCTCGGTGACGATTTCAAGCTGTGTCGCTTGGCTGACTTTACTCTCACCGCGCATCCGATAGCCGACGGTTTGTCCAACCCGCTCCCCACATTGCTTCGCCAAATAGTGCGCGATATTTCTCACCGCTAAGCGCCTAGGCTCAAGCATGATGATTTTTCCCTGCACAATGCCTGCGTTGAGCAGCTGCAGTGGAAAGTAGGTCGATTTACCGGCACCCGGCGCCGCTTTGAGGATCAGTTGAGCGTGATGCGCGACGCCTGCGAGAAGCTCGGGCATCACGTCTTGAATCGGCAGTTGTGACAATGGAGAAACCTTATGCTCTAATTGAGAGCTCAATTGTACATAAAAACAGTACTGATCCTAACTCTCTCACTCTGTTAAGTCTTAGTTATGAAGTTTTCCCCCTCTTTGCAACGCGCCACACTCATCCAGCGCTATAAACGCTTTCTCGCCGACGTCACCCTGCCCGATGGCAGTGAGCGGACCATTCACTGCGCCAACACAGGAGCAATGACAGGTTGCGCCACACCAGGTAATCCGGTGTGGTATTCGACCTCAGACAACCCAAAACGCAAGTACCCCAACAGTTGGGAGCTAACTCAAACCGCGCAGCAGCATCGCATCTGTATTAACACCGCGCGCGCCAACGCATTGGCTGTCGAAGCGATTGAAAATGGCACCATCAAAGAGCTGCAAGGCTATGAGCGACTTCAAACTGAGCAGAAGTATGGCAGTGAAAATAGTCGGATTGATATCTTGCTCTCTGCACAATCCAAACCAAACTGCTATATAGAAGTGAAAAGTGTCACCCTGTTGGATGAAACGCAGAATCAGCAAAAGGGACAAGGTTACTTTCCTGACGCCGTGACAACACGTGGTCAAAAGCACCTAAGAGAACTGACCGAGATGGCACAAAGTGGAAGCAGAGCGGTACTTTTATTCACCGTTTTACATTCAGGTATTGAAAAAGTCTCTCCTGCCCACCATATAGACGCCGATTATTCACAATTACTCAAAACAGCAATAGAAAACGGGGTGGAAGTCTTGTGCTACAAGGCCACGCTCAACGAGGATGAGATAGCACTAGTAGAGCCGCTCAATTTTCGGTGCTAGGGGCAAAAAATGATGTCGCCTTCACATTGATTGTAAGTTTCATCTCTAGTATTTGCCTCGGTTGATTCTTTTTGCTATAGATACCCGCCTTAAAATTAACTGCAGAGCGCAGTTGACTAGGTGTTAGTAGGAGATGCTGCATGCCAGAATCAAAGAAAAAAGCGCTAGGCATCCTAGCCATTGCAGGGGTTGAGCCATACCAAGAAAAAGCAGGTGAAGAGTACATGTCACCTGAGCAAATGGCTCATTTTACAAAAATTTTGACAGCTTGGCGTAACCAGCTCAGGGAAGAAGTTGATCGCACTGTGCACCACATGCAGGACGAAGCCGCGAATTTCCCTGATCCCGTTGACCGCGCCTCACAAGAAGAAGAATTTAGTCTAGAACTTCGCAACCGTGACCGTGAGCGTCGCTTGATCAAAAAGATTGAGAAAACGCTAAACAAGATCGAAGAAGATGATTTTGGCTTTTGCGAATCTTGTGGCGTCGAGATTGGCATCCGTCGTCTAGAAGCTCGTCCTACCGCTGACCTTTGTATCGACTGTAAAACGCTTGCAGAGATCAAAGAGAAGCAGATGCAAGGTTAATCCTGCATCACCCGCTGTATCCTAGTCACTTAGGGTATACATTAAGGGAGCATTGGCTCCCTTTTTGGTTTTTATCTATGACGAATATGATTGGCCGTTTTGCTCCCTCCCCCTCAGGCCCGCTTCATTTTGGCTCACTGGTTGCTGCCCTCGGCAGTTACTTTCAAGCCAAAGCGCAGCAAGGGCAGTGGCTGGTACGCATCGAAGACCTTGACCCTCCACGAGAGGTGCCAGGGGCAGCCGATCTCATCCTGAAAACCTTAGAAGCGTATGGCCTGCATTGGGATGGTCAGATCCTTTACCAAAGCCAGCGTTTAGACGTCTATCAAGCGCAAATTGACCATTGGCGACGCAGCGGCGATGCCTATTTGTGTCAGTGCACGCGCAAACAAATCAAAGCGACGGGCGGATTTTACTCGGGCACTTGCCGTGACAAAGCGTTGAACGACGCCACATCGTGCGCAGTCAGGCTCACCATGTCCCAGCCGACGTACCAGTTTGACGACCTCAAACATGGCACCATTGACATCCCACGCGCGCTCGCAGATGAAGATTTTATTATCAAACGTCGCGATGGCTATTTTGCCTATAACCTTGCGGTAGTATTGGATGATATCGAGCAAGGCGTGACTCAAGTGGTGCGCGGCGCCGATTTGATTGAGCCTACAGGCAGACAAATCAGCCTGTATAAATTGCTCGGACAAACACCGGTGAGCTATTTGCACTTGCCGCTCGCCATCGGTGAGAACGGGCAAAAGCTATCGAAACAGAACCATGCGCCGGCGATTGACCTACAAGACCCGATACCCGCGCTGCTCGATGCGATGCGCTTTTTGGGTTTACCAATGACGCCGGAAGTCTCCTCTGGGAGCGTGGAAGAGATCATCGCTTGGGGCGTGGAGAATTGGTCGATTGAGGCACTCCCTCAGCTGATCGAGATCACACCCATATTCTCAAACCGCTCCCCGTAGGCTATCATTAGCCGCAAATTCGCGCCGAATTGGGCTGAACATGACCGCAATGCCTAAGGAAAATCAAGGCTCAGCACGCAATCTGCATACGGATTGGAACATCAACCTGACTAGGCAAACACCGAATAACAGCTAGAAGCACATGAATAAAAACGACGATACACCCAACGAAACTCAAGTTTATCCGCAGCTTTCGTTAAATATTATTACTCGCCAAGAGCATAATATCTCACGCAAACAGATCAGCGATAATGCATTGAAGGTGCTATACCGTCTTCATGGTGCAGGCTATGACGCCTACCTCGTAGGAGGAGGTGTTCGCGATCTGCTGCTCAATCAATCCCCCAAAGATTTTGATATCGCGACCAATGCGACCCCGGAACAAATCCGCCAGCAGTTTAAAAACTGCCGCTTAATCGGTCGACGTTTTCGTCTCGCGCATATCATGTTTGGTCGAGACATCATCGAGGTAGCGACGTTCCGCGGTCATCACCAAGAGCCAAGTAAAAACGTCTCTCAACAATCGAAAGAAGGGATGTTGCTGCGCGATAACGTCTACGGCACTGTCGATGAAGACGCTGAGCGCCGGGATTTCACCGTGAACGCGATGTACTACAACATCAGCGACTACTCGATTCACGACTACGCGGGCGGCATGGAAGACCTCGAAGATAAGCTGATTCGCTTGATTGGTGATCCCGACACACGCTATCGCGAAGATCCTGTGCGCATGTTGCGCGCGATCCGCTTTGCGGTGAAGTTGGACTTTGATATCGAAGAAGAGACCGCAGCCCCAATTGAAGAACTGGCGCACCTTCTTCAAGACATCCCTGCTGCGCGCTTGTATGAAGAGTCACTCAAGATGCTGCAATCGGGCTATGGCTTAGAGACGTATCACTTGATGCGTGAGTACAACCTGTTCCAGCAACTCTTCCCGACCATTGCGCAGTACTTTACCGAAGATTACTCGTCTCCAACCGAACAGATGCTGGATCTGGTACTCGACTCTACCGATCAGCGCATTGAGGAAGGCAAGCGCATCAACCCTGCCTTTATGTTCGCGGCGATGCTGTGGTACCCGTTGCAAGAAAAAGCCGCTCAGTTGATGGAAAAGCAAAAGCTCTCTGAGTATGACGCCATTATGGAAGCGAGCAACCTAGTGCTCGATGAGCAAGTGCGCACCATCGCGATTCCTCGTCGTCACACTGCAACCATTCGTGAGATCTGGCAATTGCAACTGCGTATGCCGCGCCGCAATGGCAAGCGTGCGTTCCGCCTGCTTGAGCTTAACAAGTTCCGCGCTGGCTTTGATTTCCTAGAGATGCGCGGGGAAGTCGAGCAAGGGGACACCCTAGCGCTGGCCAAATGGTGGGAGACCTTCCAAAACGCCGGGCGCAATATGCGTCAAGCTATGGTCGCTGACCTCGATGCCAATGAGACCGGCGAGCCAAAAACACGTCGCCGCAGAACCAACCGTAAAAAGCGCAGCAAGGCGTCGTCATGATCACCGCATACATTGCTGTCGGCAGCAATTTATCTGATCCTGTGACCCAAGCGAATGAGGCCATTGAAGCGCTCAAATCGCTGCCAAAATCGCGCTTTATCGCCACCTCCGCGCTCTACAGCAGTAGCCCTATGGGGCCACAAGATCAGCCGGATTACATCAATGCCGTGGTGGCGATTGAAACCGGATTAACGCCCATTGAACTGCTCGATTGCACCCAAGCGATTGAACAATCTCAAGGGCGTGTCCGTAAAGATGAACGCTGGGGCCCAAGAACCTTAGATCTCGATATCATTCTTTACGGCAATGAGGTGATGGATTCCGAGCGATTAACGCTTCCTCACTATGGAATGAAAGAGAGAGAATTCGTTCTCTACCCGCTCGCCGAAATCGCACCAAATTTAACGCTCCCAGATGGGGCCAGGCTCTCTGAACTGCTCAAGCAAGTAGACAGAAACGGCCTGCGTCAATGGCAGTCGTCTTAATGATTGCGCCTGCCACCCTCATGGTAAGGAAAGAAAAATGAAAAAAATCTCGATTAATGACTTGATGAAATGGAAGCAAGAAGGCCGTAAGTTCGCCACCTCGACGGCGTACGATGCCAGCTTTGCGCAGTTATTTGAAAGTCAGGAAATGCCTGTTCTTTTGGTGGGTGATTCCCTTGGTATGGTATTGCAAGGCACGACCAGTACACTGCCAGTCACAGTTGATGAAGTGGCTTACCATACTCGCTGCGTACGTGCGGGCAGCCCAAACTGCCTACTAATGGCGGACATGCCTTTCATGAGCTATGCCACACCGGAACAAGCGTGTGAAAACGCCGCGACGCTGATGCGTGCCGGGGCGAACATGGTCAAAATCGAAGGTGGCGATTGGTTAGTTGAAACCGTAAAAATGCTGACTGAGCGCGCCGTACCTGTGTGCGCGCACCTTGGCTTAACGCCGCAATCTGTCAATATTTTTGGCGGATTCAAAGTGCAAGGCCGAGAGCAAGATAAAGCCGATCGCATGGTGCGTGATGCGCTTGCGCTGCAAGAAGCGGGCGCACAGATCATCTTGCTAGAGTGTGTCCCTGCCGAACTGGCGAGACGCATTACCGAAGTGTGTGATGTGCCAGTGATTGGTATTGGTGCGGGCAATGTGACCGATGGTCAGATCCTCGTTATGCACGATATGTTCGGTATTTCAGCCAATTACATGCCAAAGTTCTCGAAAAACTTCCTTGCCGAAACGGGCGACATGCGTAAAGCTGTAGCGAAATACAAAGAGGATGTAGAGAGTGGTGCGTTCCCAGATGACGCTCACACGATTGCTTAAGGATCAAACCCATGCAAACTTTTGCTGATATTGCCGCTCTTAGAGAGCAAATCAAACAGTATAAGCGTGATGGTCGTCGGGTTGCTTTTGTTCCCACTATGGGCAATTTACACGAAGGTCACCTGGCGTTAGTGCGCAAAGCGCGTGAAAACGCCGATGTGGTGGTGGTGAGTATTTTCGTCAACCCCATGCAGTTTGATAGAGCGGATGATCTCAATAACTATCCGCGCACACTCGACGACGATTTAGCCAAACTCAGCGGTGAAGCCGTCGAGGTAGTCTTTACACCGACACCTGAGACCATCTACCCTGAAGGGCTCGATAAACAAACATCAGTAGATGTCCCTGGCTTATCCACCATTCTTGAAGGTGCTTCACGTCCGGGGCACTTTAAAGGGGTTGCGACCGTGGTGACTAAGCTGTTCAACATCGTTCAGCCTGACGTTGCCTGCTTTGGTGAAAAAGATTTCCAACAGTTGGCGGTCATTCGTAAGATGACGCTCGATCTGGCGATGGATATTGAGATTATTGGTGTACCGACTGTGCGTGAGATGGATGGATTAGCCATGAGTTCACGCAACGGCTTGCTGACGCTTGAAGAGCGTCAACTCGCCCCGGTATTAGCACGCACGATGCGCTGGATCAGCAGTGCCATGCGTGGTGGGCGCGATGACTACGCATCGATCATTGAAGATGCGAGCGATCAGCTCCGCGCCGCAGGCCTACAACCGGATGAGATCTTCATTCGAGATGCACGCACCCTGCAAGCAATCACCACAGAGACCACCCAAGCGGTGATCTTGATGTCGGCCTTTTTGGGTAAGGCTCGCCTTATCGACAACCAAGTGGTCGAGTTAAACTCCTCATCGGAAGCCAGTGGCAACGAAGATGAAGCGACCAGCGAGAGCGCCGAGTCGAGCAAAGCGTAATTGTCGGTACGCAAATCGCAGAACGTAAAAAGGTTGGCATTTCGCCAACCTTTTTTGTTCTACTAAAAGAGTCATCTCAGTTTAAGAACGCAAGCCGATCCCTTTAGTGACGAGGTAGTGCGCCACGCTATACAAGGCCAGCACAAACACACTCAAGACCCCAAAAGAGGTGACAATACCCACGTCAGACACGCCCAAGAATCCGTAGCGGAAAGCGTTCACCATGTAGACGATGGGGTTTATCTTCGATACTCCTTGCCAAAACTCAGGCAACAAGCTGATCGAATAGAACACGCCACCCAAGTAGGTTAACGGCGTCAAAACAAACGTCGGGATGATAGAGATGTCATCAAAGGTTTTCGCGTAGACGGCATTAATCAATCCCCCTAAAGCGAACACCACCGAGGTCATGAATACTGTCGCGATGATGATCCCCCAGTGCTCCACTTGCAGGTCAACAAAAAGAAGTGACACAAAGGTGACGATGGTGCCGACCAATAGCCCACGCACCACACCGCCCATCACAAAGCCTAGAATGATCACATAGTTGGGCACTGGCGCGACCAACAGCTCTTCAATATTGCGCTGAAATTTGGCACTGAAAAACGACGAGGCGACATTCGAGTAGGAGTTAGTGATGACCGACATCATAATCAAACCCGGTACAATGTACTCCATGTAGCTAAAGCCGTTCATTTCCCCAATACGCGACCCAATCAAGCTGCCAAAAATAATGAAGTAGAGCGTCATGGTGATTGCCGGCGGCACCAAGGTTTGCACCCAGATACGGGTAAAGCGGTTGATCTCTTTGGTTAACAGACTGCAAAACGCCGTCCAATACAACTGAAGCATTACTTCGCCCCCTCTCTAACGATGGTCACGAACAGCTCTTCCAAACGGTTCGCTTTGTTGCGCATTGACTGAACCGTGACACCTTGCTCACTCAATTGACTGAAGATGTCGTTCAAACCTTGCGACTTGTCGATCTCAATCTCCAAAGAGCCCGCCGTGAGCTGCTGACGAATCACGCCCTCCAATGGCGCAACGTCGACGCCCTCTTGCAGATCCAAGATAAAGGTTTCCACCGTCAGCTTACTCAGCAAGGATTTCATGGTGGTGTTTTCAATCAACTCACCTTTACTGATGATGCCAATATTGCGACACAACATTTCCGCTTCTTCGAGGTAGTGCGTGGTAAGAATAATGGTGATACCCTGCTCTTGGTTGATCTCTTTTAAGAACTGCCACATCGAGCGACGCAGCTCGATATCAACGCCGGCGGTCGGCTCGTCGAGAATTAAGAGTTGTGGCTCGTGCATCAGCGCACGGGCGATCATCAAACGGCGCTTCATGCCACCCGACAGATTGCGAGCACGCTCGGCGCGTTTTTCCCACAAATCGAGCTTGGTGAGATACGTTTTCGCCCGCTCTTTGGCTAGTGACTTGGGCACGCCGTAGTACCCGGCTTGCTGCAATACGATCTGCTCAACGGTTTCAAACTGGTTAAAGTTAAACTCTTGTGGAACCAAGCCTAAGTTTTGTTTGGCGAGCTCAAGATCGGTATCAATGTCATATCCGAACACTTTCACCGTGCCTGAAGTCTTGTTAACCAATGACGAGATGACGCCAATAGTGGTGGATTTACCCGCACCATTGGGCCCAAGCAAGGCATAAAAATCCCCTTTTTTGACCTGTAAGCTGATTCCTTTGAGCGCTTCAAAGCCACCGGCGTACGTTTTACGTAGCTGGTCTATTTCTAGTGCATACATAATGGTTGTCTGTACCTGTTGGTCTTGCTTATCGCCTCAGAATTGGGGCGATGAATGGTAATCAGTGTATCGACGAACGCGGTTGATTACAATTAAACCTTTCGACTTTTTTGGAAATATAGAAATCAGAAGTTATAGCGAAAACATATAGCCTGAAAAATTAGAGCGTGGAGAGGGAACGTGATAGGAAGGGTGGATTCGCACCGGATAAGCTCCCCACTGTGTAAGGCGAATGGGGAGCGTACACCGAATTTCAATTAGATCGAGTCACCGATTTCCGGTGTCTCATCGACATGTTTCAGCGCGGCTTTCAGTGCTTCGTAACGGAACTTAAAGGTGTTGTCACTTGGCACGAGATCAATCACGTGGAACTTCTCAAGTTGCTGACGGGTATTTTCGTTCGGGCAGAGCAAGTAAACCTGACATTTGGCGTCCAATGCGTCTTTGATGGCGTTTTCCAACGCAAGCCCGACGGTGACATCAATCATAGGCACATCAGTCAAATCTAAGATCATCGCTTGATAGTCAGAGATACTGCTGTGTTGACGCGAAATCGCTTTAGAGACACTGAAAATCATCGGACCGGAAAGATAGAAGAACAACACTTTACCGTTGGCTTTATCGAGTAAGGCGCGCTCGCTGTCAGTCAGTGGTACATCGTCTTGGTCCGCATCACTGATTGCTTTAACCTGCCTCGCTTGCTCGCGGCTAAGGCGCTCAATGATGATAATGTTGGAGATAAACACTCCTAGCCCCACAGCGACAATCAAATCCACAAACACCGTCAACAGCATCACACCATACATGACGGCCATGCCCGGAAAGCTAACCTTGTGCGCACGCTGGATAAAACTCCAGTCAAGAATGTTAAATCCGACATACACCGCAATACCAGCCAACACCGCCATCGGAATAGGTTCGGTTAAGCCACTCGCCACCAAAACCACTAAGGCCAAAATCAGTGCTCGAATCACGCCTGAGAGCGGAGAACGTGCCCCCACTTGAATGTTGGTCACCGTGCCCATGGTTGCGCCCGCCCCCGGCAGAGCACCAAAAAGACCTGAGACCATGTTGGCAAGGCCCTGACCACGGAGCTCTTTGTCGGAGTCGTGCTCTTTACGCGTGAGCGAGTCACCGATAACCGCAGTCAGCAAGGTATCGATACAGCCCAGCGTGCCCAGTACCAAGGCATCGATCACCATTTCCACCAGCATCGAGGGATCGATATGCGGCATCACCAGAGAAGGCAGCCCCGCAGGAATTTCACCAATCCGACGAATCGCGTCAGGCTCAAACAGCACGACGGAGAGCAAGGTCACCGCCACAAGCGCAACCAACTGCGCAGGGACATATTTGCGATACTGTTTAGGGAAAAAGAACAGAATGGCCAAGGTCAACGCTCCAAGAAGCAGCTCACTGAATTTCATGTTGGCCAAAGTGTCAGGCAAAGCGGAAAGCGTCCCAACCACACCACCCGCAGGGGCGGCATGCCCCAATAACGGCGAGAGCTGAAGGATAATCAAGATCACGCCAATACCCGACATAAACCCGGAGATCACGCTATATGGCATCAAAGTGACGTATTTTCCGAGCTTTAATGTTCCAATCAAGATCTGGAATGCGCCCGCCATCATCACCACGGTGAAGGTCATCGCCATACCCGTTTCAGGGTATTTGGCCATCATGCTGGTGAGAACGGCGGTCATGATCACTGTCATTGGACCCGTCGGCTCTGAGATTAAAGTATTCGAACCACCGAACAGGGCAGCGAACAGACCGACCATGATCGCCCCCCATAAACCCGCCTCAGCCCCAGCGCCTGACGCCACACCAAACGCCAGTGCGAGTGGCAGAGAAATGATCGCAGTGGTCACACCGCCAAACAGATCGCCTTTAATATTGATATCTTCAAATCGATTTCCAAGCACAACCTTGCTCCATGCTTAACAACATCTTTCACCACTTAGCTTCAGCGCGTGAATACCAAGTGGAAAACCAATAACCATAAAATTTATGCTACTATCTGACGTGAAAAATCAGATTATTGAGGCGAAATGCCGCAAAAAACATCACTCTAACAAATGTTACCCCTCAGCAGTAACAGTAATTGGTATCACATTCCGACTACTTTATAACTGTTTGTTAGGATCTCGACTAAGTTTATGTATTTTCATCCCTAAACTCGTCAGATGAGTGCCTTTTTACTGATTTTTTACGAGTATGAATTTGTAACATTATGTATAGTGATGAAACATTTTTTTAGGATTGATAAGTAAGATGCCAGAGATTAAACAGTTATTTGATAATAACTCTAAGTGGTCAGAGTCGATCAAAGCCGAGCGACCTGAATATTTTACTCAATTGGAACAAGGACAGAGCCCAGGCTTCTTGTGGATTGGCTGTTCAGACAGCCGTGTTCCAGCAGAGCGCCTGACCGGGTTGTACTCTGGTGAGCTCTTCGTTCATCGAAATGTGGCAAACCAAGTCATTCACACCGACCTCAACTGTTTGTCTGTGGTGCAATACGCGGTAGATGTGTTGAAGGTGAAGCACATTATCGTGTGTGGTCACTATGGCTGCGGCGGGGTGAAAGCGGCGATCGACAATCCGCAACTTGGCCTGATTAACAACTGGCTACTGCATATTCGCGATCTCTACTTTAAGCATCGTCACTACCTTGATGGCATGCCGTTAGAGGATCAAGCGGACAAGCTGGGTGAAATCAACGTTGCGGAGCAAGTGTACAATTTGGGCAACTCGACCATTATGCAAAATGCGTGGGAGCGCGGTCAGGACGTGGAAATCCACGGTGTTGTGTATGGGATTGGCGACGGTAAACTGGAGTATTTGGGCGTGCGTTCAAGCTCAAGAGAATCGGTCGATGACTCTTATCAGAAAGCGATGGAAGCGATCCTAAACCCAGAACAAAAACTCTTGTGTCGCTAAGTTCATTGACACACATAGCCTAATAACAACAATGCCCGCAATCGCGGGCATTGTTCAATGTCGTGTTGCCAGTTTATGTGTGACCACTTTATTCCTGTGGTACCACTTTACCGATGTATGGAAGATGGCGATACTTTTGCGCGTAGTCAATACCAACACCAACGACAAACTCATCCGGGATTGAGAAACCAATCCAATCCACAGGCACCTCGACTTCGCGACGCGAAGGCTTATCAAGCAGCGTACAGATGGCGATCGATTTAGGTTCACGCAGCGACAAAATTTCTTTGATTTTGTTGAGTGTGTTGCCTGTATCGATAATGTCTTCAATAATCAGCACATCCTTGCCTTTAATGTCGTCATCGAGATCTTTCAAGATGCGAACATCGCGTGAGCTTTCCATGGTATTGCCGTAGCTAGAAGCCGTCATGAAATCCACTTGATGCGTCAGGTCAATCTGGCGCGCTAAGTCGGCCATAAAGACAAACGAACCACGCAGCAATCCAACCAACACCAAGTCTTCACTTCCTTGGTAGTGCTCGGTGATCTGCTTGCCCAGCTCATTTACTCGCGCCTGAACATCTTGCTCAGAAATCATCACTTCTACTGTATGTTTCATACCCATCTCGTCTTTCGTTTTGCCAGTACCTGAAGGATAGCGTATTCGCGCCTATGTGCCCGTTCCGAGCCGTTTGACTCGCCGGTACTGCTAAATGATCAAGCGCGTAGTCTAACACTTGAGCGCTCACTCTTAAACGTTTGCTTGGATGAAAACCCAGGGACTGATAAAAATGGAATATTAGTAACTAACAAAATTGATTATTAAATCACCTCAAAACGTTGACCCAAAGCATATGCACCAGTACACTCATCAATGCTACGGCAAATAATAAAATACTAAATAGGGCTCAGCCCACAACGACAACTCAATTGGCAAGGAAATGAACTATGGATTCTATAGCGAAACGACCCCGTACACGCCTTTCTCCACAAAAACGCAAACAGCAGTTGATGGAAATCGCCTTGGAAGTGTTTGCTCGCCGCGGAATTGGACGTGGCGGCCACGCTGACATTGCAGAGATCGCACAAGTCTCTGTGGCGACGGTGTTTAATTACTTTCCTACCCGAGAAGATCTCGTCGATGACGTTCTAAACTATGTCGTCAGACAGTTCTCCAACTTCCTCACCGACAATATTGACCTAGACCTCCACGCGAGAGAGAACCTGCACAATCTGACCTCTGCGATGGTTGAGTTGGTGCTCAATGATTGTCACTGGCTCAAAGTGTGGTTCGAATGGAGCGCCTCGACTCGTGATGAAGTCTGGCCGCTGTTTGTCTCCACCAACAGCACCAACCAACTGCTGGTGCAAAATATGTTTGTGAAAGCCATCGAACGCGATGAAGTGTGTGACAAACACGATCCTGTCGATCTCGCGACCCTGTTCCACGGCATGTTCTACTCGCTGTTCATTCAAGCCAATCGTATTCAAGATACTGAAGCGATGGAGAAACTGACCAACAGCCACTTAAACATGCTCTGTATTTACAAGCGCGATCAGTAATACGCTCGCCAACTACGCCTATTCGCTATGCCTGATCTTTAACGTACAGGAGCGAGCACAGTGAATAGGCATAAGTGAATAGGCATAAGTGAACAGGCATAAAAAAACCGCTGACTTATCAGCGGTTTTTCTCTATTTCAGTCTAAGAAGGATTACTTCTTCTTCGCTTTCGGGTTTGGAAGGTCAGTAATGGTGCCTTCAAACACTTCCGCGGCTAGACCGACAGACTCATGCAGAGTTGGGTGAGCATGGATAGTCAGTGCGATATCTTCTGCATCACAACCCATTTCGATAGCTAGGCCGATTTCACCCAACAGTTCACCACCGTTAGTACCGACAATCGCACCACCGATAACGCGATGGGTATCTTTATCGAAAATAAGCTTCGTCATACCGTCTGCACAGTCAGATGCAATAGCACGACCAGACGCCGCCCACGGGAAAGTAGCCGTTTCGTAGTTGATGCCTTCTGCTTTCGCTTCTTTCTCAGTCTTACCAACCCACGCCACTTCTGGCTCAGTGTAGGCAATCGAAGGAATGACTTTCGGGTCAAAGTAGTGCTTCTTACCAGAAATCACTTCTGCTGCAACGTGACCTTCATGCACACCTTTGTGCGCTAGCATTGGCTGACCAACGATATCGCCGATCGCGAAGATGTGTGGGATGTTGGTACGCATTTGCTTGTCAACATTGATGAAACCGCGCTCGTCGATTTCAATCCCAGCTTTCTCACCATCGATAAGTTTACCGTTTGGCACACGACCGATAGCCACAAGAACCGCATCGTAGCGCTCTGGCTCCGCTGGTGCTTTCTTGCCTTCCATTGATACGTAGATACCGTCTTCTTTCGCTTCAACAGCGGTCACCTTAGTTTCAAGCATCAAGTTGAACTTGTTCTTAATACGTTTGGTGTAAACTTTAACGATGTCTTTGTCTGCCGCTGGGATAACTTGGTCGAACATTTCAACCACGTCAATTTGAGAACCCAGAGAGTGGTATACCGTACCCATTTCTAGACCGATGATACCACCGCCCATGATCAGCAGCTTTCCTGGTACTTCTTTTAGCTCAAGTGCATCCGTTGAATCCCAAATACGTGGGTCTTCATGCGGAATGAATGGAAGTTTGATAGGTCGAGAGCCCGCAGCAACGATAGCGTTATCAAAGTTAACGACCGTTTTACCGTCTTCACCTTCCACTTCAATCGAGTTAGGACCCGTGAACTTACCAAAGCCGTTCACCACGTTCACTTTACGCATCTTAGCCATACCGCCAAGACCGCCAGTCAATTGGTTGATCACTTTCTCTTTCCACAGACGAATTTTATCAATGTCTGTTTGTGGCTCACCGAACACGATACCGTGCTCAGCCAAAGCTTTCGCTTCTTCGATCACTTTTGCCACATGTAGAAGCGCTTTTGATGGGATACAACCCACGTTCAAACAAACACCACCTAGGGTGCTGTAACGCTCGATAAGAACAGTGTCCAGACCTAAGTCTGCACAACGGAATGCAGCGGAGTAACCAGCAGGACCGGCACCAAGTACTACCACCTGGGCTTTAATTTCTTTGCTCATTTTGACCTCTTGTAGTCATTATCCCTAACAGGCTGAGTGAGTATGGAATCTATCGTTCAACGAATGGTTTGTTTTTCAATATTATTTTCAGACCGCCAACAGTTTACAGAGATGTTAATGGTGTGAAAAGTAAATCCATTTAGCCTGTGAGCTAGACAACAATTCACGAATGAACTGCTGAATATAGAAAAAGTGACTCCCCTTTACACCGAGGGTAAAGGGGAGTCATGAATTACAATACTAGACGACGAATGTCAGACAGACACGCGTTTAAGTAAGTAATGAAACGTGCACCTTCTGCACCATCAATCACACGGTGATCGTAGGAGAGAGACAGTGGAAGCTGTAGACGCGGTTCAAACTCTTTACCGTTCCACACTGGCTTCATTTCAGACTTAGACACGCCAAGGATACCGACTTCGGGAGCATTAACGATTGGCGTAAACGCTGTACCGCCGATACCGCCAAGACTTGAGATAGTGAAACATCCACCTTGCATGTCAGCCGCTGTGAGCTTGCCAGCACGTGCTTTCTTAGACACGACCATCAGCTCTTCAGACAGCTCGTAAATGCCCTTCTTGTTCACATCTTTAAATACAGGAACAACCAGGCCGTTTGGCGTATCTACCGCAATACCTACGTTGACGTATTTCTTCAGAATTAGGCTCTCACCGTCATCAGATAGAGAAGAGTTGAACGCAGGGAACGCTTCAAGTGCTTTCGCTACCGCTTTCATGATGAACACAAGTGGCGTGATCTTCATGCCCGTGTCTTTCTTCGCTTCGATGGCGTTCTGCTCTTTACGGAACGCTTCTAGCTCAGTGATGTCAGCGTTGTCCCATTGGGTCACGTGCGGGATCATCACCCAGTTGCGGTGTAGGTTTGCACCTGAGATCTTCTTAATGCGAGATAGCGGCTGAGTTTCTGTCTCACCGAACTTGCTGAAGTCCACTTTTGGCCATGGGAGTAGACCAAGAGCCGCGCCGTCGCCTTTACCAGATGCGGCTGCACCTGCGCCAGACTCAAGACGCTTAAGCGCTTCTTTCACGTAGTTCTGAACGTCTTCCTTCAGGATACGGCTCTTACGACCGCTGCCTTTAACCTTAGAAAGGTTAACGCCAAATTCACGCGCTAGACGACGAACCACTGGAGACGCGTGAGCGTACTCATCATTGTCTTGGAAGTCGCCAGCTGCTGGAGCTACTGCCGCTGGTGCTTCTGCTTTAGGCGCTGCCGCTGCAGGTGCTGCCGCTTGAGCTGGAGCCGCTGCCGGAGCAGGTGCTGCGCCCGCTACTTCGCCTTCCGTTGTAGAGAAAATCATGATGAGTGAGCCAGTAGACACTTTGTCGCCAGCTGCAATCTTGATTTCTTTAACTGTGCCAGCGAATGGTGCAGGCACTTCCATAGAAGCTTTGTCACCTTCAACAGTGATTAGAGATTGCTCTTCTTCCACTGTGTCGCCAACCGCAACCATGATCTCAGTAACTTCAACTTCGTCGCCGCCGATATCTGGAACGTTCACTTCTTTTGCCGCTGCGGCCGGCGTCCCGGACGCTGCTGGAGCTGCTGCCGCAGGAGCTTCAGCTGCCGCTGGTGCTGGTGCTGCTGGAGCGCCTGAACCTGCTGTTTCGAATACCATGATAAGTGAGCCAGTCGATACTTTATCGCCTGCTGCAACTTTGATCTCTTTTAGAGTACCTGCGAATGGCGCTGGAACTTCCATAGACGCTTTGTCGCCTTCAACAGTTAGAAGAGATTGCTCTTCTTCGATGCTGTCGCCAACGGCAACCATGATTTCAGTCACTTCTACTTCATCACCACCGATGTCTGGTACGTGAACTTCTTTTAGTTCTGCCGCTGCTGCTGGAGCTGGAGCTGCTGGAGCTGCTTCTGCCGCAGGAGCAGGTGCAGCGTCAGCTGCACCCGAAGCGCCGGCCGCCTCGGTTTCGAAAATCATGATTAGAGAACCAGTAGAAACCTTGTCGCCTTCTGCAACTTTGATTTCTTTAACGATACCCGCTGTCGATGCAGGCACTTCCATAGAAGCTTTATCGCCTTCAACTGTGATCAGAGACTGCTCTTCTTCAACCTTGTCGCCAACGCTTACAAGAATCTCAGTAACTTCAACCTCATCCGCACCGATGTCTGGTACATTAATTTCGATTGCCATTTCTTATCTACCTTCTTAATTAAGCGTATAGCGGGTTTGTTTTCTCTGTGTCGATGTCGAATTTCTTAATTGCTTCTGCAACTACAGATTTCTCAACTTCGCCACGTTTTGCTAGTTCAGTTAGCGCTGCTACTACTACGTAACCTGCGTTCACTTCGAAGTGACGACGTAGGTTTTCACGGCTGTCTGAACGACCGAAGCCATCAGTACCAAGAACTTTGAAAGACTCAGCAGGAATGTATGCACGAACCTGCTCTGCGTAGTTCTTCATGTAGTCAGTTGCTGCGATAGCAGGTTCAGTACCCATTACTGTTTGGATGTAAGGTACTTTCGCTTCCGCTTCTGGGTGAAGCATGTTGAAACGCTCTGCATCTTGGCCATCGCGAGTGAGTTCGTTGAATGACGTTACAGAGTAAACATCAGAAGCAACACCGTAATCTTCGCTTAGGATTTGAGCTGCTTTACGTACTTCATTCATGATAGTACCAGAGCTCATTAGCTGAACTTTCGCTTTGTCGCCCGTGTAAGTTTCTAGCTTGTAGATACCTTTACGGATGCCTTCTTCAGCGCCTTCTGGCATTGCTGGCATTGCGTAGTTTTCGTTCATTAGCGTTAGGTAGTAGAACACGTTTTCTTGTTCTGGACCGTACATGCGACGGATACCGTCTTGCATGATTACTGCTACTTCGTACGCGAATGTTGGGTCGTAAGAAATACAGTTAGGAACCGTACCCGCCAAAATGTGCGAGTGGCCGTCTTCGTGCTGTAGACCTTCACCGTTCAACGTTGTACGACCCGCAGTTGCACCTAGTAGGAAACCACGTGCTTGTTGGTCACCAGCCATCCACGCCATGTCGCCCACACGTTGGAAGCCGAACATTGAGTAGTAGATGTAGAACGGGATCATTGGTAGGTCGTTTGTCGAGTATGAAGTCGCAGCAGCAACCCATGAAGACATCGCACCCAGCTCGTTGATACCTTCTTGTAGAACCTGACCTGAAGTCGCTTCTTTGTAGTAAGAAACAACGCCACGGTCTTCTGGTGTGTAAGTTTGGCCGTGCGGGTTGTAGATACCGATTTGACGGAACAGACCTTCCATACCGAATGTACGTGCTTCGTCAGCAATGATAGGAACGATGTTCTTACCAATGTTCTTGTTCTTAAGTAGAACGTTTAGCGCACGTACGAATGCCATAGTAGAAGAGATATCACGCTTCTGTTCTTCTAGTAGTGGCTTGAATTCTTCTAGCTCAGGAACGATGAATTCTTGAGTGAATTTTGGTAGACGCTGTGGCGTGTAGCCGTGTAGCGCTTTACGACGAGCGTGTAGGTATTCGTACTCTTTTGAACCTTCTTCAAGTTTCAGGTACGGAAGTTCTTTCACTGCTTCGTCAGTTAGGATGTCTTGAAGACCTAGACGGTCACGTAGGTGTAGTACGTGAGTCATGTCCATCTTCTTAACTTGGTGCGCGATGTTCTTACCTTCAGCCGCTTCACCCATGCCGTAACCTTTAACAGTCTTAGCTAGGATTACTGTTGGACGACCTTTCGTTTCTGCCGCGTTTTTGTATGCCGCGTATAGCTTAGAAGACTCGTGACCACCACGCTTAAGTGCGAAGATTTCGTCATCAGTCATGTCAGCAACAAGTGCAGCTGTCTCTGGGTACTTACCAAAGAAGTGCTCACGTACGTACGCGCCATCTTTAGATTTGAATGTTTGGTAGTCGCCGTCGATGGTTTCGTTCATCAGTTGAAGAAGCTTACCCGTCGTATCTTTGGCGAGTAGTGAATCCCAGTTGTTACCCCAGATGACTTTCACTACGTTCCAACCAGCACCTTTGAACAGACCTTCAAGTTCTTGAATGATCTTACCGTTACCCATGACAGGGCCATCTAGACGCTGTAGGTTACAGTTGATTAGGAAACATAGGTTGTCTAGTTTCTCACGCGCAGCGAAAGAGATAGCACCACGTGATTCTGGCTCATCCATCTCACCGTCACCTAGGAAGGCGTAAACGCGCTGCTCTGACGTATCTTTAAGACCACGGCCTTCTAGGTACTTAAGGAAACGAGCTTGGTAGATAGAAGCGATTGGACCTAGGCCCATCGATACTGTCGGGAACTGCCAGAATTCAGGCATCAGTTTAGGGTGCGGGTATGAAGGAATACCTTTTCCGTCTACTTCTTGACGGAAGTTGTCTAGCTGCTCTTCAGTTAGACGACCTTCAACGAATGCACGTGAGTAGATACCTGGTGAAATGTGACCTTGGTAGTAAACCAAATCGCCACCATCCTTCTCGTTCGGTGCACGGAAGAAGTGGTTAAAACAGGTTTCGTAGAACGCAGCAGAAGACTGGAAAGACGCCATGTGGCCGCCTAGCTCTAGATCTTTCTTAGATGCACGTAGAACGATCATGATTGCGTTCCAGCGGATGATGGAACGGATACGGCGCTCAAGCGTAGTATCACCAGGGTAAGCTGGTTCTTGGTTCGCTGGAATCGTGTTGATGTAGTTGGTTGTGATGCCTGTTGGCATATCAACGCCGTCTAGGCGAGCTTTGTCTAGAACTTGCTCTAGTAGGTACTGTGCACGTTCTACACCTTCTTCACGAACTACTGACTCAAGAGCTTGTAACCATTCTTGAGTCTCAAGTGCGTCTACGTCATGCTTCATGTCAGACATGGCGATCTATCCTTCTGTTGGTTGGATCTACTTATTTAAGTAACGGTTTTAGTTAGCATCGTTACCTTGCTGAATTCGACGCAAAGAGCGTTCTCTGCGCGACTCTTCACGAGTCAAATCCAACAATGTTTCTTCGATATAAGCTAAATGCGAATGGGACATCTCACGCGCTTTTTCAGGTTGGCCTGAAACAATCGCATCCACGATATTAGCCCTGTGTCTACTTACTTTCTCCACCACTTCATCGCGGCGGTGTAATAGTTTTAAATTCTGTAATACGTTCTGCTCAAGCAAAGGCGCAAGGCTGCGAATAATGTGCAGCAACACCACATTGTGCGCGGCTTCGGTTAGGGCAATCAAAAACTGCACCACCGCCGCAGCTTCCGCGTCCACTTCTTTTGTGGACTGCGCTTGTGAGATGATCTCTAAACAAGCCTGAATGCGAGCAAAATCTTCTTCGGTACCACGTAGAGCTGCGAAATAAGCGGCAATCCCTTCCATCGCGTGACGCGTTTCCAGCAAGTCCAATTGAGTCTCAGAATGACTCGATAGGAGATTGAGTAAAGGATCCGAAAAACTGGTCCAAATCGTTTCACTGACAAACGTCCCTCCCCCTTGTTTTCGGGTCAAAAGACGTTTCGCTTCTAAGCGCTGGATGGCTTCACGGATAGACGGACGAGACACATCGAACTGCTTCGCCAGTTCGCGCTCGGGTGGCAGTTGTTGCCCCGGCGAAAGTGTACCTTCCACAATCAACCTTTCTAACTCTTGCTCAATCACATCGGAGAGTTTTGGCTGACGAATCCTTTGATAAGCCATAGTTGTTATTCTTCTTTCTCTTTGCAGTCAATTGGTAATACCAATTTTATGTTGGCGAGGAAATTAACATAATTAAAACGCAACTTCCAGCCAAAATTTGATTCAAATCATAGAACGACCAATGCGGTCACAGTTTGATAACAGCTCATAATTAAAACATCAATCAAATTGGTATGACCAATTACAAAAGAGAAACAGATGGGGCAAAAACGTGCCACGCATCACACTTTACTTGATTGAGTCATCATACAAATGAAACGAAGCGAATAACATCAAAGCATAGTCTATCCACCGTCGATACCTTGGTGAGATGACATTTTTCTGAATTCAACCGCGATTTTTCTGAAAACAGGGTAACGGATCCCGATCGCATTCCCTGGTCAGACCTGAAAGTCTCACCTCAAA
>NZ_JCBDGG010000033.1:0-104863 GCF_059833835.1 Vibrio sp. R15-SG3-ISO1B | reverse complement strand
ACCAATTAAAAAAGGCGGGCCTGCTAAACGCCATGCCCGCCGAGTGGTATCAAAGTGATAAACAACACCTAGATTACCGCTTTACGTCAGCGGGTATCTCGATAATGGATTTTGGCCGCTAGGCTACGGTGCAACTCTAGGGGCTCATCGCTCTCAAGTAACTGTTTACCACACTCAAACAGTGCCAGTGCAATTTGCTCACAATCTTGCTCAATGGAATCGATCGCCAGCGGCAGACAATCAAGGATCGAATAGTTATCGAATGTCGCGAGACGAATGTCGGCATTTAATAGCTTGTGTTCACTGAGATAACGGAGCACGCCCTCTAAAATGGAATATGAGGCGGTAAAAACCGTTTGGGGTAAACGTCCCATAGACCGGTGAGCCTGCTCAATCAGCTCATAGCCACTTTGAGGTTGATAATCTTTGATCAACACATGCTGTGGCTGATAATCGAGCCCTGCACTGACTAATCCTTGTCGATACCCCTCAAATCGCTCTTGGCTAGTAGAGAGCGTAAGCTGCCCGCCGATATAAACGCACTCGCTGCACTCGTGACACAGTTTTGCCACCACCTGCTTTGTGGCGGCAGTCGCATCACTTTTCACACCACAAAGGGGACTACCTTCAAACACGCGGTCAAAGGTGATGACGGGCGTGTGTTGATTGACATCCAGTAAAAAATCGGCATTTTGCGCTGCACTGGCCACCAGCAGTAGGTCTACTTGGCGCTCCAGCAAGTGTTTGATGACGCTTTGCTCCATATCGGCATCGTCTTCTGAAGAGACTATTAAGAGTTGGTAGCCCACCTCTCGGCTTAGCTGCTCAAGCCTTTTGGCAATAGTGGCGAACCCCATATTGAGGATATCGGGAATCACTAAGCCGACGCTGTAGGTGCGACTTGATTTCAACGCCCGTGCGTACAAACTGGGGGCGTAGTTGTGCTCTTTGGCTACCGCTAGTACCCTTTCAACCGTCTCTGCATGAATTCGGTGTTTCTTTGCATGTCCGTTAAGCACAAAACTCACCGTCGATTTCGATACCCCTGCCAACGCCGCGATATCTGCCAATTTGGGCCTTTTGTTCATCACCCTCAGCCTTTCTTTACCTCAAAATCGGTCCTTATCTTACCCCGCTGAGAAGGAAATACTATCTTTACTCTACCTAGGCCGATTTTTGTCAGAAATTAAACGATCTAAACCACAAAACAGTCCGTTTAGCATTTAGCTAAACCGATTTAGCTTTATAATGAGCCAATATTTATTTATGCGAGGAACAGAGCATGAGCATGATTTGGGTGACAGGTGACGCGGTTGTCGACCTGATTCCAGATTCCGACACCACCTACTTAAAATGTCCGGGCGGTGCACCCGCAAACGTGGCGGTTGCCATCGCCAGATTAGGCGGCAAGAGTGGATTTTTCGGCCGTGTAGGGAACGACCCACTGGGCCGATTTATGAAAGAGACCTTAACCGCAGAAAAGGTCAACACACAGGGCATGCGGCTTGATGAAGAACAGCGCACATCGACTGTCATCGTCGATCTGGACGACAGCGGTGAGCGCAGCTTCACCTTTATGGTCAAACCCAGCGCCGACCAGTTCTTGATCCCCAGCGATATTCCTGAGTTTGCTGCCGGAGATTGGCTGCATGTCTGCTCTATTGCACTGGCGAATGAGCCGAGCCGCAGTAGTACCTTGGAAGCGATGCGTCGAATTAAACAAGCCGGGGGCTATGTGAGTTTTGATCCTAACCTGCGAGAAGAAGTGTGGGCTAACCCTAGTGAGATTTTACCGGTTGTTCGCCAAGCACTTGAGCTGGCAGATGTGCTTAAGTTTTCTGACGATGAACTGATGTACCTCACACAGACCCACACACTCGATGCCGGACTAGAGGCGATTAAGGGTAACAACAACCGCTTGGTGGTCGTCACGCAAGGCGCGAAAGGTGCGTTGGTGGTGTTTGAGGGAACGCAGACCCTACAAGCTGGAAAGGCGATTCAACCCATCGATACGACAGGTGCAGGCGATGCGTTCGTGGGCGGCCTGCTGGCTAAACTCTCTCAATACGATCAATGGGATAACCAAGAGGCTATTCATCATGCCGTTGAGTGGGCCAATGGCTGTGGCGCACTTGCGACAACCCAAAAAGGCGCGATGACCGCATTGCCATCCGAAAGTGCGCTACGCGATTATATCACTGCACTCTAAGCGCCTTTGATGGAGGATTCATCGCCCCGTTTGGCTCTTCTGAGCAGATGGGGCGATATAATGATCATTGATAGAAATACTAATCGGGCTGCACTGAAAGCTCATTAAGCCACATTGACGCCTCAACATTACAACCAATGATATCTTGGTCATTCACGTCTAGGGATCGACGAATTTGATCGATCTTATCCCACTCTGACGCTTCAATATATTCAAATAAATCAATTAACTGCCCCAAAGTCCCGCTTCGATAAATCAATGCTTGCTTAATGGTGCTATCTAAGTGGATATACTGCAAAGCCTCACGCATATCTATATCGAGAATGCCATCGATCAGAGACAGCAAACCGCAAAGGTATGCAAGATTTTTTAGGCTTGATCGACGCATATAGTGCACCAACAATTCCGCCATTTTTGCTCTGTGTAATGACATGAGAAACAAAGCTTCTGGTTTGCCGGGCGCGAGTGAGGAAATCAATACGTAAGTGACAAACTTCTTCAACTTGTCTTCACCAAGATAAGCCACTGCCTGCTTGACGGATTGAATCGGCGCACGAAGCTTACAACTACCATTGATGAAATTCAGAAGTTGAAGTGATAGGACCGGATTTTTCGCCACAATTTGGCTAATTTCGTCAAAATCAATAATATCTGCAGAGAGTTTCTCAGATAATGACATCAAGTCGGTAAATGACGCGTTAATTTTTCGACTCTTTATGATTTCCGGCTTAGTAAAAAAGTAGCCTTGAAAAAGTGTGAAGCCACACGCTTTGGCCCTTTCAAATTCGTCATTTGTCTCCACCTTCTCCGCAAGAAACGTGATATCGAGATGTTTTAAACCCTCAATCATTAGCGCGCTTTTGGGCATGGAAGTTTGCTGAATGTCGACTTTAATAATATCGATAAGCGGGTAAAACCGTTGCCAGTTCGAATCGAAAACATGATCATCTAATGCGATGGTGTAACCTGCTTTCTTAAGCTTGCTGAGCGCTTGAAACAACGTTTCGTCGGGCTGACACTGCTCTAATACTTCCACCACTAAAGAATCGCTGGGAAAGTCAAAAGGAACACCATCTATCAAGCAACTTTGGCTGAAATTGACAAACCCTTTGTAGGATTCCAACACTCTCGCTTTGTAACTGAGGAAGTGCTCCGCAAGCAACTTTCGCGTCGCCAAAGAGGAATCCATATGCACCGGAAAACCGTTGTGCTCACCGTCGCGGTACAAAAGTTCATAGGCATGAATCTCTCGATTACTATCTAAAATAGGCTGTCGTGCTATAAATGAGTAACTTGCGGATGCTAAACCCTGATCTTGTTTTTCCTTCGATGCGAGGTATTCCGATACTGCCATTGGTCGCCCTTTATCAACTTCGACGAACCGCTAAACAAATGGCTCCGTCGTTTGATTCATATATCTCAGTTCAGCACGGGTTGCCGCTCCCGTGACCGAAATGCCCGTCGACTGAGCATCGACAAACACTCTTGAGGTCATCACCGCTTCACCGCTGTTAATGAATATTTCGACACTGGACGTGTCGACTAAAATCAGTAAACGAACGCTATCACTGGTCAGCGGCACTTCTCGACATTCATCTTGAGCGCGATTTTGCGTCTCACTGCGATCTAGTACCAACCGGCGGTGGTTAGCGTCTGCGGTCAAAGCTACCTTTTGCCCATGACCTTCGAAAAGGTTTAACGTCTGCCCCCATTGCAGTTCAACTTCTAGTTGATAGCTGTTTACGTCGAGACGCTGAGTTACATTAGACAATGTTAATATACTGGAGTTTATCATTAGCTGCATCAATTCTTCAACAGGCCATTGATACAATTTCCCATCCCTGTAAGTGAGCTCGCGTGGCGCCGTCAGTTGATGAACCCAACCGTGGTCACTGGATGGCTGATCCACCTCATCAGGTAAGCCCATCCAGCCACACATGACACGTCGACCATCAGGTGTTAACAACGTTTGGGGCGCATAGAAGTCAAAACCGTAATCTAGGTGTACAAAATCCTCCAACTGCAATTGCTGACCATCCCATGATGCGCGGGCAATGCCGTTATGGTGTGGAATGGTATTGAGAGGCGAGAACGATTCGATCCCCTGCGGGCCAAGTACAGCAAACGTCTCCCCACCGAGTTCAAACCAATCAGGGCACTCCCACATATAACCAAAATCGCCAAGCTCATCACCATGCAAAGCCGAGAAAGTCCAGTTGCGCAAGTCATCAGAGCGATACACCGCCAGGCGCCCCTTCAGATCGGTGGTTTGCGCACCGAGCAACATCAACCACTCCTGCTGGTGACGTATCACTTTGGGATCGCGAATATGGGCAGTCACGCCTGGTGGCAGCGAATCAATCACTGGGCCATGCTTGATGAAATGAATGCCATCGGTTGAAGTCGCAAGACACTGCGTGGTGTGCCGATCCCGCTGCTCATCAATCCGGGTGTTACCTGTGTAGAACAGCATTAATGTCTCATCATCACTCAGCGCATGACCCGAGAATACGCCATGACTGTCGAACCAATCCGATGGCGTCAATGCCACTGGCTGCCAATGCCAATTGACTAAGTCTTTACTGGTCAGGTGAGCCCAGTATTTGTCTTTGTGCACGCAACCAAACGGGTACCATTGATAGAAGAGGTGGTATTGCCCTTGATGATAAATAAAGCCATTTGGATCATTGAGAAGCCCTTGCGGCGGAGAAACGTGCCACTTAGGACGATATGAGCACGCGACAGGCACCATGGCCTCGCTGAGCGCTAGTTGCTGACGCTTTGCTATCTTTTGCCCAAGCTGGAGAAGCTCGGCTTCTATGTCTGAGGGACGAACAAAAGTTACTTGCCATTCGTCACCGACACGGCTTATGGCCTTGAGGTCGAGTTCATCTGACAAGCAATCCCTCTCTTTCACCGCAAAGATCAACCGACTATCGGGGATTAGGACTCGAAGGAGATTTTCTTCACCGCCACACAGCGCAACGTAGTATTCAAACGACATGGCTCAACACCTAAAATTTTGGGAACGTTTGCAAGATTAATCAAAAATGATGGTTTGAGCAAGCAATGAGTCCGTCATGAACCGCACTTCAGTGGTCGTTTTAAGGCTAAGTGCTTGATAGCATGTGTCCCAGTAGCCTAACTGAAGATAAAAATCTGAGTATCAAGGGATCAGCACGTCTCTCGATCAACCCGATGAAACGTTAATACCACTTTACTCATTTCTTG
Source organism: Vibrio sp. R15-SG3-ISO1B (assembly GCF_059833835.1). Classification (NCBI taxonomy): domain Bacteria; kingdom Pseudomonadati; phylum Pseudomonadota; class Gammaproteobacteria; order Vibrionales; family Vibrionaceae; genus Vibrio; species Vibrio sp. R15-SG3-ISO1B. The sequence continues at coordinate 99,423 of NZ_JCBDGG010000033.1, read as the reverse complement.
AGGTTGGCCTTCGATCAAATCGAGCAGTAGCTTGGCACCTTTTTCTCCCGCTTTATCAAAGGCATAACCAAAGGTAGATAAACTCGGTGATACCACATAGCCCAGTTCATCATTCCCCACTCCGAGCACTTTGATTTGCTCGCCAACTCGAATGCCACGCTCTTGCAAGGCCTTGATCGCGCCAACGGCAATGCGGTCCGTCGCACAAAATAGGCCATCCAATTGAGGGTATTGCTCGATAAGCGACGGGATCTGCGCATAACCCGAATCAACCGAAAACTCTCCATGACTATGGAACAGCAGAGGTTGTGCGCCGCGCATGCTTAGGGCTTGCTCTAAGCCTTGCGAACGCAAGCTATCGACAGCGATATCGGAGTCTCTTACCCCCATAAAGCCGATGTTTTTGCAGCCCACATCCAATAAGCGGTGACCCGCTTCAAAGCCCACGCGCAAATCATCGTGTACCACACTGGGTATGTTGAACAGAGAGCCATCTTGCCCGACAAGTACAACGGGAACGCGAGAGGCGCGGATAGCATCGACCAATTGCATGTCAATATGGGTCGCATAGAGCACAATACCCTCGACCCTCTTTTGATTAAACACCTGAATGTATTCAATTTCTTTTTCTGACAGCTGTTGAGAGCTCGCCAACAATACGTGTTTTCCTGCGGCATCAAACGCCGCGCTGATGCCATCAACACCGAGGGAAACAGCGTTTGATGACATACGAGGAACGATGACGCCCACCAAATTGGTTTTCTGCGATTTAAGGTCTTTGGCAACCTGATTCACCACATAACCGACCTCTTCGACTGCCTTCATCACTTTTTGCTTGGTGGCCTCTTTCACGCCATATTCATCATTAATGACTCGGGATACCGTCGATTTAGAGACGCCGGCTAACTTCGCGACGTCATGTAGGCTCGCCATCGGAATTCCTTGGGTTAACTTATTGGGATTGTTTGCAAAAATTAGCAAAAAACACCGCAAAAATCACTCTGCTCAAACGATTTAGCAAAAAATATAAACCGATCCATCTCACATAAACATCCAATATTCTTTGACTGAATAGGTTAAATCTCCAAAAATCCATATTGCAAACGTTCCCAAAGAGAACAAGCGAGAATTGTATATAATCAACAGTAACGAACCAAACTGGGGTCCGGAATGAATTATCCTAACATTGCAAAAGAGCTGCTCACGCTGCTAGGAGGCAAAGATAACCTCCAAGCACTCGCCCACTGCGCGACTCGTCTTCGCCTAGCATTGAAAGACGATTCGATAATCGATGAAGAGGCTATCGGCAATCTCGATGGCGTCAAAGGTCAGTTTAAAGTGGCAGGGCAATACCAAATTATCTTTGGCTCAGGCATCGTCAACCAAGTCTACGCAGAAATGGCGAAACTGACTGGCATGAGCGAAATGTCGACGTCGGACGTTGCCTCTGCGGGTGCACAAAAGCAGAACATCGTCCAACGCGCTGTTAAGGGGCTATCGGACATTTTTGTCCCTATCATCCCTGCCATTGTGGCGGGAGGTCTGTTGATGGGTCTGTTTAATGTGCTGACCGCGACGGGTCTGTTCATTGAAGGACAGTCACTCATTGACGCAAACCCAGGCCTCGCCGATCTTGCAAGTATGATTAACACTTTCGCCAATGCGCCTTTTGTTTACTTGCCAGTTCTTCTCGCTTTCTCTGCCAGTAAGAAATTTGGTGGTAACCCCTTCTTAGGCGCAGCACTGGGTATGTTGATGGTCCACCCAGATTTGCTCAATGGTTGGGGTTTTGGCGGCGCGAGCGTTGCAGGTACGATTCCGACTTGGAACATCTTTGGTTTTGAGATTCAGAAAGTCGGCTATCAAGGTTCGGTTCTGCCTGTACTCGTGTCAGCGTTCATCTTAGCGAAAGTCGAAAATGGCCTACGTTCGTTTATCCCATCTGTGTTGGATAACTTGCTGACACCCATGCTGGCGATCTTCATTACGGGCTTCCTGACGTTCACACTCGTTGGACCTATTACCCGTGATATCGGCTTCTTGCTCGGTGATGGTCTCAACTGGCTCTACGACTCGGCTGGCTTTATTGGCGGCGCGCTGTTTGGTTTTATTTATGCGCCGTTTGTTATCACCGGCATGCACCACAGCTTTATCGCGATTGAAACTCAACTATTGGCAGACATCGCTGTAACCGGTGGTACCTTCATCTTCCCGATTGCGGCAATGTCGAACGTCGCACAAGGTGCAGCAGCACTTGCGGTCGGCATCACCACCAAAGAGACAAAACTGAAAGGTATCGCAATGCCATCTGGTATCACAGCTCTGCTCGGTATTACCGAACCGGCAATGTTTGGTGTGAACCTCAAACTGCGCTACCCCTTCATCGCTGCCATCATTGGCGCAGCGGCGGCGAGTGCGTTTGTCACCTTATTCAACGTGAAAGCGCAAGCACTAGGCGCAGCAGGACTACCGGGCATTATCTCAATCACCCCTGATAAGATTGGATACTATGTCGCCGGTATGGCCATCTCATTCGCTGTCGCCTTTGGTTTGACATTGGTACTCGGTGCGCGAGACAAAGCCAAAGCGGTGGCCACCGCGACGGCCTAAACTAACCCCTGCAGTCAAAACATGTTTTTGACGCCGAGCCTCGCCTGAGCGGGGCTCTTTTTTTGTGAGTTGAATGTCTTAAATAACAAAAAACGCCCCATATCATTGATAATGGGGCGTTTTGCTTTTTCAGTTGTGACCTATAGCCACACGAAATTAAGCGCTGATAGGGTATGCGTTGTCAAAGTTCTTACGGATAAACAATGCATGGCAATAACTTTGAAAGCCAAAACTGCAATAAATCGGGCGCTTGAATTCGTTGCACCAACGAATCCAAACATTGGTCTCTGTGCCTTGATTGTCCACCACGCCATCCCAAAGGAGCGTCTGAGAATTTTCTTGAGTTGGGGTGCAAGCTAACCCCAACTGATCTAATGCTGTAAAAAACTTTTCCACAACTAACCCTTAATATTCAATTATCTGTATCTATTTCTGTCTTATCACCTTGGTGCAAACGTTTGCTTTTTTGGGCAAAACTATTGCGTCACCGATCTCATCGATACGCAACAACACACTTGGGGGGAGTGATAGTGTAACCTTCACTGAAGCACGAAACTCACGCTCAGCACACATATTTTGTCATACTATACAACATTATTGACAGTAATTTTTTCTGCTTCCGTTGAGATGCAGAGCGATAGAGATAAAAAAGCCCGAAGCGAAGAAGTCGCTTCGGGCTCTCTATTACTCAGCCAATATGGACAATTAATCGCGCAAGCTCGCGCCAAACTTATCCGAGATGTGCGCGACGATGGCGTCAACCGCACCGGCGATGTCCGCATCTTCGAGCGTACGCTCAACCGACTGCAAGGTCAGAGCGATGGCTAGGCTCTTCTTGCCTTCTTCAACGCCTTTACCAACGTAAACATCGAACAGTTTCGCGCCTTTCAAGAACTCACCACCTTGCTCTAGACATGCTGCAACGATGTCGCCAGAAGCGACGGCTTCGTCAACAACGACCGCGATGTCACGACGGTTTGATGGGAACTTAGAAAGCGCTACCGCTTCTGGAATCACTTTGGTGTTGATTGCAGACCATTCCACTTCGAATACGATAGTACGGCCGTTTAGACCAAACTTACGCTCTAGCTCTGGGTGAACGGTACCAATTACACCAACTTGCTTGCCATCAACGATGATAGCTGCAGATTGACCAGGGTGAAGCGCTGGGTTTGCGGCTTTGTCTTCAGCAGAAAGCGCTGCGAAAGAGTAAGCGGCTTCGTTAGCTGTTAGCTCAAGCACCGCTTCTAGGTCACCTTTAAGGTCAAAGAAATCAACTGTGTTGGTTTCGATGTCCCAGTGCTCTTCGCTGCGAGTACCTGCGATAACACCAGCAAGCATTGGCTCTTGGCGCATACCGTTTTCAGCAGACTCACAAGGGATAAAACGTAGGCCGTATTCGAATAGACGAACACGTGGCTGTTGACGCTTTTGGTTGTGAACCACAGTGTTAAGCAGGCCTTGAATTAAACCAAGACGCATTGCTGACATATCCGCAGAGATTGGGAATGGCAGGATGAGTGGCTCAACACCCGGAACGATCAGTTTTTGCTGCTCAGGCTCAACGAAGCTGTAAGTGATCGCTTCTTGGTAACCACGGTCAACAAGTAAGCTACGAACGCGTTTTAGCGGAATGTTCGCTTCAACGTGGTCGTGCATCTTAAGTGCTGCGGCTGGGTTTTGGTTAGGAATGTTATCGTAACCGTAGATACGACCGACTTCTTCAATTAGGTCTTGCTCGATAGCGATATCAAAACGCCATGTCGGTGCTGTTGCTGTCCAACCTGCATCTGTTGTTTCAACCGCTAAGCCAAGACGCTCTAGGATTTCAACAACATCGCTATCAGCAATGTGGTGACCTAGTAGGCTGTCTAGCTTAGTGCGACGTAGAGCTACTGTGTTTGCTTTTGGTAGGTCAGCTTCTGACTCTACAGCAACAACAGGTGCGACTTCACCGCCACAGATCTCAACAAGAAGTTCTGTTGCACGCTCCATTGCGCTAGCTTGTAGTGCGAAATCCACACCACGCTCAAAACGCATGGAAGAATCCGTATGTAGACCGTAGCTACGCGCGCGGCCACGGATGTGGTCTGGTGCAAAGAATGCACACTCAAGTAGTACGTCTTTAGTCTCAGTCGTAACACCAGACTCTTCACCGCCAAAGATACCCGCAATAGCTAGAGCTTTGTTGTGGTCTGCAACCACTAGCGTATCTGCGTTTAGCTCAGCTTCGCTGCCGTCTAGAAGAGTAAGCTTTTCGCCTTGCTCTGCCATACGAACCACGATGCCACCTTCAATCTTAGCAAGATCGAATGCGTGCATTGGCTGGCCTTGCTCTAGCAGAACAAAGTTAGTGATGTCGACCACAGGGTCGATAGAGCGAATACCGCAGCGACGCAGTTTTTCTTGCATCCAAAGCGGCGTTTCAGCCTGAACGTTAACGTTTTTAACCACACGGCCAAGGTAGCGTGGACACGCCGCCGGCGCTTTCACTTCGATAGAGACTTGATCATCGATAACAGGAGCCACTGGGTTCACCGCTGGCTCAGTTACGTCAGCGCGGTTGAGAACGCCAACTTCACGCGCCATACCACGGATGCTGAAACAGTCCGCACGGTTCGCCGTTAGGTCTACGTCAACGGTTACATCGTCAAGACCTAGGAATTCTCGGAAATCAGTACCGATGACTGCGTCTTCTGCTAGCTCCATGATGCCATCAGATTCAACATCAATACCGAGCTCAGAAAATGAACACAGCATGCCGTGTGATGGTTGACCACGCAGCTTGGCTTTTTTGATTTTGAAATCGCCCGGTAGCACAGCGCCAACCGTTGCGACAGCCACTTTGATACCTTGGCGACAGTTCGACGCGCCACACACGATGTCTAGCAGCTCTTCTGCACCAACATCGACTTTAGTCACACGCAGTTTGTCCGCATCTGGGTGTTGACCACACTCAACCACTTTACCTACTTTAACGCCTGTGAAAGAACCAGCAACAGGTAGTACGTCGTCTACTTCTAGACCCGCCATTGTGATTTGGTGAGTAAGTTCGTCAGTCGAGACTGAAGGGTTTACCCACTCACGAAGCCATGATTCGCTAAATTTCATAGTGATGTATCCCCTGGATTACTTGAACTGTTTAAGGAAACGAAGATCGTTCTCAAAGAACGCACGCAAGTCGTTGACGCCGTAGCGCAGCATAGTCAAACGCTCGACACCCATACCAAATGCAAATCCAGAGTATTTCTCCGCATCGATACCAACGCTGCGAAGTACGTTCGGGTGAACCATGCCACAACCGAGAACTTCCAACCATTTGCCATTTTTGCCCATTACATCCACTTCCGCTGAAGGCTCAGTAAATGGGAAGTAAGATGGACGGAAACGTACCTGAACCTCTTCTTCGAAGAAGTTGCATAGGAAGTCGTGCAGGATGCCTTTTAACTGAGCAAAGTTGACGTTTTCATCCACCAGCATGCCTTCCACTTGGTGGAACATTGGCGTGTGCGTTTGATCATAGTCATTACGGTAAACACGGCCAGGTGCAATGAAACGGAAAGGAGGCTGACCGTTTTCCATTGTACGAATCTGTACACCCGATGTGTGAGTACGCAGCATCAAATCTGGATTGAAGAAGAAGGTGTCGTGATCCGTACGAGCTGGGTGATCCTCTGCAATGTTCAAGGCATCAAAGTTGTGGAAAGCGTCTTCAATTTCAGGACCAGACTCAACATTGAATCCTAGCTCGCCAAAGAACTGCTCGATACGCTCAACCGTACGAGTCACCGGGTGCAAACCACCGTTTTCGATGCGACGACCAGGGAGTGTCACGTCGATGGTTTCAGCGGCCAGTTTCTCTTCTAGCTCTGCGCGTTGAAGGGCATCTTTACGCGCCGCGATAGCTTGTTGAACCACACCTTTCGCTTTGTTGATCTCTTGACCCGCTTCGCGACGTTCTTCCGGTGGCAGTTTACCTAGGCTTTGAAGTTGAGCCGTTAGCTCACCTTTTTTTCCTAGGTATTGAACACGCACTTCATCAAGTGCGACAAGCGATGTCGCAGCATCAATGGCTGCGTTCGCATTAGCAATGATCTCTTGTAGATGTTGCATCGTTTCCTCATTACCCTATGTCGGTCAATCACAACCGCCATAAGTGGTAGTGTCCATAAGGTTCCCAAAAGGGATTGTGGGCATTTTCAAATAGCTGTATATAGTAACGAATGCCAAGGTCAAATCCAAACCGAAATCGTGATAATTACTGCCTTTGAATGAAAATTCGCCCCAAGCCTTGATAAAACTCTATTTAAGCCTATCGTAGGTAACACACATTTAAACGAACAAGGAATCAGAATTGGGCACACCGAGCTATACCAGCACTCCAGACCATACCATCACCCCAATCACAGCAGAACATAACGATGCAATCTGCCATATTATCAAACGTGTCGGGCAAGAGTTCGGCGCGATTGGGGAAGGCTTTGGCCCTTCCGATGCCGAAGTTCTCGCCATGAGTGAGCACTACCGACCGAGCGAACGCAGCCTCTACTTGGTTGCTCTCTCAGATGGCAAAGTCGTTGGTGGGTGTGGTTTGGCGCCGTTTGGCCAATCCGCTACGCGCTGTGAACTGAAGAAACTGTTTCTATTACCTGAAACTCGCGGTCTCGGAATCGGCAAAGCGTTGGCGTTGCAATGTTTGGCGTTCGCTCAATCCGCCGGATTTGAAGAGTGCTATCTCGACACTCTCGCAAGCATGACGCAAGCCATCGCTCTGTATGAATCCTTAGGCTTTACACACTTATCCGAACCAATGGACGAAACAGAGCACAACGGCTGCGACGTATGGATGCTAAAATCATTCATAACCGACTAGTTTTCGGCTCTAACTCAGAGGACGATGTATGACCAAGCTATTTCTCACGCGCGCTTTTTTAATCTGTACACTTGCTTCACTGAACGTCACTTACGCCACTGCGCAAGCGTCAGAGAACGAGTGGCAAGCCAATCTTATCGTCTCCGGGCTCAACGTCCCTTGGGGAATCGCCGCTGTCGATGACACCACCTTACTTATCAGCCAGAGAAATGGCGAAATCGGTCAGGTGAATCTCAACTCTCAGCGCTACACGGCCATCCATCAAGTCAGCGATGTGGCGGTGTCGGGACAAGGTGGATTGTTGGATGTCGCCCGTTCGCCTTTCGAGAGCGAACGCTACTATTTTACCTTCACTAAGCGTGTCGGCGATGCGCTTGAAACCGCACTGGCAACTGCAACGATTCAAGCGGGTAAACTCAGCCAGTGGCGTGAACTGCTCGTGACAAAATCTGGCTCTGATACCGGTCGCCATTTTGGCAGTCGGATTACCTTTGATGACCAATACCTTTACCTCTCCATTGGCGACCGTGGTGAGCGGCCCAATGGTCAAGACCGTTCCACGCATGCAGGTTCGATACTAAGGATTCATCTCGATGGTTCAGCCCCAAAAGACAACCCTTTTGTTACCGAGAAGGACGCGCAAGCAGAAATTTGGAGCTATGGTCACCGAAATCCCCAAGGACTGTTTTACGACGGCCCAAGTCAAACACTCTGGTCTATAGAGCATGGGCCACGTGGCGGCGATGAAATCAATCTGATAGAAAAAGGCGCGAATTATGGTTGGCCTATCACATCGCACGGCAAAGAGTATTGGGGGCCGCTTGCGGTGGGTGAAGCTGAAGAAGCGCCCGGCGTGACCTCTCCCCGAAAAGTGTATGTCCCTTCTATCGCACCTGGCTCGTTAGTGCTGTATCGCGGCGAGGCGTTTCCTGAGCTGGATGGCAAACTTCTCGCTGGGGCTTTAAAACTCACCCATATCAACGTATTGACCTTGCAAAACAACAACATCATCGAAGAGACGCGCTTACTGGAGTCTTTAGGTGAACGTATCCGAGATATCGAAGTGCTCCCCAACGGAGGCATCGTGTTTAGTACAGACAGCGGAAAACTGTTTCAACTGACTAAGTCTTAGAACGCTGGGTGCCTGCGCCGCAGCTAAATCGGCTACAAGTTAAGACGGTGATACTACTCACTGGCTCGGACGATCACCAAAAACCAAAAAGCCCCAGCATTTCTGCTAGGGCTTTATAAATTGGAGCGACACACGAGGTTCGCTTTCTTTTGAACATCAGCGTGACCTCAACCTTGGCAAGGTTGCGCTCTACCAATTGATGCCACTATGCACTGACACAGACGATCACCAAAAACAAAAAGCCCCAGCATTTCTGCTAGGGCTTATAATTTGGAGCGACACACGAGGTTCGCTTTCTTTTGAACATCAGCGTGACCTCAACCTTGTCAAGGTTGCACTCTACCAATTGATACCACTATGCACTGACACAGACGATCACCAAAAACAAAAAGCCCCAGCATTTCTGCTAGAGCTTATAATTTGGAGCGACACACGAGGTTCGAACTCGTGACCTCAACCTTGGCAAGGTTGCGCTCTACCAACTGAGCTAGTGTCGCATAGGTTTGCTAATAACTTATGCGTTAGATGGTGCCCCGGGCCGGACTTGAACCGGCACAGCGCGAACGCCGAGGGATTTTAAATCCCTTGTGTCTACCAATTCCACCACCAGGGCACACAAATCTAAATTTGTGATGCCGTTACGGAAACGTAACACACCATCTAGATATCGAATTATCGCTATCTGAAAATTTGGAGCGACACACGAGGTTCGAACTCGTGACCTCAACCTTGGCAAGGTTGCGCTCTACCAACTGAGCTAGTGTCGCAAATGGAGGCGCGTCCCGGAGTCGAACCGAGGTCCACGGATTTGCAATCCGCTGCATAGCCACTCTGCCAACGCGCCTTCGTCGTACCAAGTTAAGCTGCTTGTTTGCCGCCTTCCTCTTGGGTACGGGATGCATTCTACGGATTCGAACTTGTTCGTCAACACTAATTTTTATTTTTTGAATCGTTTGTCTAATTTACCGCCAAAACTTTCAAAATTAACTATTTTCTGTTCAATTTCCGCCAATTCTTCACCTTGTTTCTGTCTGTTTCGTTGTCAATCAGATCGACACCAACTGTGCGCTAGGCCCCGTACCCTCTTGCACAGAGCGTGAGCCAAGAAACAAAATCTTGCTTTGCTGCTCGTTCGGCACTGAGTTCTATATAGAATGAAGTTCTAAAAAGAATATGGCGGAGAGACAAGCCCCAATGCAGCAACCAGACAACCTTATTCCAACGCGACCGACGCTGGGTATCATTATGCCGGTGCTGAGTGGATTTTACATGGGTGAGATAAACGCGACCCTCAGGCAGCTTGCCTTTGAGAACAATATCAACCTGATGTTTATTCGCAGTGGCGATCATCCAGAGTTCGATTTACCCGTCGGTTTTCAGCATTTAGATGGCCTCATTGTATTGCTCGGTTGCGCCAGTGAACGTTTGGTTGAACATGCCCTCTCTCTCAACATTCCCGTCCTTTCAATGGGTGGGCATTATTCATTGGACGTTGAACACTTTTTTAGCGACCAAGCTCAGGGAATCACCGCACTCTACCAGCATCTCACCTCACTTGGTCACCGCCAGATAGGCTTTTGTGGCGATTTTACCGTTGATGACATTCGACAACGCTTCTCTGCCTATAAAACCATCCAACAGGCCTATGGTCACCCTGCCAGTCAAGCGATGATCTTCGAGGTCAACAACTGCTCGCTGGCCGGCGGCCGTGAAGCAGCGGTGCTTTATCAACAGCGCCAATCACCGTGTAGCGCAATTATTTGTGCCACTGACCACAATGCGATCGGAATGATAGAACAGCTTGAACACATGGGCCTAAAGGTACCGCAGGACATCGCGGTGGTTGGCGTAGACAATGTCTTTCTTGGCGACCACACTACCCCGCCGCTCACCACTGTCGACCAAAGGCTTGAGACGCTCACTCGAGACGTCTTCTTTCGAGCTCTTAAGCGGATGCAGGGTGCACCCTATTCAAGAATCAGCACATCGCTCGAGCAACAGTTGATTGTGCGGCGCTCCTGTGGCACTAAGCCTCGTAAAGGTCTCAAGGCCATCGACCCCACCCTCGGCTCCCCGATTCGCCAAGCTTTACTGACCAATGAAGGGCGATCGTCGTTTGAGATTTTCGAAAACTTTTATTCCCTCGCTCAAGAGGGCTTCTCTGCCATCTTAGATGCCCAGAGTATCTATAACAGTCCGCTCGCTTGGGCATGTTTAGCCACAGGGCGTCATGGTGAGTACCACGTCGACAGTTGGGCTGAGAAAGGGATGACACATCCTAGCACGTTGGATAGTCAACATCGTATCAGCGATGGGATCGAGCGTTTTCCGTTTATCCAACACGATACCTACTACATTGCCACCATCATCCCGATCGCCACCGGAACCCAGCAGCAGTGGAAACTGGTGTCGGTTGTGGACGCCATCAATGACGAAGTCAACATTCACTCGATGGCGATGTTCAATAACTATTTAGATATGCTGGCGCTGTTTATCGAGCGTGACGCCCTGATTGCCACCAGCAAACACAACGAGCAACAATCACAGCAACTGCTCGAACAACTCGAAGTGGTGTCCAATAGCTCAAACGATGGTATTTGGGAGTGGGATATCGCTGCCAACCATTTTCGCCTCAATGGTCGTTTACTGGCGATGGTGGGTATAGAGAGCAGCCGAACCAGCGGCGTCTACCCTCTCGAACAGGTCATCGAGTTAGCTCACCATGAAGATAGAGACACGCTAAAGCAAGCGCTCAAGCAGCATCTGCGCGATCAAACCCCGTTCAAGTTGGAATTTCGCTTAAAAAGTTCGAAAGGTGAGATATTGTGGGTCAATGCGGCCGGTTCCGCCCTATATAATGCGCAGGGTCGAGCGGTGAAAATGATCGGCTCGGTCACCGATGTCACCGAGCGCCGAGTGAGCGCGGAAAAAATCCGTCAAATGGCCTATTACGACGCTCTAACAGGCGTAGCGAACCGCCGCAAGATCATTGAAGTCATGAACAACCAACTTGCCGCCCTACCTACACAGCCCAAAGCGGTCATGTTGATGGATTTAAATCGCTTTAAATTCATCAACGATACTTTTGGTCATCATGTCGGTGACGCCTTGTTACAACATGTCACGCAACAAATACAAAGCACATTAGCCGCGACACATCGCATCGCCCGACTCGGGGGTGATGAGTTCTTACTCTTTTGCGATGTGGCAAACCGCGAACAAGCGCTGGCGCTCGCCAGTGATATGTTGGACATCATCAAAAAACCGCTGCACTGCGAAGAGATTGAGCTGGTCGCTAGTGGCAGTATTGGCATTGCCATGTATCCGTGGGATGCGACAACGCCCGATGATCTCATCAAGCGGGCAGACATTGCCATGTACCAAGCCAAGCGCCAAGGTGCAACACAGCCTGCCTGTTATCGCCAACAAGACGAAGAATCCCTGTTTGATAAAGTGACCATGGAGCATCACCTCAAACTCGCGATTGAAAACCGCGAAATCGTCATGCACTACCAACCGCTGTTTTCCCCAACGGACAATCACTTTACCGCTGTGGAAGCCTTGGCGCGTTGGCACTCTCCGCAGCTTGGACACGTTGCGCCGCATCAATTCATTCGTCTCGCAGAGGAAATCAACCTGATTGGTGCTCTGGGTAAGCATCTGATTCATCAGGTGTGTCGCGACATCAAACAGTCCGTCAGCCTTAACCGCTACCAGCATGTCTCTGTCAACTTGAGTGCAAAGCAGTTAATCCAACCCGACTTCGCCCATGAGCTGATCTCCATCATTCATCATCACCACCTTCCTGTCAGCCGCTTTTGTTTTGAGGTCACAGAAACCGCCGCCATCACAGATTTCGACGCCTGCTTACAAGCGCTCACCACCTTGAGCCAAGCGGGCGCGAAAATCTCACTCGATGATTTCGGCGCCGGCTTCTCCTCTCTCTCTTTACTGCAAAAACTGCCGATTGATGAGATAAAAATTGACCGCTCGTTTGTCAAAGACATCGTGTTTAACGACAACGACCTAAACTTTGTCTCGACCATCGTCGTGATGGCGAGAGGGCTTGGGCTGCGCGTCGTGGTAGAGGGCGTGGAAACCACCGCGCATTTGGATAAACTCACCAAACTGGACGTGGATTTCTTGCAAGGCTACTGTTTTGCGATGCCAAGCCCTATAGAGCAACTCAGTCACTACGTTCCGGCGCAACAACCCGCCTTCACTGAACCTTCAGCATTAGAAACAACACAGCCCGTCGATTGACGGGCTGTGTGCGTGAAACATGAACGTAGTGGATTAATGATGTTCTTCGTCGAGTAGATCATCTTTGGCGGCCAACAAGTATTGCGCCATCGACCAGTAGGTAAGAAACGTCGCGACGTATAATGCCGCGTAGCCGAGCCAAATCATCCAATCATCGTAACGCCAAATCAGAACCCAAAGCGCAAACATCTGGCTCACCGTCTTCACTTTGCCCACCCAAGAGACGGCGACACTGGCGCGTTTGCCGATTTCCGCCATCCATTCACGTAACGCAGAGATGATGATCTCTCGGGCAATCATGGTGACAGCAGGGATGGTCACCCAAATGGAGTGAAAGTGCTCAGTAATCAGAATCAAGGCGGTTGCCACCAGCACTTTGTCCGCAACAGGATCGATAAACGCACCAAAACGGGAAGTTTGACCCAGTTTTCGCGCCAACATGCCATCTAACCAATCGGTGAACCCTGCCACAAAGAAAATCATTGCCGCCGCGAATGGAGCCCAAGCGTAAGGAAGGTAAAATGCCACGACGAAGATGGGAATCAAGAAAAGTCGCAACAAAGACAGTAGGTTCGGAATGTTTAAACGCATATTTATTTAAGGCTCTTTTTGTGTGCGTACGGCTGGCAATCCGCCGTTTTGGCGGGCTCTTATGTTGCGGGATTTTTCTTATTGTTTCAATGCTTGATAGATGTTTTCTGCTAAAGAGTGGCTAATGCCCGGAACTTTGGCGATTTCTTCAACAGTCGCACGTTTGAGCTCTTGTAAGCCACCCATGTATTTCAGCAGCGCCTGACGACGTTTCGGTCCGATGCCTTCAATGCCTTCAAGTGCACTCGTACGGCGTGTTTTACCACGTTTCGCACGATGCCCGGCAATCGCATGATTGTGGCTCTCATCACGAATGTGCTGCATTAAATGCAAAGCAGGCGCGTCACTGGGTAAGTTGAACTCTTCACCATCGGTGGTGATTAAGGTTTCGAGGCCAGGTTTTCGTGTCACCCCTTTCGCAATACCAATCAGTTTGGGTCGCTTTGGCCAATCTCCCCAGTATTGCGAAATGATGTCATGGCCTCGGTTAAGCTGACCTTTACCACCGTCAATAAAGACAATGTCGGGGATTTTTTCGACATCAAGCTGCTTGGCGTATCGGCGCTCAAGGGCTTGCCCCATCGCAGCGTAATCATCACCACCGGTGATCCCGGTAATGTTGTAGCGCCGGTACTCTTGCTTCAATGGGCCTTCGTGATTGAATACCACACAAGAGGCAATCGTACTCTCACCCATGGTGTGTGAGATATCAAAACACTCCATTCTGGCGATCGTCTCCATACCCAATACCTCCCGAAGTGCTTTGAAGCGCTGAGAGATGGTCATTTTATGGTTGATCTTAGTGGTGATTGCCGTCAGTGCATTGGTGTTCGCCAGTTTGAGGTAGCGACTCCGTGTCCCTGTCGGATTGGTATGAAAATGGACTTTACGACCGAGCCGCTCACTGAGCGCAGTTTGCAACGCTTTGGTTTCGTCGCTTAACCCGGCATTTAAGATAATACGCGTCGGCACGGTGCGTGCTTCATTGTGCGCGAGGTAGTACTGAGTCAGGAAACTGTGAAAGACTTCTTGTGCATCGGTCTCTGCTGGGATCTTAGGGAAATGGCTTCGAGAGCCAAGTACCTTGCCTTGGCGAATCATCAAGATGTGGATACACGCGATGCCTTTCTCTTGAGCAAAACCCAGTACATCCATGTCGTCCATCGAATCTTCAGAGACAAATTGCTGCTCTTGCACGCGGCGGATGGCTTGAATCTGATCGCGAAACTTAGCCGCATCTTCAAAGCGCAGTGACTGACTCGCCTGCTCCATTTTTTCCACCAGCGTCGAGAGCACTTGGCTGTCTTTGCCTTGTAAGAACAAGCGCACGAGATCAACCAACTCTTGATATTCCGCGTCAGAAATAACGTCACTGACACAAGGTGCAGCACAGCGACCAATTTGGTACATCAAACAAGGGCGGGTGCGATTGCTGTATACCGTATCCTCACATTGACGAACCGGAAAGATCTTCTGAATCAGATGCAGCGTTTCTCGAACAGCACCAGAGTCAGGATACGGACCAAAATACTCACCTTTACGCTTTTTCGCCCCACGATGCATTGAAAGCCGAGGGTGCTTATGACCACTGACAAAGATGTACGGATAGGATTTGTCGTCACGCAATAGCACATTGTACTTAGGCAAATACTGCTTAATGTAATTGTGCTCAAGAATAAGGGCTTCCGTCTCCGTGTGCGTAACGGTGACATCTATCTTGGCGATATGACTAACGAGCACGCGAGTCTTCTCGCTATCCACATTTTTGCGAAAATAGCTAGAGAGGCGCTTTTTGAGGTCTTTAGCTTTGCCGACATAAATAACCTCAGCCTCGGTGTTGTACATGCGGTACACACCGGGCTGATTGGTCACAGTCTTAAGGAAGGTTACCGAGTCAAACGTTTGTGTCACTAGAGGGTCTCGGTGTCGAGCATTCCATGTCGTATCGCTAGGTGCGTCAATTCAACATCGCCACTGATGTGCAGCTTATTGAACAAACGGTAGCGATAGCTGTTTACCGTTTTGGGGCTAAGATTCAGTTGTTCGGAAATATCCGTCACTTTTTGCCCCTTGGTGATCATCATCATGATTTGCAGCTCACGCTCTGATAAATCAGCAAATGGATTTTCAGAGGCGGGTGAGAATTGGCTTAATGCCATCTGCTGCGCTATCTCTGGTGAGATGTAACGCTGACCACTGTGAACAACGCGGATCGCGTTGACCATTTCATCAGGACCTGCACCTTTGGTTAAATAACCGGCAGCTCCCGCTTGCATCACTTTCGTTGGAAACGGATTTTCCGTATGAACAGTCAAAACAATGATTTTTACATCTGGATTGAATCGCAGGATTTTCTTTGTCGCTTCTAAGCCACCAATACCGGGCATATTCATATCCATCAAAATGACGTCTGCATGATTGCTACGACACCATTTTGCTGCATCTTCACCGCTTACAGCTTCCCCTGCTACGTTCATTCCACGGACGTCTTCAATAATACGTCGTATCCCTGTGCGAACCAGCTCGTGATCATCTACAAGGAAAACATTTATCAAACTTGTATCTCCACACTTTTAACTTGGCTCTGCACCCACTTATACAGTGGATAACAGCATGGCTGCCTAGTTTAACTCATTTTGGTTTTTATTGCCTGCACTGAATATGTGCCCAAACGCAAAGTTTAGCAAGAACTTATTTTCATAACTGTTGGACTGCACTTAATTAACCTAAGAATCAATAGTTTGACACTATTTAAAGCGATAGATTCTCAACATTTGGAGCATGAATGCTTTATTCGTAGCTATGCATTGAAAATGCAATCAATTTCAACTATTCATAAAAAGGATGTAACGAATTGCGTTGCATAACCCTCGTTGGCATTAAGCTGACGAACCATAATGATATAAGGATATGGTATGAAAAAGCTTCTCGCAGTGGCAGCACTGGCTTCAACTCTTCCTCTCTCAAACGTCGCAATGGCCGATTCTGATATCGGTTGTGGTCTAGGTACCATGATTTTTGATGGTCAATCTGGCAAAGTCTTCAAAGTGCTAGGCGCCACAACAAACGGTACGTTCGGTAACCAAACCTTTGGTATTACATTTGGTACATTGGGATGTGATGGCAACGGCACGATCAACTCAGCGCAGAAATTAGCCCTGTTTATCGATGGCAACATGGACAATCTTGCGCGTGACATCGCGAAAGGCGAAGGTGAAACGCTCGCGACACTTTCTGAAGTGTGGGGCATCCAAGAATCAGATAAAGGCGCGTTCAATACGCTAGCGCAAGAGAACTTCTCGCAAGTGTTCCAGTCTGAAAACGTCACCTCTGAAGAGGTGTTCACCAACCTCAACGCCTTGGTCTCAAGCGACCAAACACTGGCCAACTACGCGATTTAATCCTCGCTTAAAAGGCGCTGCACGCTTGTGTGGCGTCTTTTATCCCCTCAAACTTGTATTGAATATCACTGTAACACTCGTATTATCAGCATGTTGGCGTTAAAGTCATCGCAAGCCGATTTAGGATCTCCCCGACCACCTATGAAAAAACTGATGCCACTCACTGGCGCTTTACTTGCACTTTCTTCCCCTCTTTGCTTGGCGCAAGCCGAGTCGCCGACTGAGGTCGCACTAGACGTCGCAACGTTAGCTCACTCTTCATATTGGCAGAAACTGGGCCACTATCAGAGCCATTGGTCTGGCCGTATAGAGAGCCAAGTAGATTCGGACGAATTCTTTTTCTCTGCACAGGGTAAGCGTTCGCCAGAGCGAGAGCTTGAGGCGACTATTCATGCGTTCTATCAGCAGAAGGAAGCACAAGCCCACATTGCAAGGTGCCAATTTCCCGCACGCTTTACTTGGCTTGAAGAGCAACAAGGACGACGAGCGACGCTCGACTGCCCGGAGTTGGAGACATGGAAGGCGGTACTGGATCCTCAAGGACTCACACTGGTGTTTCCTACTGCTTTTATGAATAACCCGTCCTCCATGTTTGGCCACACCCTGCTGCGCGTCGACGCCAAAGACCAGACGCGTCATAAAGAGTTAGTGGCGTTTGCGGTGAATTTCGCCGCGGAGCCGGAAACGCAAGACAACGCAGCACTCTATGCGATGAAAGGGTTGTTTGGCGCTTATCCAGGTCGCTATACCGTGATGCCCTATTACAGAAAGGTAAGGGAATACAATGACATCGAGTCGAGAGATATTTGGGAATACCCCCTCAACTTAACAGAAGATGAAGTGGAACGGGTCTTACTGCATCTCTGGGAAATGCAGCAAGCTCAATTTGATTACTATTTCTTGGATGAAAACTGCTCTTACCAACTGCTCGCTCTTTTGGAATTGGCTCGTGAAGATCTCTATTTAGTCGATCAGTTCCCCGTTCAGGCCATTCCTTCGGATACAGTCAAAGCCCTCGCTGCGCAAGATCTGTTAGCCGCGCCGCAGTATCGTGCGGCCTTTGGTACACGCTTACTGCATCAATCGCAGTCGATGAGTGATGAGCGCTTTGCTGCGGCGCAACGCGCAAAAAAGGGCATCTACCCTAGCGCATCAGAATACAGTGATGCAGAACGTGCGGCGATCCTTGAGTTCGCCTATGAGTGGCTTAACTTTGAGCTCTACGACCTAGGGTTAGAACGCGACCCTACCGCCAAACAGCTCACCGATCTTTTGTATCAACGCAGTATCATTAAAACCCCCTCACCCTTCAGCGACGTCCCCGTACCTAGCGTATCGCCTGAAGATGGGCATGGTTCTGCGCGTGTCGGGCTAGGCTACCGCTACTCCGATCTCAACCGTCATCGGCTGACCTTAGATTGGCGCGCCGCGTATCATGATCTATTAGACTCGCAAGCTGGATTTATTCCCGGCGCACAAATTAGCTTTCTTGATGCGCAAATGAGCCTTGATGACAACGGCACAAGCCGGTTAGAGAAGCTGTATGTTATTGACGCAATGGCGCTTGCGCCGAGTAATCGCGTCTTCAGCAGTTGGGCATGGAATATTCGCACAGGCTTTGACAGACAGCCCGATAGCACCAACACGTCCAGACGCTGGTTCGGCCAAGGGGGAGTGGGAAAGGCATGGGGGGACCCCAATCTCGTACACGGCTATACGCTGCTCTCCGCTGAATTAAGTGGTGGTGCGCTGACCGACTACCAAGCCACTCTCGGCGCAGGGGCTGAGGTGGGCCTGCTCTATCAAATCAATCAGGCGCATAAAGTGAGCGTACAGGGGCAGTACCTTAGTCTGTTCGATTCTCCTGCCTCTCACAAAGCGCAAGCCAGTACCCACTGGCATTGGTCCATGACGTCAGATTTCGCCCTTCGCAGTGAAGTAAGCTACCGGCACTGGCATCGTGACGAGCTTCTCGCGCAGTTGACGGCTTACGTTTATTACTAACGTTATCCCTTAGCCGCCTGTGCTACACTGGGCGAGCATGCCCCATAACAGCATCCAATTGGGGTTATCATGCTCACCAAGGAACACGCTTTACTATGACCATTCAACACGGTTTTTTACTGACACGCCAAGCACGCGATGTTGGACGCCGCACTCAAATTGACCTCTGGCTCTCTACCGTGCAAGGGCCGATGCAACTGGTCATTGAGGGCGAAAAACCCGTGTTCTTTATCCCGCAATCGCATATAGACCAAGCGCGCGAGATCAACTTACAGCATGGGTTCGATGCCACTATCCAACCCCTCGAACTGAAAGACTTTACCCACACCCCTCTCGCGGCTTGCTACAGTGCCACCATTCAAACGGCGACGGCCTTCAGCCAACAGTTGAAGCAGCAAGATGTCCTCGTTTTGGAAGACGACATCCGCCTTGCGGATAGATTCCTCATGGAACGATTTATTCAAGGTAGCGTAGAGTTTGTCGGTCACGTAGAGCAAAAGTCAGGCTATGTGCGAGTCAGCAACGCCAAATGTCGCCAAGGCCAATACACCCCAACGCTCCATGTGGTGTCGCTTGATATCGAATGCTCCGAAAAAGGCCAACTCTATTCGATCGGGTTAGACAGCCCCAAAGACAGTCGCGTGATTATGGTGGGTACGCCACAAGCCGCCGATACTCCGATAGAGTGGGTCAGTGATGAGAAAGCCCTCCTCCAAGCTCTGGTTCACTGGTTCCAAACCTATGATCCCGATGTGGTCATCGGATGGAACGTGATTGATTTTGACTTTCGCTTGCTCGATAAACGAGCCCAATGGCACAAGATGGCGCTCTACTTAGGGCGAGGCAACCAAAAAGCCTACTTCCGCTCATCTGCGTCGACCGGCCAAGCGTTCATCTCGATCCCAGGTCGCGTCGTCATGGACGGTATCGACACGTTAAAAACCGCGACTTACCACTTTCGCAGTTGGTCATTGGAGTCCGTTTCTCAGGAGCTTCTTGGCGAAGGGAAACAGATCCACAACGTCCATGATCGCATGGATGAAATTAACCACATGTTTCGACACGACAAACCCTCTCTCGCCCGCTACAACCTGCAAGACTGTGTATTGGTCAATAAAATCTTCGCCCATACCCATTTGCTCGATTTTGCCATCGAACGATCGCGGTTAACCGGTGTTGAGTTGGATCGCGTCGGAGGCTCTGTCGCCGCATTCACCAACCTCTACCTACCGCAGATCCATCGCGCCGGTTACGTGGCACCCAACTTACAGCCTGAAAACTGGTTAGCCAGTCCCGGGGGCTATGTGATGGATTCAATCCCGGGTTTGTACGATTCGGTGCTGGTGCTGGATTTTAAAAGCCTCTACCCTTCGATCATTCGCAGCTTTCTGATTGACCCAATCGGGCTAGTCGAAGGGCTGAAGCTTGAGGTGGGTAAAGAGGCCCACCACGCGGTGGAAGGCTTTCGTGGCGGCCAGTTCCACCGCAGCACCCACTTTCTGCCTACCATGATTGAAACCTTATGGGCCGCACGCGATAGAGCGAAGAAAAACAATGAAAAGGCCTTTTCTCAGGCCATTAAGATCATCATGAACTCCTTCTATGGTGTATTAGGCTCCTCGGGCTGCCGCTTCTTTGATACACGCCTCGCCTCTAGCATCACCATGCGCGGCCACGAGATCATGAAGCAGACCAAACGCCTGATTGAATCCCAAGGCTATCAAGTGATCTACGGGGATACCGATTCGACCTTTGTGTCACTAGGGACAAGCTTAAGCCAGCAAGAAGCTGATGCTATAGGCCAGCAACTGACCACACACATTAATGCGTGGTGGAGTGAGCATCTTAGCCAAGAATACGGTTTAACCTCGATGCTTGAGCTGGAATACGAAACCCATTACAAAAAGTTTTTGATGCCAACGATACGCGGCCAAGAAACAGGGTCGAAAAAACGCTACGCAGGATTGATTGTCACCGAGAGCAACGAACACCTGGTGTTTAAAGGATTGGAAAGCGCCCGTACAGACTGGACGCCACTGGCACAGCGCTTTCAAAATGAGCTCTATCGCTTAGTCTTTCACGGTGAGGATCCGTGTCAATACGTTAGAGATTGTGTCGAGCAGACGTTAGACGGGCGCTTTGATGAGGAGTTAGTGTATCAGAAAAGGCTACGGCGCAAACTTCATGAGTATCAAAAGAACATTCCGCCTCATGTGCGAGCCGCTCGAATGGCGGATGAAATAAACGCGCAACTTGGTCGACCTTTGCAATACCAAAACAAAGGCCGAATCGAATACCTCATCACCACACAAGGGCCTGAACCCAAAGAGTATCGAAAGAGTCCGATTGATTATCAGCACTACATTGATAAACAACTCAAACCCGTCGCAGATGCAATTCTGCCCTTTATCGGGCTCGACTTTGCACGCTTGAGTGAGCCTCAACTTGGCTTGTTCTAACCGATTTTAAATTCCGTCTTTTGGTACTGTTTGACCAACCAATCACCAAAGGAATCCAACAGACCCACCACAGAGCGTTTAGGGATAACACGCCCAGACAGTAAAATCCCCAAGCGCTCAATGTCGAGCTGCTTTTCAGGATGGTAGCGTAAGAATTGCTGGCCGCACTCAATGGGATCATCGAACCACTGTTTGTCTCGAACCATCACCAATGAGTAGCTTGCTCGGAGCAGCTTTTTGGCGATGATGATTTGAGCATGACTTTGGTCTTCGGGTTTGTTGCTGCGCGCAATTCGATTGCGGTACACGGCAATCCAATCCTCGACGTCCATGTTCCACTGCTTAGCGATTTCCCAACTCGGCTCATAATCGCCAAAGCACTCCGAGAGATCTTCACCATGAATACACACCGCGCAATGACGCAATAAAAATCCCCAAGAAAGAATACCCTCTAAACTCGCCACCTCACTGGCTAAACCAGTTTTAAAAGCAACCCCAGTAATAAACGGATAACGCTTTTGAAAGTGAAATTTGATGGTATTAAACAGAGATGACCGCGAATCGCTAAAAGAGCGATGCGTAATCACGATGACATCCATATTGGACTTCCCTTCGACCGCCGTTTTACGCGCCACGCTGCCATAGAGATAAACGCTGTGGAGATTGTCACCCAGCCCACTTTGTAAATAGGCCATCAGCTCCCCTATTGCAGGCTGATAACGAGCTTGGAACGGTTGAGTTGGGTCGATAACGGGAAGAGGCATGCGGTAACAGTCTGAACTTATTGTCAATCAATGGTGACTTTAATGATCGCTCACACGCTCTGTGCAATCAAGTTATTCCTTCTCAAAGAATAACTGATATATAATGCGCCAAAATACACCCATATGAAGGAAAACGTTCATGCCTAAGGCAAGTGAGCTAAAGAAAGGTTTTGCGATTGTATCTAACGGCAAAACGCTACTCATCAAAGATATTGAAGTGACGACTCCTGGCGGTCGCGGCGGTTCAAAAATTTATAAACTGCGTTGCACTGATCTCACGACTGGTGCTCGCGTTGATGAGCGCTACAAGTCCGATGACGTACTTGACACTGTCGACATGTTCAAACGCGCCGCAGCATTCTCATACGTTGATGGTGACGAGTACATTTTCATGGACAATGAAGATTACACTCAGTACACCTTTAAACGCGATGATATCGAAGATGACTTGCTATTCATCACTGAAGAGATTCAAGGCTTACACGTGGTTTTAGTCAACGGCAATGCGGTTGCACTTGAACTGCCCGCTTCAGTTGAACTTGTGATTGAAGAGACCGACCCATCGATCAAGGGTGCGTCAGCATCTGCTCGCACCAAGCCTGCTCGTTTCTCGACTGGCCTTGTCGTGCAAGTACCTGAGTACATAGCCACTGGCGATCGCGTCATCATCAACACTGCTGAACGTAAATACACAAGCCGAGCGTAATATGTCTGATCTCATTTCTTACGATGACACCATTGACACGGCCTACGACATCTTTCTAGAGATGGCTCCCGATAATCTTGAGCCCGCAGATGTGATTCTGTTTACGGCGCAATTTGATGACCGTGGTGCTGCCGAACTGGTTGAAACCGGAGAAGATTGGGCGGGCCATGTTGGCTTTGATGTCGACAAAGAGACGTATGCAGAGGTTCGGGTTGGACTCGTCAATGAAGACAATGACGTGTTGGATGACGTATTCGCACGTCTATTAGTCAGCCGCGATCCAGAACATAAGTTTTGCCACATCCTGTGGAAGCGCGACTAACCCCCACTCTTGTATCGCCATGGCATAAAAACAAAAATCCCCGAGTCAAAGACTTGGGGATTTTTTATGGAATTCGGACTGCCATCATCGCACAGGGCGCTGTTTGTCAGATCAACCTTCTGTTTTCACATTTTCAACTCGGGCTTTCAGTTTTTGCCCAGGACGGAAGGTGACTACACGGCGTGCACTGATAGGAATGTCTTCACCAGTTTTCGGGTTTCGACCTGGTCGTTCATTCTTATCACGAAGATCAAAATTTCCGAACCCTGACAGTTTTACCTGTTCGCCACTTTCTAGAGCTTTACGAATCTCTTCGAAAAACGCTTCAACCGTTTCCTTGGCATCCCGTTTACTGTATCCAAGCTTTTCAAACAGGTTTTCAGCCAAATCGGCTTTTGTGAGCGCCATAAAACTTTCCTCAAAGCTGTGTTAAACATAGTTGCGCCAAGGCAACACCCAGTACTTTCGGTAAGCCAATCAACAACATATCGGCGTTACTTTGAAAAGTGTATGCCAAGCTTCTGATTTTCGCCAACTTTTTTATCTATCTGCCTATCACTTGGCGAGAAAGCCAACAGTGACGAAACGCTAAGCATCAGAATTATAAATAGATTTTAACGCAACTTAGCGATCAATCATGCCAAAATTCTGTGAAAAAATCGTCCAATTCTAGTGGATAATGTCATTTTGATAATCAAATCAACAACCCAACACTTAAGTTGCGTTAGATCACAAAACTATCGCAATCCAGATTTTGTTGCATCGCACACCGAACCACGCTCATCATTTCTTGGGATTAAGATCCAACCAGAATATTAACCAAGTTGCATTTGCGCAAATTATGTGAAACAACAAGAGTGTTCACATAACAATAAACACGACAACGTCATGGCGACCAACCGCTCCCGAGCAAACAGCCCCCTATCGGTGAGACCAATTTCTGCGTCCGTTTCTAAAGAGGAAGCAAAACATGCTTGGTTTTATCAGGTAGAAGAAAACTATGCCGAAGAGGCGAATGTGTTTTTTCAAAAAGCACTGGATTGTCGTGTACGCGCTTTAAAACTCTGCCTTTCGTATGATGGTTCACCAACTCTAGAGCAACAACTCTCTTCCCGCGCTTACTTTGATTCACTCGCCCTCCCACAAGGTGAACTGAGGTACTATGATTACCAAAAACTAAGCACTCCAGAGCTCTCCAGAACAGACGCGAATCATCACAATCAGAGCGGTCATCGATACTGCCAACCTAACGATAAAAACAACGCGCAATCACAACATCGTCAACCCATGGTGAAATCCAGAACTCATGCTTAATTTTGTCCTTCAAGAGCTTATGTACCCCAAGGCCATCGTGCTGTTTATGACAGCGATGTTGGTACTGACTTGGTCTAGTTACTTCTGTTACTCACTGTATAAAAAGCACGGTGCAAGCAGTCTTAACAGCTATCTTTACTATGTGACCTACACATTTGGCTTGTTTATTTGGATTGTTAGTAACTACTACTTTCATACCGGATTGCTGCCATTGCTCGGAGAGAAAACGGCGGTCTTGATGGCGATTGTCGCCAATATTTCTGCGCTAGTCGCCTTCGCTTCTGCGTATCATTTTACCGCTAAGCTGCGCACCTATTACGCAAGTAAACGCGTCCCCGTGTTCCAATCCATTGTGGCTTGGAGCGTATTTGCTTTTGGTTTGGCTTGTAACCTTTTACCGGATTTGACCGTACAAGGCGCCTCTATTTCAGGCCCCAGTCAGTTCGTATTAGAGTTTGGTCCGTATACTCAGCCCTTTTTCCTCGGTTTGGCCACCTTAGTGGTGCTGACGTTTATCAATCTGCTCTCTCTAACGGCAAGCGAAAACCGTATTCAACGGACTCGAATCAACTACATGATTCTTGGCATGGCCATTTTTATGTGCTCAACGGCGGTCATTCAGCTTGGCTTTACTTATTTCCTCAATGACTTCTCGTTGACTTGGCTACCACCTGCACTGTCTGTCAGCGAAATGCTCTTCATGGGCTACGCGCTGCTTACCTCTCGCTTTTATAGCTCGCGCTATATCCTGTATATCGGTTTGAGCTTCGCCGTGACACTGTTCGTCTATTTTTCTGCCATCACCTTACTGCCCATATTTGATGATTCACACGCGTTTGAGGTGGTCACCATAGTCGCGATTGTTGGCTTATCTTGGTCCAAACTTTACCGCAGCTTGCAACGTTCCATTAGCTATATTGTGTATGGCGATCCCGTGTCTCCGGTGGAAAAAATCATCAAGTTGGAGAACGAATTTCATCACTCACCAACGCAAGCGATGGACAAACTCGCTCGCTACCTCGATGTACCTGAAAATAAACTGCGCTTGTTGGATGACTTTCAAGGAGCAAGCTTTTACCGTGATTACTTTGAAACCCACACCGCACCACTTGTGCTCGATGAGGTGGAAGAAGCGATGGCGAAAAGTGGCAGTAGCAAACTGAGTCAAGTTCGCTCAGCGATGAAAAAGACACAATCCGCCCTAGTTCTGCCTATTTATGAAGGTCGAAATAAACTGTCGCATGTCTTGGTCTCAAGTGAGAAAGATGGCGGATTAAACTTCTCCTATGAGGAACTTGAAGCGCTGCAACGGGTGCTCTCCAAAGTTCAAGCGCACATCAACTACGAACGTAAGGTCAAACAGTCTCAGGCATTAGCCAATTCCATTGCACATGAAATGCGTAACCCACTCAGCCAAGTGCAGTATGAGTTTGAGCATCTCAACTTAAAAATTCGCCATTTGCCCGCCCATTTTGAATTGATGACACACGTCGACAGCGGCAAGCAAGCCGTCCTGCGTGGCCGCCAGCTGATCGATATCATATTGCGAGAGGTGAACAGTGCCTCGCTGGATCAAGAGCCCGCGTTGGCAACATCGATCAGCGCCTGCGTGCGCAGCGCTGTCGAAAACTATGGCTTTGACGATGAACCCACTCGCCGCCGTGTCCACCTAAAACTGAATCAAGATTTTGTCGCCAAGGTAAACGAGACACTGTTTAATTTTGTTATTTTCAATCTCCTTCGCAACGCCATTTACTATTTTGACTCTTACCCAGATAGCCACATCACCATTGAAACCGTGCTTGGGGAGAACGACAACCGGCTCGTTGTCACTGATACTGGCCCAGGTATTCCAGCGGATCTTCTTGAGCGTATTTTTGATGATTTCTTCAGTCACCGTAAGAGTGGTGGTAGCGGGCTAGGTCTGGGCTATTGTCAACGCGTGATGAAAGCGTTTGGTGGGGCAATTCAGTGCCGCTCAGAACAAGGTAAATTTACGGAGTTCACGTTAAGCTTTCCCCCCACCACGCAAAAGCCCGTTATAACGCCGAATAAATCAACGCCCGCCGCTGAGCCTCCAAATAAAGTAAAACCGCGTGATCGCCAAGTGGTTTCGAGCCCTACCGCTCCGGGCGCGCCAGTGGTGTTGGTGGTGGATGATAAAGAAGTGCAACGCGCGTTAGTCAAACTGTACGTGGAACAACTGGGCTATCGAGTGATTATGGCAAATAACGGTCGAACCGCGCTCGACATCATTCACGATAATCCCGTTGAGTTGGTGTTTATGGATATCCAGATGCCGGTCATGGATGGCTTTGAAGCCTCGAGACGCATCAAGGAGTCTTACCCAAGCATTCCTATTATTGCGCTCAGCGGAGAGGCAGAGAGCGCCAGTGTAACGAAAATGGCCAAGCTGATGGATGGTCGCCTCACCAAGCCAGCTACCAAAGAGGCCTTGGCGAGTGTGCTCAACCGTTTCTTTAACAAAGAAGAAGTGTTGTAACGATACGCAGTGAGGCGTTCTCCCTCACTCACCTAGACGCTCAAGCACTTTTTCACATAGCTGCTTGAGCATCACCATCTCTTCCAGGGGTAAATTGATTTTACATGACAGCGCAGTGGGCACGGTAAGGGCTTGCTGCTTCAACGCTTTTCCGTGCGAGGTGAGATTGAGGACCCGCACGCGCTCATCACTCTCACTGCGCGCTCGTTCTACAAACCCTTTGTTTTCCAAACGTTTTAACAGTGGCGTCAAGGTCCCTGAATCGAGGTATAACCGAGCACCCAGCTCTTTGACACTGACGCCATCTTGCTCCCACAGCACCATCATCACTAGGTATTGCGCGTAAGTGAGATCCAATGCATCCAGTAGCGGTCTGTATGCTCGGCCAACTGCGTTAGCCGCACTGTATAGTGGAAAACAGACTTGATTCTCGAGTTTTATTTTATCCTCATCACTCAAGGGGGGCGTCAAATGACAAGTGTCCATAGCATTAACCTTAAAAATAAATTGTGCACAATATAGTTGCAAAACAACTTGGGTTCGATATATGATTGCAAACAATTAAATTGCGCACAACTTAAATAACCAAGGAGATACCTATGAGCACACTCTACAAAACTCAAGCAACCGCATCTGCTGGCCGTAACGGTCAGGTTCAAACTGACGACGGTCAACTTTTGCTTAGCCTTGCTTATCCGAAAGAGATGGGTGGTACCGGTGCAGCGACCAACCCAGAGCAACTATTTGCCGCAGGTTATGCCGCCTGTTTTTCTAACGCTCTGCTCCACGTTGCGCGTGAAGGCAAGGTCACATTGAAAGAAGCGCCAGTGACCGCTGAAGTCGGTATCGGTCCAAATGAGCAAGGTGGCTTTGCACTCACCGTGAGCTTGAACGTCGCACTCGCTCTCGACGATGCGCAAGCACTAGAACTGACGAAAATCGCTCACCAAGTGTGTCCATACTCCAACGCCGTTCGTGGCAACATTGACGTTAATGTCACGGTGAATGGTCAAGCACTGTAAACCAATCCCTACAACAACAACGCCGACCCATTGGGTCGGCGTTGTTGTTATAGAATGTATATTAAATCAAATTGGACGTCTAGATGTTTACACGCCCATAAAAAACGAGTAAGTTAGTTTTATTCATCTGAGACAGGGAAAGGTTGAAATAAATTAATGATCGAGCTTAAGCATCTGAAAACATTAGTATCACTGCGAGATACCGGATCACTCACCGCAACCGCAACGTCACTGCACTTGACCCAATCGGCCCTTTCTCATCAAATCAAAGATCTCGAGTCTCGCATAGGCAGTCCGCTCTTTTTGCGTAAAACTCGTCCGGTGAAATTCACTTCTGAAGGACAAATCTTACTTCGTGTCGCCGATGAGGTTCTGCCCAAGCTTGCGCGCGCAGAAAATGAGTTGGCAAGCCTCAAAGAAGACGTCAACGGACGCCTGCACATGGCGATAGACTGCCACTCCTGCTTTCAGTGGTTGATGCCTGCGCTGCGTGAGTATCAAATTGCATGGCCCAGTGTCACACTCGATTTTTCATCGGGTTTCTCGTTTGAACCCCTACCCGCATTGATCAGTGGCGAGTTGGATCTGGTCATTACTTCAGATATTCAACCACGCTCTGAAATTCACTATGAACCACTCTTCGACTTCGAAATGCGCTTGATCACCTCGACCACGCACCCGCTTGCGACAAAAAACCGTATCGAGCCACGCGATCTTGAAGGCGAAACCATGATTTCCTATCCAGTGCAGAAAAAACGCTTAGATGTAGTGAAACACTTTTTGACTCCGGCAGGGGTGGAGCCGGCAAAGTGGAAACAAGCAGACAATACGCTGATGTTGGTGCAGATGGTGTCCGCGGGGCTCGGTATCGCGGCGTTACCTAACTGGGCAATCAGTGAGTTTTCTCGTCAGGGTTTGATCACCAGTATTCCTTTGGGATCCGGACTGTGGCGTCGGCTGTTCGCGGCTACCAGAGACAGTGATAAGGGCAAACGCTATTTACAAGCGTTTTTCCATACCGCTCGGCAACAGTCGAAAAGTCATTTAGAGGGCATAAAAACGGTGTAACCTCTAAAGGTTACACCGAGACAGTTCGTCGCGCCGATACCTGGCTTCGCTGTCAAGCATTGAACCGACATCGACGCTGAATTGAGTGAAGTCCTATCGTTGGTTCGACTTGAACTGGTTGGTGAGCGGGTCATATTGGTAGCCAAGCACATCCAATTTGCCAATCACTGTCTCTGCATCCATTTCATAGGTGCTTACCAACTCTTCGAGACTGTCACATTCCAGTCTCAGTTTCTCGTTCACGATACCAAGTAAAATCGTGCTATCGAAACGGCCAACATTACTAAGATCCATCGCTGCGCTCCTTTGTCGTGTTGATAACACAAGCTTAGACCTTCAGCAGAAAAATAACAGTGACCGAGACTAAAGAACGAATAAGCCCTGGTTAACCGTCACCGCACCCAGCAGCATCACCAGTGCAACCGCCAACTGCGGCTTAGTGATGCTTTTACTGAGCAACATATGCCAGCTCCAGACCACCACAGCACTGATAAGCAGCGCAAAACTGACCAGCAACGGCTGCGTTGCCATGGTGAGTGTCTGCTCGTCCAATGCCGACGCTTTAAGCAGCACAGCAATGCTCATCATCATCGCAGAAGCCACCCCCGCGACAGGTAAAATTCGATGAAACGCTTGCAATCTCGTTTTTGCCACCGTCAACAGCAAATGGGCAAACAATCCGCCTAGCAACACAATCTGAACCAAAACACTCAATCCAGAGGCAAAGCTCGATTGTTCAGTTATCATGATTCCAACGTAAGCCAGCGCTAAACCATTCGCCAAGTACATCACCCATAACGGTCCTTGCACTCGTGTTTTCTTAGTTTGAACCTGAGAATAGAAATAGCCGATAGCGAACACCACCATCATGGCTTCAATACGTAAGGAGGCGACCGCTAACCACAAAATCGCGATCGCGGGTAATACCTTATGAATACGCCCACGCTGGCCCGGGCAGATGTCCCCTTTAACGAGAATAAGGGTTAATATCAATTGCGCGCCGAGCAACATCGGTGCGAAAGAGGCAAGCAAATCAGGAATCATAATCTGTCAGATAATTGAATGAACAAGGCGCGAATCATAACAGACTGGTGAGATGCTTCAATACAGTGCGCTGCTCGACAATGCCTTTGAACGCGCCTTCCTTGTCGACCAACACCCAGGGAAAGTGCGGGTACTGCTCCAACAGTGCCGCCATACTATCGAGCGGGGTTTGCCAATAGATGATCGCCGCAGGCGGCGACATAATACGGTTCGCGGTTTTCAGCCACATGTTGCGCTCTTTGCTGCTTTCTAAATCGGTGCCCATGGTGGGCGTCAGGTGTAAATTCATCGAAGCGCGCTCTATCACACCCAGACATTCCCCTTCATCGATCACAGGTAAGGCTTGTATCGTTTTGTCCTGAAATTTCTGATAAATCAGTGACAGCGCCACCGTGGGGCTAAGGTGGCTGACATTGGGCGACACCAAATCCGCTAATGATGGCTCACCACTGCTTGATCGTGGCGCGTCGGGCAATTGGCAGTAGTCCTCAACCAGTCTAAGGTCATCAAGGCTCATCGGCTTTGAGAAGTAGTAGCCTTGAACATAATTGACGCCAAGACTGGCAATCACCTGGTACTCTTGTTCCGTTTCCACCCCCTCTGCCACGACCCTGAGGCCAAGCTTTTGCGCTAACTTAGTGATGGAAGCCACCAAATGGTACTTACGGCTGGTTTCACTGATGCCACTCACAAACACCCGATCAATCTTCAACACATCAAAATAGCTGCGATTGAGATACTCAAATGACGCACTGCCTGTGCCAAAATCATCCACGGCGATGAGCACACCTGCCTCTCGTATCGCCGACAACATCGATTCTTGATAGCTGTCACTCTCAAAATAGGCGCTTTCGGTAAACTCTATGGTTAATCGATCAGGGTCAATTTTCAATCTGTCCACCATCTGCACCGTACGGCCCAAGACTTCACCAATATCGTGTTTTGAGTTGAGGGAGCGGTTAACAGACAAGCCCACTTGAGCGCCAAAGCGCTTTTGTAATTCGGGCAGCATCGACATTGCTCGATGGCAAATCATATCGTCGAGCTCGACGATCAAATCGAGATCTTCAATGACACTCACCATCTCTTGCGTATTAGTGTTCAATTGATCATTGATAGGAAAACGGCACAGCGCTTCAAACTTATCAATCTGACCCGATTTAATATCAACCAAAGGCTGGAAGTGGACATCCACCAGACCACCTTTCACGCACTTGATCGCGAACTCCTCCAACGCTTTCTTGCGCTCTTGCGCTTGATGCATCTCTCGGTCGAAAAACGCAATACGTTTGCCTTCACTCTGGTTGAGCTCCAGTAACGCCTGAGTCGCATGTGAAATCAAACGCGAAGGGTTATTCGCATCGACACCCAACACCGATACCCCGGTTAATCCGTCACGCAATGCCAAGGCAATCTCCCCTTGGGCACGCTTGAAAAGGTGAAAAAAGTTCTTCACCGCTTTACGTACTTCTCGAATTCGCCCTTCGGCCGTGGATTCCGCTATCGACAAACACACCGCAAAACGACCATTACCCAAATAGCCGCAGCTTGCCACTTTGGTGCTCTCAATCAAATAACTGGCAAATTGCTTTTTGACTTGATGCGCTTTATCGGCAGGAAACTTTGGCTGCAATACCAACATCACCGCATTCAACGCATCCGGCGCTTGTTCACATTGCTGCTCCAGTTCGGCAATGAAACTGTCTCGCGAGGGTAATAAGGTCAGTAGATCAATACCATCGGTTTCCAAGCCATCAATTTTATCGAGCTGCATGGAGAGATCAGACGTAACACCAATATAGATACGCTCGCCACTGGCACGCTCAATTGCCGTAATTGAAAGCTCTTGTGGTACGGTGGAGCCATCCGCTTTCAAGGTGATGATCGGCCCGCTCCATGCCCCACAACGATTGACACTCGCCCACATCGCTTCATAAAATTCGTCACTCAACTTGTCGGCATTAAAAATACTGGTTTTCAAACCCACAATTTCATTGAGTAAATAGCCAGTATTTTGTTCGAAGCGACGATTACACGCCAAAATGCGAGTTTGCGCGTCGGTGATGACCACACCGCGCGTCTCACTTTCAAATGCGGAGCAAAACAGGTCACTGGCGTCCGAGCGGGAACCGATCACCAGACGTGGAGAAAAGCAGCCTGAAAGCACGTTGGTCGCTTCTCTGTTGACGTCAAACTCAACGTAAGCGAACACGGCATGAGGGATCAGCAAACAACAATGGAACCTGTCCATCTCACCGGTTTTCAGCACCGACTTGAACACACTATGACAGCGCTTACGGTGTAACGTAGGAAGCAGCTTGAATAACTGCTTCGCCGAAACGCTCGCCACATTCTGACCAAACAACAGCTGCATCGCATCGGGATCGCAACTAAAAGTCTGGTTGTTAAGGTCCAAACGCCAATCAAACGTGCTGTACTTGGGGTGATTAGAAGGCTCTGCTGTGGTTTCAAGCGCATGCACTTGAAAATTCTCTTCCATGCTCGTAAACACCTGTGTGGTTTATGTTGATGAGGTTAATTTTAGACTGGATGCTCGAAATTATCCGTTAACCTGCCGTGTTTATACGTAAAAAAATGAGGGCTATGTTGAGGTAGATAGATGAATGACAAGCCGCTATAATTCGCGCTCCCTGGCACAGAGAGCAAAATATGTTCAACGATATTACC
This sequence comes from Vibrio sp. R15-SG3-ISO1B, assembly GCF_059833835.1. Classification (NCBI taxonomy): domain Bacteria; kingdom Pseudomonadati; phylum Pseudomonadota; class Gammaproteobacteria; order Vibrionales; family Vibrionaceae; genus Vibrio; species Vibrio sp. R15-SG3-ISO1B. The sequence continues at coordinate 66,659 of NZ_JCBDGG010000033.1, read as the reverse complement.
CCGATTCACCAACACAAAAAGTACTGGGCCGAGTGTTTTGGCACCGCGCCATTCCTTCCGACCAGTCGCAAGGAAATGGATGCTTTAGGTTGGGATAGCTGTGACATCATCATCGTCACAGGCGACGCCTATGTAGATCATCCCAGTTTTGGTATGGCCATCATCGGGCGTCTTTTGGAAGCCCAAGGGTTTCGTGTCGGGATTATTGCTCAGCCAGAATGGCAAACCAAAGACGCCTTTATGGCGCTTGGCAAACCTAACCTTTTTTTCGGCATCACCGCTGGCAACATGGACTCGATGATCAACCGTTACACAGCGGATCGCAAATTACGCCATGATGACGCCTATACCCCAAACAACGAAGGGGGCAAGCGCCCAGATCGTGCCACACTGGTCTACTCGCAGCGCTGTCGTGAAGCCTACAAAGGTGTGCCTATCGTACTGGGGGGTATTGAAGCCAGCTTACGTCGCCTTGCGCACTACGACTACTGGTCAGATAAAGTGCGTCGCTCCATTTTGTTTGATGCCAAAGCCGATATTTTGCTGTTTGGTAACGCAGAACGCGCACTGGTTGAAGTCGCACACCGTTTAGCCGACGGCGAAGCGATCGCGGATATGACCAATATTCGTGGTACCGCGGTGAACTTGGCGGCCGAGCCAGAAGGTTACACCATCATCGACTCATCACGTATTGAGAAGCCCCGTAAAGAGGCGTTTATTCCGCCAAACCCTTACGTGGTGGAAGAGCAGTGCGACACCAAAGCGAAACAAGAAGAGACAAAGCCACAACCGATCACGATTCGCCCTTCGCGCCACGATGCGAAAACCACCGCAGTACGCCTGCCTCATTTTGAAAAGCTCAACAATGACCGCATACTTTACGCGCACGCCAGTCGCATCATGCACCTTGAGACAAACCCGTACTCAGGACGCGCTCTGATTCAAAAACACGGTGACCGAGAGCTATGGGTCAACCAAGCGCCAATTCCTCTGACCACAGAAGAGATGGACTACGTGTTTGGTCTGCCTTATGCACGCGTGCCTCATCCGATGTACGGCAAAGCAAAAATTCCTGCCTATGACATGATCAAGACGTCAGTCAACATCATGCGTGGCTGTTTTGGCGGCTGTTCATTCTGCTCCATTACCGAGCACGAAGGCCGCATCATTCAAAACCGCTCTCAAGAGTCTATTTTGAATGAGTTGGAAGAAATTCGAGACAAAGTGCCTGGCTTTACCGGAACTATTTCTGATTTGGGCGGCCCTACGGCTAACATGTATCGCCTCGGCTGTAGCGATCCGAAAGCGGAAATCAACTGTCGTCGTCCATCGTGCGTCTTCCCTGGCATCTGTAATAAACTCAATACTGACCATAAGCACACCATCGACCTTTACCGCGCGGCGCGCAAAGTCGAGGGGATCAACAAGGTGATGATCGCCTCTGGTGTGCGTTATGACTTGGCGATTGAATCCCCAGAGTACGTTAAGGAGTTGGTTACGCACCACGTGGGCGGCTACCTGAAAATTGCACCAGAGCATACCGAGAAAGGTCCGCTTGATCTGATGATGAAGCCGGGCATGGGTGCCTACGACCGTTTCAAAGAGATGTTCGAAAAATACAGTGCAGAAGCAGGCAAGAAGCAATATCTGATTCCCTACTTCATCTCCGCCCACCCTGGCACAGAAGATGAAGACATGCTCAATCTCGCCCTTTGGCTGAAAAAGAATGACTTTGAGTGCGATCAAGTGCAGAACTTCTACCCATCACCGATGTGTAATGCGACCTCAATGTACTACTCAGAGACGAATCCACTCAAGCGCGTTAAATATAAGCAGCGTGAAGTGGTGCCCGTTGCGAAAGGAGAGCGCCAGCGTCGTTTGCACAAAGCTCTGCTGCGCTATCACGATCCGCAAAACTGGCCACTGATTCGTGAAGCGCTGATCAGCATGGGTAAAAAGCACCTGATCGGTGACAAGCCGAGTTGTCTCGTTCCGGCTGAAGACATTTCCGCCCAGACGCCTGCACAACGCAGAAAGTCCGGACGTCACGGCTCCAATCGCTTTGCTACTAAGCACACGAAATCTCAGCCTGGCTTTGAAAAAATGCATGGCAGTGAAAAAGGTAAAGCGAGTAAAAACAGCGGAAATAAGAAAGGCAAAGCGCCAGCGGGTAAAGCCTCACGCGATCATGTGATTGCAGAGCAAGGCCGATCCAATGGCCAAGGCAAGCGAAAACCCAAACACCGCTAATAAATGATGATCAAAAAAGGGGCAAACGCCCCTTTTTTTTAATCTCTATTTTAAGCAACGCGGTAGAAATACCGTTATGCGTTGGCTTTTTCAAACTCAGCCATAAAGTCCACCAAGGCTTGTACACCCTCGAGCGACATCGCGTTGTAGATCGATGCACGCATCCCTCCGACCGCGCGGTGACCTTTGAGTGCGACCAAACCGCGGGCTTTCGCTTGCTCTAGGAACAGACTGTCCAACTCCGGCTTTTTCAGTTGGAAAGGCACGTTCATGCGTGAACGGTTGTCGGAATGCACGTTGTTGATGTAAAAATCTGACTGGTCAATGTAGTTGTAGAGTGTCGCGGCTTTTTGTTGGTTGATTTTCTCCATAGCCGCCACGCCCCCTTGCTCTTTCAACCACTTAAACACCAACCCAGAGAGGTACCAAGCAAACGTCGGCGGTGTATTAAACATCGACTCTTTTTCCGCCAAAATTTTGTAGTTTAAAAAGCTTGGCAGCACCTCACTGGCAAGCTCCAGTAAGTCATCACGTACAATCGCGATACAGATACCGGCTGGGCCAATGTTCTTCTGCGCGCCTGCGTAAATCACCCCATATTTCGACACATCAATCTCACGTGACAAAATGTTGGAGGACATGTCCGCCACAATCGGCTTGTCAGTCACGGGCAGTTCGCTGATCTCGATACCATCGATGGTTTCGTTAGGACAAAAATGGACATAAGCACTGTCTGCATCGATACGCCACTCGCTCGCGGCGACAACAGCAAGTTTGCCGTCTTTCTCTGTTTTTGCAGAGAATGCATCAACATCACAGTACTTCTGCGCTTCTTCTATCGCACTTTGTGCCCAGTAACCGGCATCGATGTAGGTGGCTTTTCGCGCATTACCGAGCAAGTTAAGCGGTACAGCAGCGAACTGAGCGCGCGCGCCACCCTGGCAGAAAAGGACTTTGTAGTTGTCTGGGATATTAAGCAGATCACGTAAATCCTGCTCAGCTTCCTCAGCGACTTGAATAAACTCTTTACTGCGATGGCTGATCTCCATAACCGAAGTGCCAAGCGCGTTCCAGTTAACAAATTCTGCTTGCGCTTTTTCCATCACGGCTTTAGGTAGCGCCGCTGGACCTGCACTGAAGTTATATACGTTGTCCATTTCACATTCCTTGATCATTCTGAGAGATTGCTAGGATTAATAACACGTTTTCTGCGAGATAAAAAGCAAGAAAAGAGGTGTTACGACCTCTTTTCTTGCTTAGTGGTTTGTTTTCCTAACTATGGCTGCATCATTGCAGAGAGAAACAAAGTCATCAAGGGTATTTTCTGGCCATTGTTAAACACCAAATTCCCCTGCTCGAGGGTGGCTTGGATTTGGTAGCCTTGCTGGGTTTGTGAGATAAACTCCATCACAATCGCTTCATCAACACCCTGCTTAATAAACGGATACTGTTCAACAAGTTGGTTGGAGAAAAAGGTATTAATCTCGCCCGTCAACGCTGGGATTACCATCATAGGGTTTTGTGAGATGCCAGAGGTACCTTCTGGTACTGCCACAGTCCAAGTAGAATCGAACACTGCGCCGTCACCCAAATCGACATCCAATTTGTTCATAGTGAGATAAAACCCCTTGGTAAACAGGGTCTCAACTTGGGAAATTGCTTGCTCAATCTCATTTTCACTGAGAACAGGGTTGTTTTGATAGATATTCACTAAATGGTCGAACGATTCCATATCTAAACCACCAAAAGTCAGATCGAAACCAACACTTTTCACTTCGCCCTCTTGACCGATAACATCGTTAAGACGAACAACATGCTGACTGCTGACGGTTTGATTCACTTCGTCCATAGAGCTGGTGACGCGGTATTGACCTTGCTTGAGGCCAAGCCACACCGCTTGAGCCGGATCCGTCAACGTCACTTCATCGACAGATAGGGTCTGCTCACCTAACCAAAAGCTGCCCTGTTTCTTACCACTTCCACTGCCTTTTAAACCCACAATATGCAGCGACTCGCCGTGGTTAAAGTCGATATCCGCAGCGGGCATATCCAGCTCGTAGCTCACTTCACCTAGCACAGTGATCTGACCGCTCAGCGTCGATGGCGACATCGACAACACCGCGTTATCGGCCCCTTGCGCGACATAATTCCAACTGTCCATAGATACGGTATAACGAGTATTGCCGTTGAGTTGGGTTGAGGTGTGCAGCGTCAATGGAATGGCTTCTAGCCCTTCGATGACCGAATCGGCGTCAAGGCTCACCAAGCCATGAGTCAAATCACTGTGAACGATAAACTCGCTGGGTAAGCCATCTTGAGCCATTTGGGCGGCGAGCTCTTGATCGTGAATCACATAGCGGGTGGTCACCTTTGAGGAAAGGTAGCCTCTATCGTAACTGACGACGTCGGCACTGATGGCCGCGCTGTTTAGGTGACGAATGCCATCTTGAATAACATTTTGACCAATTTGCCCCACGGCCAATGGCCAACAAAGGGCGAGAGAAATGGCACCACCGATGGCGCCAATCTTTTTAAGCTGATGCATGTACGTGTCCGATAAGGAGATTTGTCCCAAGTCTACACCAAAAAACATTGAGATAAATCAGAGTATTGTCTTTCTCTCGATTTTGGCAAAGATTCTATTACTCAGCTCTCAACATGGTTTGGTAAGGCTTGTTACAGTGGATCATGTGTTGGTTTCCAAAAAATGAAAACGCCGTGAATCATTACGCATTATTGTGCCTTGACAACAACCCTGTGAGCGTTGAAATCCTGCGACGTGAACTTGCGACCTTTGCGCCTAAATTCGACATTTACACTGCCGATACCATCGAGGACGCCCACTCGATTCTCGAGTTCTGCATCGAGAGACAACAGGAGATGGCGTTAGTGATCGCCAGTCACCATGAGCAGTTTGATGGCGCCAGCTTCTTGATTCACCTTGATAAGTCCCCTCAAACACGCTTAGCAAGAAAAGTGCTCGTCAGTTGTGGGCAGGATATTCAAGCCATTTTATCCGCAGTCAATGATGGCCGCCTTGACCACTGCTTAACCAAGCCTTTGCAAGATAATGTGGTCGAACGTACCGCATTGAAAGAACTGACCACATTCGTGCTCGAAAACGATTGCGACAATCTGCTCAGCTATAGCCAAGTTCTAGACCAACACCGCCTACTTCGCGCCCACATCGATCAGAAGATGCGAAGCTATCGCGAGGGCTTTATCAGCGATCACCACACGCTGACCGACCAACAATTAGCAGAACAAGTGACCGGTGCTCTGCGCGAATTTTTTGCTGACCAAGATGATACCAACGCATGTCGTACCTACTCCGCCGACCATCTGTTAACCAAAGAAGGCGAGGAAAACCGCTTTCTGTGGTTCATCACCGAAGGCCAAGTGGCACTGTACAAAAAAGATGATCTCGGCATTCAGCGTGAAGTCGTCCGACACAGTCAGGGCAGCATCGTGGGCGGGATGTCCTTTGTCACCGGCGAAGCGTCATTCTCGACCGCCATAACTTTGACGAAAACAGAAGTCATCAAACTCGATCGTGACGTCTTCGCCAAAGTCATGCACTCCAATACTGCGCTGCTGCCACTATTTACCAATTTACTACTGCGCCATTTCAATCGCCGTTTGCAACGCAGCATTACCACCAAACTTGAGTTGCAAAAAACCCTGGAGTCGCTGGAACTGGCCCACCAACAACTGATCGAAAGAGAAAAAATGGCCATGTTGGGACAACTTGTTGCAGGGGTTGCCCATGAGCTCAATAACCCGATTGCCGCAATACTGCGCGGCACAGATACCATCACTGACAAAATCCATCAGTTGATCGCCCATCAAGGGGACGAGCCGATACAAGCATTGGGGAGCGAGATTCTCACTCATGCCCTGACTGCACGGCCCCGCTCCACCTCACAAGAGCGCGAGCTCGCCGCCGCCGCTGAAAAGCGCGTCTCTGATCGCCGCGTGGCAAAAAAGCTGGTCAAGCTAGGGCTTAATGAGGATGAAGAGTGGTTAACGCGCGCAAAACGTCACCCGCAGCAGACGCTAAGCCAACTCACCGATCTCGAAGCCTATCAACTCACGGGGGCTACTCTGCGCTCGATCCATGTCTGCGCGCAGCGCATTGCAGATATGGTCAAGAGCCTGAAAGGTTACGCGAGACCCGATGATGAATCTTTTCATTTGAGTGACATACACGAAGGGTTGGAAGACACCTTAGTGATCTTTGAAAACAAATTAAAATTCCATCATGTTGAAAAGCACTATGGCGACATCCCTCTCATTTCCTGTCAGCCTATCGCGCTGCAACAAGTGTGGACCAATCTTATCTCCAACGCGATTGATGTCTTTCCTGCCAAAGGTGTGTTGGAGATCTCCACCACCCTTCATGACGACAACTGGCTAGAAGTGGCGTTTAAAGACAACGGATGTGGTATTCCCAAAGCGCAACTGGATAAAATTTTTACTCTCAATTTCACCACCAAAAAAGAAGGCAATTTTGGCCTAGGTATTGGCTTATCGGTCTGTCAGCAAATTGTCCTGCAACACGGTGGCAGGATAGAAGTGGTCTCACTCACCGAAGAGGAGTGCCACCATCACCCAGAGTTGGCCCCCTATACTAAGATGTCGGTTTGGCTGCCAGTCAACCCCATGTCTCACACAACAAGGACTCATGTATGAACAACTATCTCATTTTGTGCGTGGATGACGAGCGAGAAGTCCTCGATAGCGTAGTGCAAGATTTGGATTGCTTTGAAGAGACGTTTGTACTCGAGGCGGCAGAGTCGGTCGCAGAAGCCAAACAGATCATTCAGTCGGCGGCTAAAGAAGGTACCCGTTTGGCGCTGATTCTCTGCGATCACATTATGCCAGAGCAGACGGGCATCCAGTTCCTGATTGAATTGAATGAGCAAGAAGAGACAAAGTCGACGCGAAAATTACTTCTCACCGGACAAGCGGGGCTAGAAGATACCGTGGAAGCGATTAATCACTCGAGCCTCGACTTTTACATCGCGAAGCCCTGGCGCGGAGAGGAGTTGCGAAGCGTGATCAAAGAGCAACTCACCCAATTTGTAATCGACAATGAGCCCAATCCGCTCCACTGGGCATCGACGCTCGATACAGAAGCCATCTTTGCCGCGATAGCGAAAAACCGTTTGGACTTGGGTGAATAAACGACCACCTTAGCCATTCACTGGCTAAATCTTGGCATATCACTTGCTAAATGCTAGATATATCGACAAAACAATGACATTTAGTGTAGTGGCATTCGCTATGATGCATTATTATGTTGACACATCGTCATAGCGACACTCTCGCTAAAGACCAAGGAAATTAACAAGATAAAGGTTTATCGTCCATTATGCGTAAAACAATTTTAGCAGCGGCGCTAGTGCTTGCATCTGGCCAATCATTTGCTGAGGACCCAAACAGCCCAGCGGTTATGAGTAACTTTAGTTACGACTACTTCGAAGCTCGTATCGGCGCAAGCCCAGTGACCTTCGGCGGTGGCGTGAGCAAGTCCATCCACCCTAACGCACACTTTATTGCTCGCATTGACTCAGAGTTTGAAGGCGATTACGACTCAGCGGTCGGTCTTGGCTTTCACGCACCGATCAACAACTGGGCGGATCTGACCGGTTCGATGCTCTTCCGTATGGTGGATTTCAATGGTCGCAACAACAAGAGCACTGAAACAGGCATGCAGCTTAACTTAGGCGTTCGTCAGTGGCTTGGGCCACAACTTGAAGTCGGCGGTGGCGGCGGTTACTTATCGCTCGACGATAAAGACCAATGGTTAGGCTCTGTCTACGCACGTTTCCACTCCACCGAATTGTTCTCTCTCGGTGCAGAAGCTCGAATCAACGACTTCTACGGCGACCAATTGATGTTTACCACGCGTTTCAAGTTCTAACACATCACGCTCATCAACGTGTATTGATAAGCAGCGCTCAAAGCGCTGCTTTTTATTGTCCGCAAGTTTTATTTCCAACGCAGCGCCTTGATTTAACCCACATTTCTCTTTCGCCCGTAAAACTTTTGTTTTTTTTCGTTCATAATGAATGAATCGCAATGCGGCTCCGGTCTACTTGTTTATCGCAACCATTCAATACGTTCATCAGAAAGGATACTCATGACAAGGTTTATCACACTCTTCACCTCGCTTCTTGTGACGTTTAGTAGCCTAGCGGCCGACAACTGGAATCAGGTAGTTGAAAAAGCCAAAGGGCAAACTGTCTATTTTCATGCTTGGGGTGGCAGCCAGGAGATCAACAACTACTTGCGCTGGGCAAGTTCTGAACTAGAGCGTCAATACGGCGTGACTCTGAAACACGTCAAAGTGACGGACATTGCCGAGACCACGACTCGCCTGATTGCTGAAAAAACGGCAGACAAAAACATCGGGGGCAGCGTTGATATGGTGTGGATCAACGGTGAAAACTTTAAATCGATGAAAAACAACGCTCTGCTTTATGGTCCATTTGTTGAATCGCTGCCCAATTGGCAGTATGTCGATAAATCACTGCCCGTTGACAGTGATTTTTCAGAGCCAACACTTGGCCTTGAAGCACCTTGGGGGGTAGGACAGCTGGTGTTTATCCATGACACCACCACACTGAATAATCCGCCCGCCTCTTTTAGTGAACTGTTAAGCTACGCTAAGGCCTACCCTAATCGTGTCAGCTACCCTCGCCCACCCGAATTTCACGGCACAAGTTTTTTAAAAGCGCTGTTGATTGAACTGACTAACAATGATCCATCGCTCGCCAAGCCCGTGTCTGAGGCCCAGTTTGATGCAGTGACGGCATCACTTTGGCAATATCTCGATGAGTTTCATACGGTCGCGTGGCGTCAAGGGAAGCAATTTCCATCAGGTACCGCAGAGACTTTGCAATTGCTCGACGACGGACAGTTAGACTTGGCGATTACCTTTAATCCCAATGCGGTTTTTTCCGCTCAAGCAAGCGGAAAGCTGGCCCCAACCACGGCGGCCTATGCGATGGAGAGCGGCGCCCTGTCTAACATTCACTTCTTAGCGATTCCTTGGAACGCCAATGCGCCCGAGGGCGCCAAGGTGGCGATTAACTTCTTACTCAGCCCAGAAGCGCAATCACGCAAAGGAGATTTGAATGTGTGGGGCGATCCGTCAGTGCTTAAGAATGAGGTGTTACAGGGCAGCGCGAAAAATACAACGCTGTTTAAATCTGTGGCGGAGCCGCACCCAAGTTGGCAATCCGCACTCGAAGTCGAGTGGCAGAAACGCTACGGCCAGTAGCCAGCAAACCAATACGAGAGCCAGATGTTTAGAGCGACGTATTTCATTGTTTTACTGATCTGCATCATGCCCATTATGCCCGGCATATTGGGTGTGATGCACTCTTCTTTGGGGTATATGCCGGTCATCGGCTTTGACCAAATCACATTAGCTGCGTATGACACTGTGTTGCAATGGCCGGGAGTGGGACGCGCCATCGGCAGTACCCTGACCAGCGCACTGGTGAGTACCTATCTTGCCTGCGCCATCACCTTTGCCATCTTACAAAGTTTGTGGATGAACAAACATTGGCGCAAGGTAGAACTGCTGCTCTCCCCCTTATTGGCGATGCCCCACGTCGCGTTTGCCATTGGCTTTGCCTTTCTCTTCTCACCGACCGGCTTGCTGGCACGATGGGCGAATCAATGGTTGATGATGAGCAGTGATACGCACAATGCAGCATGGTTGATCCATGACCCTTACGCCACAGGCCTAACGATAGCTCTCGCACTCAAAGAGGTGCCCTTCTTACTCTTAATGAGTATCCCGGTACTTGGCCAGCTTAACCTTCCTAAGCTCGCCCAGGTGTCTCATTCGCTCGGATATTCGTGCGCACAAATGTGGTGGAAAGTGGTGCTACCACAATGGCTGAGAAAAATGCGCTTCCCTCTGTTTGCCGTGATCGCCTACGGCGTATCCGTAGTCGATTTAAGCCTGATTTTGGGGCCCACCAACCCGCCCACCTTTGCGGTGATGATTTGGCAGTGGTTTAACGATCCTGATCTCAACGTCTTACCTCGCGCCGCTGCGGGCGCCGTCACCCTGTTTGCCATCGCATCAAGTTTGCTGCTTGCCGTGGTCGTGATTGAAAAAGCGATCACGCAATTCTGGTCTGGCTGGCAATATTCTGGCCGCGCCGGATTGGCTTTACCTGGCAAATCTGTGTTTACCCTAAGTGCGCTGCTTGCCGCGTCAATGCTGCCCATCATGCTGGTTTGGAGCGTCGCACAGCGTTGGCGTTTTCCGGACTTATTGCCCACGTCTTGGAGTGGCCGATTTTGGCACAATGAGTGGCAGAACGTGTTGCCAACCATCAGCGATAGCTTACTCCTAGCGCTTACCGCAACCACCATTGCCCTAATAGCCGCCTTGGTGTGCCATGAGTACCGGCTGCGATCGCGTTTGCATGTGCCTGGATTTGTCATCGCCTTGCCGATGTTGGTCCCACAGCTCTCTATCTTGTTCGGCTTACAAGTGGTCACCCTATCGATCAACAGTGACCTCTACTGGGTATGGACAGTCTGGGCACACGTGTTCTTTGCGTTTCCTTTTGTCTACCTCGCCCTCGATGGGCCTTGGAGAAGCTACAATCTCAACTATACCAAGGCAGCGTTGTCACTGGGCAAGTCGCCACTGAGCGTCTTTTTCACCATCAAGGCGCGACTGCTGTTTCCTGCAATCTGTTACGCTTGGGCGGTGGGGGCCAGTGTCAGCCTCGCCCAGTATTTACCGACCTTGATGCTCGGCGCAGGTAGAATCGCGACGATCACCACCGAAGCTGTGGCACTTTCCAGTGGCTTTGATCGCCGTGTCACCGCCATTTACGCAATCTGGCAAGCCTTACTACCCTTTGTCTTTTTTAGTGGTGCCTTGCTGTTGAGCCGCGCTGTCACCCGGAGAACAACACGCCGAGTATCAGAAAGCGCCGTAAGCGCCACTCTCACATCCAATGCTGTAAAGGAAGATTCCACTCATGACGCTCTATCTCAAAAACCTCGCCATCCATAATCGACAAGGAGAGGCACTACTGCATGACCTTGATTTAACGATAGAAAATGGTGAAGTCGTCTGTGTCATGGGCCCTAGCGGCTGTGGAAAGTCGACACTACTGAATTTGATTGCGGGTCACCTCAGTGATGACTTTCAGGCGCAAGGAGAGATCATTCTTGATGAGCGAGAGATCAATCAGGTTGAGGCCCACCAGCGAGAAGTAGGGATTTTATTTCAAGATGATCTCTTGTTTCCTCACCTTAATGTTTGGCAAAACCTCGCCTTTGCTCTGCCCAATCAAATTAAAGGTCAGCAACGAAAAAAAGACGCACTGCAAGCCCTTCAGAGTGTCGGCTTGGACGCGTTAGCGAACCAATATCCTGAGCATATTTCTGGTGGTCAGCGTGCTCGTGTCAGCCTGATCCGCATGTTGCTGGCCAAGCCTAAATTGGCGCTACTTGATGAGCCGTTTAGCAAACTCGATCAAGAGCTCAGAGTCCAGTTTCGTGACTGGGTGTTTTCACAGCTAAGCAAAGCGCGCATCCCCACGCTACTGGTCACCCACGATGAACAAGATGTGCCGCCCGAGGGACGTATTTTGCATTGGCGTTGGGGGAAATAATCATGCTCGATAGAGTGAGTATTCGCGTGATACGTGCACCGCTAACCCTAGCGGCTAAGGGATTGGATAAGCTTGGTGTGACGGCCAACCAAACCACACTATGTGGATTTTTTCTTGGCGTTTTGGCTTTGCCAGCGCTGATCGTTTCTCGCTACGATTTGGCGCTGTTTTTCATCGTCGTCAATCGACTCTGTGATGGCTTAGATGGCGCGCTGGCACGTAGACAAGGGATCACCGATGCGGGTGGATTTTTAGATATCAGCCTCGATTTTCTGTTCTATTCTTTAGTGCCATTTGGTTTTGTCTTGGCCAACCCAGAGCAGAACGCCGTTGCGGGAGCCTTTTTGATTTTCTCATTCATCGGCACCGGCTCAAGTTTTCTCGCCTTCGCCGTTTTGGCAAGTAAACGAGGTATTGAGAACCCGATCTACTCTCACAAGTCGCTCTACTACATGAGTGGGTTAACAGAGGGCACAGAGACCATCGCCTGCTTTATTCTGTTCTGCCTATTACATGAACACTTCGCCCTGATAGCCTATGTGTTTGGCGCAGCATGCTGGTTTACCACCTTCACACGGATTTATTCTGGCTTCCATACACTGAAATCAGCGCCATAAAGCAGGCATCTTGAAGTCATCCACTTACTGCGAACCCTCGCTTGAAAATCAGGGCTTCAATGACCGTTCGATAGCTCTATTATTCGATAACTAGGCGTTAGCGAAAACGCAGTACTTTCAGCGCGGCCTCATCGTCGACATCGGCAAATTCAGGCGGGTTCGCTAGGCGCTCAACAAACGATAGTTGCGGCGCCTCACTTTGCATACCATCAATAAGGAATTGGCTTGTCACTTGCGGTGAGTTGACACACGCCAGCACTTCACCGTCTTGCGCCAATAAATCGGGCAAGCGACGCAAAATCTTTTGGTAATCTTTCGTCAGCGCGAAACTGCCTTTTTGAAACGACGGTGGATCGATAATCACTAAATCATACGGACCACTTTTCTTGATTTTTCCCCACGATTTGAAGATGTCATGGGCCAAGAACTTCACTTGATTGAGATTGTGGCCATTGAGTCTGTGGTTATCTCGTCCTTTGCTCAATGACGCCTTGGCCATATCGACGTTGACCACTTGATCGGCGCCTCCTTCTATAGCGGCGACGGAGAAGCCACAGGTATAAGCAAACAAGTTAAGCACGTTTTTATGGCGCGCGTTCGCTTTGACCCAATCCCGGCCAAAGCGCATATCGAGAAACAACCCGAAGTTTTGATTTCGACCAATATCGAGCTGATACTTCAGTCCAGATTCCACCACCACAGGGTGACGGTCTAACTCACCGAACAACACTTCCGTAGGCGCACCTTCACTGTATCGGTGTTGAATCACCACTGAACGCCCGCATTTTTCACGCCAAACATCGCGCTCGGTCATGGCGATAAGCGCCGCTTTAAGTGCCTGCAAACTCTCGTCGCTGACAGGTTTAAACAGGTTCACCATCAACTGACCATTGACCCAATCACAGGTGATTTGCTCTAGCCCTTCATACTGACGTCCGCGGCCGTGAAACAGACGTCGAACTTCATCGCTCGCCTCTGACATCGCATGGGTCAACTGTGTGATCAATGATTCAATGGGCAGTAATTGCATAGGTCGTTATCCGTTATTTGATTAGCCGTTATTTAATGGTTGGCCAGTTGGGTGTCCAAGGCGTCAGCCAAGCGTCGATACTTTGTGATACTGGTGCCTCACGCCATTTATTCCCCAGCGTCTCGTGCTCGCGTGGGTCACAGACAAACTGGTAGCGCTCACCTTGATAGTCAAAGCCGAGCGCAAACGCGTGTAAGTAGCCTCTATCGGCTTGGGAGCTGGCATTATAGATTGGATCACCCACAATGGCCGAGCCAATAGATTTTAGCGCTACCCGAATCTGATGAGTTTTTCCAGTATGTGGCTTACACAAAAACAGACGCTCGCCAGGCATCGCCGCGGCAGAGAAAAACTGTGTCAGCGCTGGGTTACACTGTGTATTGATTAACTTCCAACTTGCTCGGCGCGATCGCGTCATGTCACCACTGATCAATCCCTGCTTCTTTTTTGGTTTTTTGCTGCCGATTGCCAGATAAAACTTACTCACCGTTCGTTTCGCAAACAGCGCTGATAGCTCACTCGCGGCCTGACTGTTTCTACCTAGAAGCAATAACCCGGAGGTCATCTTGTCAAGGCGATGGATAAGATAGAGTTTGTCATCCCCCGAGAGACTCGCGATAGCTTGCAGAAGCAGCGTATCACCGTCGTCTTTGTGTACGGAGACACCGGGGTGTTTGTTGATGATAAGAAAGTCTGGGTGAGTGTGTAGAATATCAAACATAGACGGGCCTTTACTTGGAAAGGCGAGTATACCGATTTGAGGCGAAAGCGAAATAGCAAAAAACCTCCCAGAGGGAGGTTTTTGTTTATCAGGTCAACGCTTAGCGATTACAACTTCTTAGAGAAGATACCCGCCAATGCGATGATACCGATACCCAGCAGCATGATTTCGCCTTTACCGCTATCAAAACCAGATTTGATACCCATGAAGGCAACAATCGCGATAGCAACAGGGATAACGAATTTCACTAGGTTGTACCATAGACCGAATAGTGGGAAAGACACTTCGCCATCGTTGGTGATTTCTTTCTTCAGGTCGTCACGGTTCAGTCTCCAGCCTGCGAAGATACAGATCAACATACCACCCACTGCTAGGAAGATTTTATCCGTTAGTAGATCGAAGATGTCAAACGCACCGGTATCAAACAGTGTAGGACCGACGCCACCAAGAGAAAGCGATGCAATGATACATAGTGTCGCCATTACAGCGCCTGAACCAATTACCGCTGTTGAACGCTTCAGACCTTTTTCATCGATAAGGTAAGACACAACCACTTCAAGTAGAGAAACGGAAGAAGTCAAAGCCGCCACTGTTAGACCAATGAAGAACGCCAGAGCAAGCAATAGACCTACGACACCACCCATTTCAGCAAACAGTTGAGGTACAACCACAAATACTAGACCTGGGCCCGCTGCTGGCTCCATACCGAAAGCAAACATTGCTGGGAACATGGCGATACCGGCAAGGATAGCAACACCGGTGTCCATCGCAGTAACGATAGCCGTGTTCTGTACTAGATTCTCTTTCTTCTTCAAATAAGAGCCGTACGTCAGCATTGCACCCATACCCAAGCTGAGCGAGAAGAACGCTTGACCTAGTGCTGCTAGTACTACGTTGCTGTCAACTTTCGAGAAATCAGGGCTAAATAGGAACTCCAGACCCGCTGTCGCACCTGGTAGCATAAGACCACGTACCGAAACCACGATGAGGATTAAGAAAAGCAACGGCATAAGAATTTTGCCTGCTTTTTCGATACCACCAGAGATACCTTTGATAACGATCATGATGTTTAGGAAAAGGTAAACCGCCATCCAAAGGAGAGGCTGAACAGGATCAGAGATGAAACCACCAAAGCTGCTACCAATCGCGTCCGGTGTGCTAAGTAGACCACCACCGACTTTAAACACGTAAGCTAGCGCCCAACCACCAACGACTGGGTAGAAGCCCATGATCAATAGACCACTGAACACACCCAATACGCCGGTAAAGGCCCAGCGACGGTCCGTTGACTTGAACGCGCCAACCGCAGAAAGACCTGTCTTACGACCGATCGCAAATTCTGTCAGCATGACGCTGAAACCGATAACAATAACGAACACTAGGTAAATCGCAACGAACGCGCCGCCGCCGCTTTCCCCAGCGGTATAAGGAAACTTCCAGATGTTACCCAAACCAACAGCAGAACCTGCTGCGGCCATGATGAAGCCTAATTTAGACCCCCACGTATCACGGGCTGATGAACTTGATGTAGCCACGGTTACTCCATTAAAACTTGATTGATGTTGTGTATGCTTCTGTTAGGCGTCTTTAAAAGTTATGTGTATATTATTTTTTACACTTTTAAGAATTTAGAGTGACGCTAACGTTGTGGTAAGTAAACCAGTTTACCAGTAAAATTGGAAGCCCTGCCAAGTACAAATTACCAACATATTTGTAACCTGCGCAGTTAAATGCTGCTTTTTTGACCTAGCGCGCATGCTTGTGTCTTCGTTTTACAATTCTCTAACACAATCGTTCTGTTTCGCTATACGAAACCAGTCTGGTATATAAGCCGTTCTCTACCCTATTACACATTCATAAATGTTATGCATTTGTGTCCATAGCAAACTTTCAAACGCTTGTTGGAAAACGGGGCTCGAAGTAAGATGGACAAGCTATTGCAGTCTTAGGTTGATTGATGGATAAATTTTACCAGTTCCTCACCCTCGCGGGGATCGTACTCTATTGGATACTTGTTGCTGGCGTCACGCTTCGTGTCGTCCATAAACGGCGCGCTGTCAGCGTATCGTTAGCATGGTTGATGATCATTTATATTCTTCCCGTGGTGGGCGTTGGGTGCTATTTCTTATTTGGCGAACTTAACTTAGGTAGAAAACGCGCCGAACGGGCGAAAGAGATGCTCGCTCCCTTTGCAACTTGGTTCTCAAAACTCAATGATTGCCATGCACACTCCCCTGAGATGTTTGGCCGCCACATCACCCGCATTGACGAACTGTGCAATAATCGCCTCGGTTTGCCCGCCTTATCAGGCAACTCATTATCTCTGCAGAGTTCACCCAATGAGATATTGCGCTCCATCATAGAGGATATCGAACACGCTCAATCGAGCATTCGAATGGTGTTTTACATCTGGCACCCCGGTGGGCTCGCCGACTCTGTCGCCTCTGCCCTTATTCGCGCGGCAAAGCGAGGCGTAAATGTCAAAGTGTTGCTCGATTCCGCAGGCAGCCCGCGCTTTTTTAGCAGTGATTGGCACACCATGATGAAACAAGCGGGCGTCGAGGTGGTTCAGGCGCTCGAAGTGAGCCCGTGGCGTATTTTTCTGCGTCGCCTCGATTTGCGCCAACATCGCAAGATCATCGTTATTGATGAAAAAGTGGCGTATACCGGTTCGATGAATCTGGTCGATCCTGCCCATTTCAAACAAGATTCCGGTGTCGGTCAGTGGATCGACATCATGATCCGCATAACTGGCCCCACCGTCAATGTCCTCTCTGCCATCCATTGCTGGGATTGGGAAGTGGAAACCGGCCAGCGCAGCTTACCCTCCATTCCAGAATGCCGAATAGATCACAGGCAGACCCAGCACCCTGTGCAAGTGGTCCCTTCTGGTCCCGGGATGCCTGAGCATTTGATCTCCCAAGTTTTAACCTTGGCGATCAATCAAGCCAACCAATCCGTGCGCATTACGACGCCTTACTTCGTCCCGAGCGCCGATTTGTTGGAAACCTTGAAGATGACCGCTCAGCGAGGCGTCAAAGTAGAACTCATCATTCCACACAAAAATGACTCACTGATGGTGCAGTGGGCATCTCGCGGCTTCTACGCTGAATTGATGCAAGCGGGTGTGTCGATTTTTGAGTTCTATGGGGGGTTATTGCACACCAAATCGGTCGTGATCGACGAGCAGTTCTGTTTGGTTGGCACCGTCAATATGGACATGCGCAGCTTATGGCTTAACTTCGAGTTGACCCTTGCCATCGATGACGTGGCGTTTACTAAAGAGATGTATTGGTTACAGCAAAGCTACATCGAGAGTGCCTATAAGGTGGAGTTAGAGCAGTGGAACGAGCGCTCTCTCTATTCCCGCTTCTTAGAGCGTATCTTCTACTTGTTTAACCCACTGTTATAAGGCTTGATCATTGCCGCTCGCCATGTTTTAAATAGAGGTTCGTTTCATTGGCAACGCAGCAAAGACAAGGACTTAAGATGTCAGAGGGCAAACAAACAAAATTCGTCACCGCAGGTCGTGACAAAAAATGGACCAACGGCGTGGTCAACCCACCCGTGCAACGCGCCTCAACCGTGGTGTTCGACACCGTTGCGGAAAAACATCACGCCATGGTCAACCGCGCGAACAAAACCCTCTTCTATGGTCGTCGTGGTACTCACACCCATTTTGCCTTTCAAGATGCGATGGTCGAGATTGAAGGTGGCGCAGGGTGTGCGCTGTTCCCCTGCGGTACGGCCGCCATCTCCAACGCGATTCTCTCTTTTGTCGAGACGGGCGATCATATTCTTATGGTGGATACCTGTTACGAACCGACACGTGATTTCTGTAACACCATCATGAAGAAGATGGGCGTCTCGACGACCTACTTTGACCCTATGATTGGCGAAGAGATCGAATCACTTATCCAACCTAACACCAAAGTGCTATTTCTCGAGTCTCCAGGCTCAATCACCATGGAAGTGCAGGATGTCCCGACGCTCGCCGAAATTGCGCATAAACACGATATCATTGTGATGCTCGACAACACTTGGTCAGCGGGCGTCCACTTCTCACCGTTTGAACATGGGGTCGACATTTCGATTCAGGCGGCAACCAAATACATCGTTGGTCACTCGGACGTCATGCTAGGTACCGCGGTGGCAAATGAAAAGTACTGGGATCAGTTACGTGAGCAAAGCTATTTGATGGGGCAATGTGTCTCGCCGGATGATGCTTATCTAGGTCTGCGCGGCATTCGCACGCTGGATGTGAGACTAAAACAGCATGCGCAGAACAGTCTGAAAGTCGCCCAGTGGCTGGCCAATCGTCCAGAAGTGGATCACGTTCGCCACCCTGCGCTCGATACCTGTCCGGGTCATGAGTTTTTTGCCCGTGACTTTACCGGCGGCAACGGGTTGTTTTCCTTTGTACTCAAAACCAGTTACCCAAGAGCCACCACCGCCCTACTCGATGGAATGACGCATTTCAGTATGGGCTACTCATGGGGTGGATTTGAAAGTTTGATTTTAGCCAACGAGCCAAAGAGTTTTAACAGTTTACGCACGGTAGCCAACCCGAACTTCACTGGCACCTTGATTCGTGTCCACATTGGTCTTGAAGACGTTGACGATCTGTTGGCCGATCTGGAGGCGGGTTTTCAGCGCTACAATGCTCTCATTGCCGAAAAAGCGGCTCAGTGACAAATACCAAGCAGCCAATATGACAAAAGCGCCACGAAGGCGCTTTTGTTTTATGGATGATGCAGCGAGAGTGATTCACTAAAAGTGTCATCCTTGATAATACATACAAATACGATTGCCATCGACTTCACGAATCGTGAAAGGCAGCTCGTAAATATCACTTAATACCGACTCTTGAATCACTTCCTGCGTTGGGCCGCTTTTCACCACATGCCCCTTTTTCATCGCAATAATGTTATCCGAATAGCAGGAAGCGAAATTGATATCGTGAATCACAATCACAATCGCTTTGTTATTTTTATGCGCGAGACGCTTCAATGACTGCATCATATCGACCGAGTGTTTGATGTCGAGGTTGTTCAGTGGCTCGTCTAAAAATACGTAGTCGGTATCTTGAGCAACGACCATAGCGATAAACGCCATCTGACGTTGCCCGCCTGACAGCTGATCGATAAAACGATCTTGAATATCAGTGATCTCCAATTGCGCCAACGCATCGTCAATGACCGACTGATCCGCTTTGGTCAACCGTCCTTGTGAGTAGGGGAAACGGCCAAAGGCGACCAACTCACGCACCGTAAATCGCATATTAATGTTGTTGGATTGGCGCAGCACCGCAAGATGCTTAGCAAGCTCTTGGGTTTCCCATTGATTGAGTGGCTTGTCGCCAATCACAACCGTTCCAGCATCACTGTCGGTCAAGCGGCTCGCCATAGCAAGCAGCGTACTTTTTCCCGCTCCATTTGGGCCGATAATGCTCGTCACCTCCCCGAGAGGGAACAAAGCATCAGCATTGTTGACCACATACTGTTCGTCGTATTGTTTACTTAATCCACGGATGGTAATCATTTTGCTCGCCTTAACTGAGTTTTTCTCTGCTCAACAACATTAAGAAATAGGCACCACCGACAAAGTTGATGATGACACTAATCGTGGTTTGAAAATCTAATAGGTTCTCAACCATCCACTGCCCACCTACCAACATGACAATCGACAGCAAACTGGCACCAACCAGTAACACTCGATGCTGATAGGCGCGAAACAACTCGCGCGTCAGTGCCACCACTATCAGACCAAAAAACAGCACCGGACCGACCAACACTGTGGAAATGGAAACCAAAATGGTGATGGCAAACATCACCCTCATCGTCAGCTTTTGGGTATCGACACCGAGACTTTTCGCGTTCGCCTCTCCAAGCCAAAAAACGTCCAACTGTGGAGAGAGATAAAAGAGGTACGCCGCGCTCAAAGAGAGAGGCAACAGACTCCAGTAGACCAAGTCACCGTTGATGTTATTGAAACTCGCGAACATAGACCCCTGAATCATGATAAATTCATCGGGATCGACAATCATAGTGAAGAAGCCGGTGACGCTGCTAAATAGACTGCTCAACACCACGCCAATCAGCAGCAAGGTAAACAGGTTTCGCTGCGCCTTTTTGAAGTAAAAGCCAAACAGCGTCATGGCGAGCAACAACATAATCGACGTGGAGAGCAAAAAGTTGATGCCGCTGTTCACCACCCACACACTCATACTGCCCAACGTCACCACCAGCAAGACCTGAATCATCACATACAACGAGTCGAAGCCGAGAATACTGGGGGTGAGGATTCGATTGTTGGTGATGGTCTGAAACACCAAAGACGACGAGGCAATCGCCACCGCCGCAATCACAATCGCCAGCACTTTAGGGATGCGACGCGACAAGAAAAACTGATAGTTGTCGACGGTCAGCCCTTTCCCCAAAAAGTAACCGATAAACAGCAGTGACAAGGCCGCCAGCAACGCCATTTTTACGCCATTACGCATTGCTCTTATCCCTTAGAATCAGTGTCACGAAAATGGCCCCGCCTAGGATGCTGATGATCATCGAAATCGGTACCTCATAAGGGAAAATGATCACTCGTCCTAGCACATCACAGATCAGCACAAGCAACACCCCCCAATACGCTGTCCAGGGGAGATTGCGGCGCATGTTATCGCCCATAAACAGTGACACCACATTAGGCACAATCAAACCTAGAAAGGGAATCACGCCGACGATCATCACCACAGAAGAGGACAACACCGCCACCAGCAGTACGCCCACAGTGACGATTCGTTGATAGTTGAGACCGATATTTCTCGCAAAGCTCTCCCCAATGCTCGCCGCGCTAAACCGACTCGCGTAGAGGTAGGCCAAGATCGACGTCGGGACAGCAAGATAAAGCACTTCATAATTGCCTTTGAGAACGGACGCGAAATTGGCCACTGTCCATGAGCCTAGGGTTTGCACCAAATCGTATTTGTAAGCAATAAAGGTGGTCATAGAGGAGACGACATTGCCGTACATGATCCCAATCAATGGCACCAGCATAGCGTTCTTAAATTTCAGCTTTTGAATAAAACGGACAAAGATCAGCGTTCCAAGCAGAGCAAAACTCATAATGATGGTGAGATGCAGCCAGCTTTGCGCCTCGGAGAACAGCACTAGTCCGATAATGTAGCCGAGCATAGCGCAGTCAACCGTCCCCGTGGTCGACGGGGCAGCAAAGCGGTTTTGAACAATCTGCTGCATGATCAAGCCCGCCACACTAAGCCCTGCGCCCGCAAGCCCTATCGCCAACAGCCTTGGCAGCCGACTGGTCACAATGATGTCGAGCGTGTGACTGTCACCAACCATCAGAGACGACAAATTGATCGTCGCCACACCCACAAATAAAGAAGCAATACTCAGTGTGCACAAACCAAGTATTGCGAAGAGAATTTTGTTATTCATTACATAAAGTAGACGGATGGCCGACACCATCCGTCGCTGTCTCAAGGATAAAATTTAAACGTCAGAGGCTCAGTGGAACACTTTTTCGACGTCGGCCACCATGGTTTGCGTTGAGTGGTATCCCCCTGCGGTCAAGTACCACGCAGCAGGGTCCAAAAACACAATGCGGTCATGCTGGGCGGCGGGTGTGTTGTTGACCAAAGCATTATCAAACAGCTGTTTAGAGACATTATTGCCCGCGCCAATCGCCTGCTGTCTATCAAGGATAAACATCACATCCGGTTTGGCGTCAGCGATGTATTCAAAGGAGATCAAGTTGCCGTGTGTCGCAGCGACGGTCTCAACATTTTTGCTTTCGTTGGTATGGAAACCAAACTCGTCATACACAATCGAGAAACGACTTTGATGACCAAACATAGAAATGCGATTGCCATTGTTCATCACGGTCAACGCGCTGAACTCACCAGACTGCGCTTTCTTCGCGACGGCATCAAACTGCGCTTGCACGTCTGCGATCATCTGCTCAACACGCTCGGATTGACCAAACACATCCCCCATCACACGCCAGTGATGCTGCGTCGTTGTCCAGTAATCCGCACTGTCAATTTGGTACATATAGGTCGGCGCGATGTCAGACAAAGCAGAGTACATTTCCGCTTGGCGCCCTTCAGCAATGATCAAATCCGGTTTCGCCATGTAAATGGCTTCAAAATTGGGTTCTTTCAAACTGCCCAGCGACGCATATTGCTCCGCTTGATATTGACTAAGGTGCTCTGGGATCAGTTGCTTCACCACACCCACCACTTCAACATTCAACTCATCGAGCAAATCCAACGCGCCGTAACTAAGCACTACCACGCGTTTGGGCTGACCTTCAATCTCAATGCTACCCAAATTGTGTTCGATTGTTTTCGCACTTGTCCATGTACTTGCCAGCGCAACTGCACAACCCAATACGATGTTCCAAGAAAATACCATGTTTAAAGAAAAAGCCTTAAGCCTTGCCATACGGAGGTTCCACCTTTACCTAACCACACTCAATGACAGGATGTATCACTGAGGATTCACGACATCACCACGTTTAAGGTGTTGTTCCATCTTCAAATATTGAATCATTCTTCTCACCAATAGTTGGCAGCTAAAAGGCTATATCGCAAATGGTAACAAGAATGATTCTTGATTATGATTGAGAATATCAGCTAATATCAATCCGTCAATAGGATAGTTTCCATACTGGTTATGCAGAAAATGAATTTAGATAAGGTTGACTTAAACTTGCTGGTGATTTTGAAACACCTGCTGGAGGAAAAACACGTCTCCAATACCGCACTGACCCTCCATATGAGCCAACCCAGCGTCAGCCGCGCATTGAACAAATTGCGCGTACTGTTTAACGATGAGTTACTGGTTCGCACGTCCCAAGGCTACGAACTTACCTCCAAAGCGACTCAGTTGCAGCAAGAGCTTGACGGGTTACTCCAGCGACTAGAACGCTTTGTCAATGGCGGACAATTTATCCCACACGAGTCGGAACAAACGGTGCGGTTTTTCGGATTGGTTCCGCAAATCAACTGGTTACTGCCACCGATTCTACGTCGTATTCGCCGCTTAGCGCCGAATCTGATTGTCGATTTGGATACGGTGCCAAAACGTCATTTTGATGCGCTCAATGAAGGTAACGTCCATTTTGTTCTTTCAACCATCGAACCGAGCAACAGCGAGCAAAACCTGTATCGCATGTTCATCCGTTCCCGTGATTTCCGACTGCTGATGAGCGAAGATCATGAATTGGCGAAGCGCCCTATCACAGTGGATGACCTTCGCCACGCCCATTTCGGTCAAATATCCATCCAGGGTGGTAAAACACTCTCCATCGAGCCCCGATTTAGAGAGCTGGGCTTACTGGCCAAAAACGAAAAACTCTCTACACCAGTGATGTTGACCAACTTTAACGCTGCCGCCAATGTCGCTCAGGAAACGGATCTGATCTTTCATCTTCCGACCCCGTTCGCCGAGGAGGTCGCGGCCGGTAAGCGCTTAGTGACTCGAGAAGTGCCCGATGCCATCAAGTCCTCATACCAAAACATCTACTTGTATTGGCACAAGCGCTACCACTTGGATCCCATGTGTGTCTGGGTACGTGACCTATTTCGTGAGCACTATCATCACGAGCAAAAAAACGTCGCTAGGCGGCATGACGAGCAAGCGAAATAGAATAAAAAACGCACAGGTTATTCATTAGTTGAATAACGAGCATGTAAAAATCGTATGAAACTTTGATTGCACTTTATCACTCATGCATATGTAATGCGAACCATTCGCATTGGTAATTACATTAAGGATAAAGTGCATTCCATGAATCGTTTCACGTTAACCCCCATCGCTCTGCTTGTCGCGTCTTCTCTCCCTACTTTTGCGGCCAGTGGCGAAGAAACGGAAAAATTTGATGAACAAATGGTGATCACTGCCACGCGCACCGAAACCACGCTGGCGAAAGCGCCCGCTTCAGTCTCGGTGATCACCCAAGAGCAAATCATCGCCGAACCTTCTCTCGCATTGAATGATTTGGTTCAGTACGTCGCTGGCGTCGAGAGCCAAATGGACGGTGGGCGCGCAGGCCGTAAAAAGATCTCAATTCGTGGTATGGACACCAAGTTCACCATGATCCTGCTTAACGGCAGAAAACTCAGCTCTTCTAACGCTATTTTCCGAGGTAACGACTTCGATTTAGCGACCATTCCTAAAGAGAGCATTGAAAGAATTGAAGTGATACGTGGACCTATGTCTGCACTGTATGGCTCAGAGGCCCTTGGCGGCGTCATCAATGTCATCACTAAGCAACCAACTAACGACTGGCAATCTCAAATCAACACCGATTATGCCTACCGAGATGATGACAAGGGCAGCGAATACAGTGTTGGCTTTAACACCTCGGGGGCTTTGATTGACGACGAACTTTATCTCGCGTTGTCCATCAATAAAAGCGGCCGTGACGCTTACCACGCTTTCGATGGCACCGCTTCCGGCCGCAGTGGCGAGTATGATCGTGCAAATGCAACAACACTAGAAGAGCGTGAAACCTTGGCCATGAGCGGTAACCTTCAATGGTACATCAACCCCAATCATGACCTCGCTTTCGATTTCGCATTCAATGATGACGATCGTCAAGGCGTGATTGAATCTACCTCGGGATTAACCGAATCAGACGCGACCATCAAGCGCGACATGCAAGCACTCACCTACAATGGCGCCTTCAGCTGGGGTGATGCTCAGCTTAGGTACAACCGTGATTCCGTCACCAGTGAAGACGCGGCCGATACGGATACGGCGGTCAACGATGTCATTGAGACCAATCAACAGCTTTACGGTCACGCTACGACCTTTATCGCCAACCACACCCTAACCATGGGCGGCGAATGGAGCTACGCCGAACTCGATAATCCTGAAAGTTTGACGGTCACCGGTAAAGCAGACGCGCACGAACAAGCGCTCTTCGTGCAAGACCAATGGGCGCTTGGTGACGCATACACCCTCACATACGGCACTCGCTTGGACTTTCATGAAAGCTATGGCAGTCACTGGAGCCCACGTGCTTACTTAGTCAATACCGTCACCGACAAATTGACCCTTAAAGGGGGTGTGGGCTCAGCGTTTAACGCGCCTTCGCTATTGCAAACTTCATCGGAAAACATCATCAATAGCTGTAAGGGCAGTTGCCAAATCAGTGGTAACCCGAACTTGAAGCCAGAAACCAGCGTCAGCTATGAGGTTTCCGCGATTTATAATGAGCAAGATTGGGGCGTCGAAGCGAGTGTATTTAGAAATGATATTAAGAACCTGATTGATCGAGATCTGTCCGATGGCAGTGAAGTCGGCACGGGCCCCGATGGCCAACCGATTTACACCTACTGGAACATCAATAAAGCGATGACTCAGGGGATTGAGTTGTCTGGCCACATTAATCTCACTGAAAGCTTGGAACTGAACGCCGCCTACACCTATCTCGATACTGAAAACAAAGAGACCGGTGAAACCTTGGAGAACCGACCTAAGCACAAAGCCAACGCTCGACTTACTTGGTACGCGACCGACTGGTTGGATACCTTTGCTCGTGTGAATTACATTGGCGATACCACTCTGAGCGTGAGCGATGACATCACACGCCCAGCGGTGACCACCGTCGATTTAGGTATGAATTATCACTTCCAGCAAGAGTGGCGCCTCCGAGCTGGCGTGCGTAACCTCACCGACGAACAATATGATGATTTAGACGTGACGCAGCGCGGTTATAGCGTCGACCCTCGCTCTTGGTACGTGGGACTGACGGCAAACTTCTGATCCCTTGAGTGATCGTTTTGAGTGATTGTTGCTAGCTCGAATTGCATACCAAAGTTTCATCGTGCGGAGCAACAAGCGAAACGTTAAAAGTATACCGATACGATAAAGGGGCTTGATAGCCCCTTTGCTTATTTACGTTACTCCGTTCACTTTTGTACGTTACTGAGTTCACTTGGCTTATGCGTGTTGAATCGTGGTTTTCTCCCGGCAGAAACAGTCCAAATCATGATCGAAGACTACCCCAACCGCTTGCAGATACGCATAAAGCGTCGTACTTCCCAAGAACTTAAATCCACGCTTTTTCATCTCTTTAGACAGTTGATCAGACAATGGCGTGGTGGCCACAGGGAGACGCTCTTCACTGCGATTATCGACGGGCACCCCTTGGACGTATCCCCAAATAAATGCACTGAATGAGCCAAACTCCTTTTGCACCTCAAGAAAGCGCTGAGCGTTGTTAATTGCTGCTTCAATTTTCGGCCGGTGGCGGATAATGCTGGCGTCTTGCATCAGTTGCTCAACCTTTTTGGCATCAAACTGTGCGACCTTCTGCGGGTCAAAGCCTGCAAACGCACGGCGATAACCCTCGCGACGCTTTAAGATGGTGTACCAACTCAACCCTGCCTGCGCGGACTCGAGAATTAAAAATTCAAACAACACCTTATCATCATGGACAGGCACGCCCCATTCATTGTCATGATAAGCCACGTAATCTGGCTTTGATTCATCCACCCAACGGCACCGTTGCATGCGCTCTCCTTTTCTTGGTTGTTCTAACTGCGAGTTACTGAGTCGCCTCTTGCATACCCTGTGCTGAAGGGTCACTTGGCTCTCGACCATTCGGCACACATACTGAGTGGAATAGGCGATACAACACGGGTACCACAATCAACGTCAGCACGGTGGCAAACCCAAGACCAAACATAATGGTCACGGCCATCGGTTTAAAGAAGATGTCCGGTAGCAGCGGTATCATACCTAAAATGGTAGTAATCGCCGCCATACACACCGGACGTACACGACTCAGCGCCGCATCCACCACCGCGACGTAGGGATCTTTACCCAGTTTCATCTCTATCTCGATCTGATCCAGCAGCACAATGCCGTTTTTCAATACCATGCCAGACAGACTCAAAAAGCCGAGTAGCGCCATGAAACCAAACGGTGTATCCAGCAGCAATAGTCCACTGGTGACACCAATCAGGGCCAATGGCACGGTGCACCAGACGATGATCGGCTCTTTGATGGAGTTGAACAAGAACACGGTGATCAAGAACATGAACAAATAGCCCATCGGCATCGTAGTAAATAGCGATGCTTGCGCATCGGCGGAAGACTCATACTCCCCGCCCCATTCGAGCGAATACCCCGGCGGGAACTCGAGCGCTTCTATCTTGGTTTGTAAGCGACTTTGCAGAGTGGCCGCTGTTTCTTCGCCGAGCAAGTCTGGGTCAGCCATGACAGTCAACATACGTTTGCGGTTTTTACGCACAATAATCGGATCTTCCCAGCGCATGTCATAACCTAGCGTGACTTGCTGCAGGGGAATAAATTCGCTCAGTGCAGGGCTCCATATCTTCATCCCTTCGATGTTGCGAATATCCACCCGCTCTTCCTCAGGCAGTCTTGCGACAATTGGCATCAAGGTCGTCCCATCTCGGTACACACCGATGGAGAGCCCAGAGAACGACATCGAAAGAAAATCGTCAACATCGGATTTTGTGATGCCGTAACGTCTCGCTTGGCTTTCGTTGAACTTGGGCTCTAAAACCTTAGTGCGCTCACGCCAGTCATGACGGATGTTGGTCGCGCCAGGATCGTCACGCATGATGCCCTGCACCTCTGCGGCGAGCGAACGCAGCACCGTTGGGTCGGAGCCAATCAGGCGCGCCTCAATTTTTGCGCCACCGCCCGGGCCGAGCTCAATCTTCTTCAGCTTGTAATTGACTTCCGGAAACTGCTGCTCAACGTGGGCACGAAATTTCACCATCAAGGCATCCAAAGATTCATAGCTGGTGACTCGCGTGGTGATCTCCCCATAAGCTGCGTAGCTTTTCTCCGGAGCATACGTGAGCATAAAGCGCTGCAAGCCTTTTCCGGCGGTCGTGGTGACATGCTCGACGCCATCTTGTTGAGTGATCCAACTCTCTAACGCTTTGAGCTTAGTGTTGGTCGCGCGAATGTCCGTCCCTTCTGGCAACCAAATATCCGCCTGAAACATGGGCGTGGTCGATGAGGGGAAAAACGCCTGCTTAACAAAGCCAAAGCCATACACACTGGCGGCCAACCCCACCACCAAGACGATGACGGTGAACCAAGCTTGGCGCATACACAACTGCAAAAAGCGTCGATAGACGACAAAGATAATCCCATTGTAGGGATCGGCATCCTCACTGCCCGCGGCGTTTTTTTGCCCTTTAAAGAAGATATCAGCAAAAAACGGCGTAATCGAAATCGCGGTAAACCAACTGAGCATTAACGAGATAAGCAACACGGTAAACAAGGTACCGCAATACTCACCGGTCGAGTCTTCAGACAGCCCAATAGGCGCAAACGCAGTAACCGCAATCACCGTCGCACCGAGCAGAGGCCACTTGGTTTGCGTGACGATATCCGTCGCGGCTTGCAGTCGGGTGCGCCCTTTTTGCGTGCCAATCAGTATCCCTTCCACCACCACAATCGCGTTGTCCACCAGCATACCAAGTGCGATAACCAGGGCACCAAGCGAGATGCGCTGCAAATCGATCGCAAAGTACTTCATAAAAATAAAAGTACCCAACACGGTCAGCAGTAATATAAGACCAATCAAGAGCCCGGAGCGTAAGCCCATGAAAAACAGTAGCACCACAATCACAATCGCGACCGCTTGGCCCAAGCTGACCACAAAGCCACTCACTGACTTGTCGACTTCCTTCGGCTGGCTGTAGATTTCTGCAATCTCGACGCCTACCGGCTGCTGATATTTCAACTCAGCCAAACGGCGATCAAAACGCTGCCCTACTTCGACCACATTCACCCCTTGCGCAAAAGAGACGCCGAGGTTGAGCGCCAAATGGCCGTTAAAGGTAATAATGTTGCTTGGGACTTCGATGTATCCGCGCGTAATCTCGGCGACGTCCCGCAGATAGATAAGTCCTTGTGCGCCCGATTCTGTCAAAATCAAGTCGCCCAACTGGTCGACATTTTGAAACTCACCCGTCGGCTGAATGCGAATGTATTCGCTGCCAATGCGCACCGCGCCGGCATCCGAGACCACATTTTGTGTCGAAAGCAAGTTAAACACCGTGCTCGGTGATAACCCGAGGCTACTGAGGCGCTTCATGGAAATTTCGATAAACACTTGCTCTTGTTGCTGACCACTCACCGAGACTTTGCTGACACCGTCTATCAGTTCCAGCTCTCGACGCAGATAGTCGACGTAATCAAGCAGCTCTTTGTAACTGTAACCATCTCCGGTGACGGCGAGCAAAATGCCATACACATCACCAAAGTCATCAATCACTTGTGGATCATTTACCCCAGGTGGCAGCGAGCCTTTGAGGTCGTTGACTTTGCGGCGCAACTCGTCCCAAATTTGCGGCAGATCATCCGGCCCGTAGTTGTTTTTCATGGTGACGGTGATTTGCGATAAACCTCGACTGGAAATGGAGTTCACTTCATCGACATAGGTCAGTTGCTGAATCGCCTTTTCTAGTGGGTAAGTCACCTCTTCTTCCACTTGCTGCGGTGTGGCACCGGGATAGGAAGTGACGACCATAGCATCTTTGATGGTAAAGGCAGGGTCTTCCAAACGGCCCAAACCAAAGAACGCCGCCGCTCCACCAATCAAAAAGATCAGTGAAATCATCCAACTGATGACTCGATTGCGAATAAAGTACGCGGCGATGCCTGTAATGTCGTCGTCTGCGCGTGGCGTTTGATTAGAGTTCGTCATGCTGCGCCTCCTTGGCGATGACTTCAACTTGCATTCCCTGTGTCAATTTCCCGAGCCCTGCGATTACGACTTGTTGACCCGCTTCCAGGCCCTCAAGAATCTGCACCGATGTTTTGGTCGCCTTGCCGGTCACCACGGCTTGCTTGCTAACCGTACCGTCATCGTCTAGACGCCAGATGAAGGTCTCGCTGCGCGCGAGTGCATCGCCATCGGCATTGAATATCGCTTCAATGGGTACTTGTACCCCTGCCGATAGATTCAAGCCTGCGTTTTCCCCACGTGAGGTCACTTCGACCGCCATGCCGTCCAAAATGTACTCCTCTTCTGGCATGGGCATTGATAAGGTCACGGTGAAAGTGCCCGTTGAGGGATCGGGCTCAGTGGTGAACGCCTTGATGGTCGCTGAATATTCGTTGCCACTAGGCACACGAACCACCGCATCGATTTTTTCCAACTTGGCTTGCTCTGGTTGGCGGGCGTAGAGTCTGTCTGGCAATTGAATCACCACTTCGACGTTGTCTAAGCTGTGAATGTTCACCACTTGCTGACCCACTTGAATATTTTCGAACTGATCCACCGCCACACGTGAAATCACCCCATCGACGGGTGCCAATAATTGGGTAAACGAGAGCCGCAACTTAGCCAGTTGCAGTTCTGCGAGCGCAATTTGGCGGTTGGCGGCAATTTCATCAAACTGAGACTTCGCTAACAGCCCTTTATCCACCAAAGGTTTTGAGCGGCGATATTGACTGTCAACCACGGTGTATTTGGCACTGGCGTTGTCGACATCCAACTGGTAGTCGGTTGGGTCAAGCACGGCGATGACGTCACCTTTTGCGACTTTATCCCCTTCTTTGACATTCAATTGGCTAATTTCGCCAGCGACACGAAAACTAAGATGAGCTCGGTCAGCGGCATTGGCCACCGCAGGAAAAAAGAGGCTATCACCGCTGAACTCGCTGCCGACGCTCGCCACTTTAACTTTAGGCAAGCCAAAATCTAAGTAGTCCGCTTCTCTTTCACAGCCAAACAATACGCTGGTGCACAGCAAGGCGACCGATGTGGTCCATATTCTGTTCATCACAACCCCCGCTCTTTAATCCACTCACGCACTTTGATACCTGCAGTCATGCTGTTGACCCCAGAGGTGACAATTTGGTCGCCATCACTGAGCCCCGACACCACATAACGGCGCTCATCCAATGTCACTGGTGCTTTTTCCACTAAACCTTGGTCATCGACTCGCCATACATAAGTGACACCGTCTTGTTCAAGCAGCGCTGATTTCGGGATGGTTGTCGCTTCACCGCTGCCAGCGGTGACACTGACAATGCCAGCCATGCCAGGCAAAATCCCTACATCCGTTGGGCGCTCCATGATCATGGTCACTTTGTACGATCCGGTTTTGGGGTCCGCTTCCGTATCTAACTCTTGAAAGCTCAGCGAATATTGGTACTCAGGAAAGGCGTCAAAGGTCATGACGGCTTGGGATTGTGCCCCTCGCGCAAAATGATTGAGCAGATAGTCTGGCAGTTGGAACACCACTTTCATTAATTGATTGGTTTGAATATTCATCACTGCTTGCTTAGCAGCGACATATTCAAAGTTTTCAGCGGGAATCAACGAGATGGTGCCATCATAAGGCGCAAGTAAGCGTGTGTAGCCCAGATTCGCGTTGGCTTGATCAAGCTGTGCTTTTGCCGAATTGTGGTTGGCTTGCGCTTGGTCAAAATCTTGCTCGGAAACGACTTTATCTTCACGCAGTTTTTTATAACGGCGATATTGCACGTCAGCCAGTGTGAACTGCGCGTTGGCTTGCTCGGCAAGTAAGGCATATTCATCGGGGTTGAGGGTGGCTAACACTTGACCACGCGTGACATTTTGCCCCTCGCGCACATCAATGGTTTGCAGCTGCCCAGGCACGCGAAATGCAAGAACGGCGCGATCTCCGGCTTCAGAGACTGCCGGGAATTGACGTTCAAATTGCGTGTTGCCAACCGAGACGGTAAATAATTTCGCCGGACGAGAGTCTGGCTCAGGGACAGGGGCAGGCTCTTTTCCGCAGCCACTAATCAGCGCGGCGCCCACCAAGAGCGTTAAGGAAGTTCGCATAGTCACAGTTCCATTGTTCGCTATTCATCTATTCAATCCAACTATTAATAAAGGTAGATGATAGCGATGCACGCTTCCATAACAGGGATAATAAATTATTATGAAAATTAGGGATTTGGCCGAGTTTTAGACATCAGTCTCAGTGATGAACTTTCACGCTTTGATGATAAAGGCATGAAGTGGGCGCGCCATAACTGTTTGCCGCCGCCCCGTTAGAGCGAGCGAAACTCCCGCTCGACACTAAACGTATCTGAGGTGACGTAGGCTTCCATATCTCTGATTTTGCCTTCGAGCTGATCAAACTCTTGCTCAATATTATCGAGTAATGCGCTTGGCGCTTGACCCTTTTCCCAAGGCTTACTCTTGAGTTTATGTCCTTGCTCGCTCTCCATTTCCGCTTGATAACTGGCGGGCATTTTTTCCAACATAAAGCTGAGAGCAACATAGGCTAGCAGCACCAGAAACGAGCCGCCCAACAGCGCTGCAGAGATGACCAAAATACGTACTAGCCACACTTCTAGTGAGAAGTAGTTGGCCAGCCCAGCGCACACGCCCGACAACTTACCGTTGGCAGGATCTCGATACAGTTCACGTTTACTCATAGCGACGTCTCCAGTTTGGGGACTGCTCGTCAAGGATCCGCTCTAAGGTTTCTACTCGTTGCTGCATCGCATCGGCTTTGTTGGATAAGCTTTGCAGGCGCTGGTAATCCTCTTGGGATAAGCCACTGCTGGTTCTTTTTTTGCTGCGATAGTGCAAGAAAAGCCACAAGGGGGCGACAAAAATCAAAAAGACAATTAATGGCCCTGTAACCATAAACGATGACATACATGACTCCTTTTAGGCGGAGAAGCTGATCGCTTCTCCCTATTGTTGTGGGGCGAATGTTCTGCGGCGAAATGATTTTTCACAGAGGGATTAAGAGGATTTTTTCTCTTCCATCTGCTGCTTTAGTTGCGCGAGCTCTTTCTCAATTTCATCTTGAGCTTGCAACTCAGCAAATTCTTGGTCAAGTGATTTACTCTGGCCAGATTGCGCAAACACATCTGCTTCCGCTTCCAGTTCATCAATCTTACGTGAATATTGCTCAAACTTCGCCATCGCTTCGTTGGTTCGGGCCGTGTGCAGATGTTTCTGAACATCACGACGATTGGAGGCCGCTTGGCTGCGAATCGCCAACGCCTGTTGCTTGGCACGGGTCTCGGTAATTTTACTCTCTAGCTTACTGATTTCACCGGTCAGCTTCTCGATGGTTTCTTCCACTAAGGTTTGCTCTGTGTGAAGACCTTTGAGTACATCTTGTAATTTCTGTTTCTCAATCAAGGCAGCACGGGCGAGATCCTCGCGCTGCTTAGTCAATGCTAAAGAGGCCTTCTGCTGCCAATCATGCACTTGCTCATCAATGGCTTCCACTTTGCGCGCCAGCTCTTTTTTGTCCGCTATCGCTTTGGCGGAGTTAGTGCGCACTTCGACAAGTGTATCCTCCATCTCTTGGATAATGAGGCGGATCATCTTCTCGGGATCCTCGGCTTTATCAAGCAGAGCACTGATGTTGGAGTTAACGATGTCGGCGAATCTTGAAAAAATACCCATGATGAGGCTCCTTAATGGTTGTCGCTACGAGTGTGAACAATACAAGTGTCGTGCCAATAAATAAGCGCATTTAAAACAATCACTTAGATTTTAGCTCTTGATTGAAAGACACGCATGTGATGAAAATAACCAACATAAGGTAAATTTTACCAACCGCCCATAGGGGCGATATTGAGTGAGCCGCGACTATGCAACAAAATCTGATTGGCGAGTCACCCGCGTTTCTTGCGGTGCTCGATAAAGTCTCCAAATTGGCTGCGATAGAGCGTCCGGTGTTAATTATCGGCGAGCGAGGAACGGGCAAAGAGCTGATCGCACAGCGCCTTCACTACCTGTCCAAGCGTTGGGACCAACCTTTAATTTCACTTAACTGCGCGGCGCTTAGCGAAGGCTTGATAGATTCCGAGCTATTTGGGCATGAGCAAGGAGCCTTTACCGGCTCCAAAGGGCGTCATCAAGGCCGATTTGAGCGTGCGGAAAATGGCACGCTGTTTCTAGACGAGCTGGCCACTGCCCCGCAAATGGTGCAAGAAAAGCTGCTGCGCGTCATCGAGTATGGTCACTATGAGCGAGTCGGAGGGCAAAAACCACTGACGGCCAATGTCAGGCTCATCTGCGCCACCAACGCCGATTTACCCACCATGGCGAAAGACGGGCATTTTCGCGCTGACTTGCTCGACAGGCTCGCCTTCGATGTCATTTACCTCCCACCGTTACGAGCGCGTCAACAAGACATCCTATTGCTTGCCCAATACTACGCCATCAAGATGTGCCGTGAATTAGGGCTTAGCTATTTTGCCGGCTTCACCGAACATTCGGAGGCAGCGTTGCTCGATTACGACTGGCCTGGCAACGTGCGCGAGCTGAAAAATGTCGTCGAACGTGCCGTGTACCTTCATGGCGAGCAAGAAACGCCGATTGATGAGTTGACCTTTAACCCTTTTAAGCCGCAGTGGAGTGAGCCTCTCGAATCCGCTTCTCATGACACTATAGAGAAGGCGTCCAATGCTGAAGGTGCGCCTGTGTTTACTTTTCCGATGGATTACAAACGCTGGCAGGAAGAGCAAGACATCGCTCTGCTTAACCAAGTGCTGGCAGAAAGCAAATACAACCAGCGAAAAGCCGCACAATTGCTCGGTCTTAGCTATCATCAGCTCAGGGGAATGGTGAGAAAGTATCAATTAAATACGCCAAACCTTGAGTCTTCCGCAGACGATGAGTAAATCGGCTCTTGATAACCCAACACTTGGGTTATCAAGAGGTTTAATGATAAATTACCCTTATCTTTTATGGTAAATCACTCAGATATTGAGGCATAATGTCCAATCGCTTTGTGCTTTATCTCAGGCAATCGCTCTTTCTATGAAAGCATTACTACAGTTAACATTCGGTCTCGTTGGCCTCGGTTTGCTTAGCGGCTGCGGAGACGACATCGACCACAGCAAAATCCGCCAAAGTGGCTTCGTCTATTGTGGCCAAGGTGGCCCCGGGACCTTTAACCCGCAACTGGTCGACAGCGGCATCACGTCTGAAGCGCTCAGCCCTCAGATTTTCGATACCTTACTGGTCCTCGATCCAGATACATACGAACCCATACCCAGTCTCGCCACCGCATGGCAGGTCGATGCAAGCGGCACGGAGTACACGTTTACGCTTCGTCCCAACATCCAATTTCAAATCACACCGTGGTTTACGCCCTCTCGAGCAATGAATGCACAAGACGTGGTGTTTAGTTTTAAGCGTATCATTGACCCACAACATCCGTTTCATCACGTCGGGGGCGGTATTTACCCTTGGTTTAACAGCATCGACTTCCCCAATTTAATTGAAGATGTCGTGGCTACCTCAGATGACCAAGTCCGCTTTATTCTCTCTCGTCCGGATAACACGTTTTTATCCAACATCGCCACCAGCTACCCGGTGATTCTCTCCAAAGAGTACGCGAGTGAACTGGAGATAAAAGATGAAAAAGCGCGCTTAGATTCCCACCCCGTCGGCACCGGACCCTTTTATTTGGCAGAGTACCAAGTCAACGACCTGATTCGCCTTAAACGCCATACACGTTACTGGAAACAGCCCGCCTTGATGGAGCAAGTTGTGTTTGACATCTCCCATCGCGGTACTGGCACACTGGCTAAACTGCTGCGTAACGAATGTGATGTACTGAGCTCGCCTCTGTCGAGTCAACTGCCCATCATTCGCGAGCAAGATAACATTGAGCTGATTTCCAAGCCCGCAATGAACATCTCCTTTATTGCTGTCAATACCGCCCACCCTGCGCTCAAAGATGCGCGCGTGCGCAAGGCACTCAACTTTGCCATTAACCGACAAAACATTTTAGATTCTGTCTACTATGGTACGGGTAGCCAAGCCTATTCGGTTCTGCCGCCTAGCTCTTGGGCGTACCAAAAAGACGCCAACCAAATTCGTTACGATCGCAACTATGCTTTGGCACTGCTGCGAGAATCTGGATTCAGCGAAGGTTTGGAGCTCAGTATGTCGGTACCTCTTGAGCCTCGCGCATTCAACCCAAGCCCGCGCAAAACCGCGGAGTTGATTCAAGCGAACTTGGCAGACATTGGCATCACCTTAAACCTCATTACTGATGAGCGCTTCGAGCGAACCAACCTCACGAGCAACATCGATCTCTACCTCACCGGTTGGATCGCCAGTACGGGTGATCCGGACAACATTCTGCGTCCACTCTTGTCGTGTGATTCCGATCGCGTTGGACTGAATGTCTCCAGTTGGTGTAACCCAGATTTCGACTTTTTGCTCGATTTGGCGCTGGAAGTGGATCGTCCTCGCTATCGCCTCAACCTCTATAGGCAAGCGCAGAATATTTTGAACGAAGAATTTCCCGTGATCCCACTCAATCACGGCGTACAGTTGCAAGCGCATGATCGCTCGATTCGTGGTTTTCGCATGAGCCCATTCAATGCACAACCTTTTGATAAAGTGGAGAGGGTGAACTGATGCTGCTGTATACCCTAAGAAGACTGAACCTCTTCATCATCACCTTGCTTATCTTGACCATGGTGGGCTTTAGCTTACTTCGTTTAGAGCCCGACTCCGCCTGGAGCCAAATGAGCTACTGGTCAGGATGGACGACTTACGTCGGAGAGTTGATGCACTTAAACTTTGGCGTTAATAAGCAAGGCGTGGCGATTATTGACGAGCTGGGAGTGGTCTTCCCTGCCACCATTGAGCTGTGCTTTATCGCGTTTGTCATCTCCCTGATGATTGGTATTCCGATTGGCACGTTAGCGGGCATGCGCCAAGGTAAGTGGATTGATACGGCGATCTCCTTTACCTCGATGTCGGGCTATTCTGCGCCGATATTCTGGATTGCACTATTAATGATCATGGCGTTCTCACTGCACTTTGAGTTATTTCCCGTTGGCGGCCGCTACGATCTTCTGTATCAAATTGAACACGTGACCGGCTTTGCCTTAGTTGACGCGTTTTTTGCCAAAGGTGCGTACCGAGCGCACGCGCTGCAAAGTGTTATCGAACACCTGATCTTGCCCTGCTTGGTGCTGGCACTCGCTCCGACCACACAAGTTATTGGCTTGATGCGCGCCTCGGTTGCGGAAGTGATGGGGCAAAACTACATTCGCGCAGCGCGGATTAAAGGCCTCTCAAATCACGAGATCGTAACTCAACACGTGCTGCGTAATGCCATCCCACCCATCATCCCCAAAATCGGTATTCAGTTATCAAGCATGTTGACCTTGGCCATCATTACCGAGTCTATTTTTAACTGGCCGGGGATTGGTCGCTGGCTACTGGATGCTTTATCAAACCGTGACTACGTCTCTATTCAAGCGGGTGTCATCGTAGTGGCAACACTGGTACTCACCGCCAATATTGTCTCGGATCTGTTGGGTGCTATGGTTAATCCGCTGGTAAGGAAGGAGTGGTATGCTAAGCGATAACATCTATCAAGAAGAGTTGATACCCACTCAGTTTGAGCGTTTTTGGCGCAGCTACAAAGCCAATAGCTTGGCGATGTTTGGTTTGTGGTGTTTGATTCTGCTAATCGTCATCACGCTACTCTCTCCGTGGATCACACCCCATGACCCGCAAGCACAAACCGGTGAATTGCTGATTCCCCCTTCTTGGGATCCGACCGGCACCGTCGAATACTTCCTTGGCACCGACGATTTAGGCCGAGACATTCTCTCGCGCTTAATCGAAGGTTCACAGCTGACGTTCGGCGCCGCCATCATCATCACACTCATCGCGGCCCTCATAGGTTGCTCAATCGGTATTTTGGCCGGAATGACCAAAGGCCTGCTCTCCAGTACGCTCAACCACTTGCTTGATACTGTGATGTCGATCCCTTCCCTGCTGTTGGCGATCATTTTCGTCGCCTTTCTGGGCTTTGGCGAATTCAATATCTTACTGGCGATCGGTCTAGCGCTTATTCCGCGTTTCGTGCGCTCTTTGTATATCGCGGTGCACGCAGAAGTGGAAAAAGACTACATCATGGCCGCAAGACTCGATGGTGCCAATGATTTCTACCTGCTGTGGAACTCCATTCTGCCCAATATCTTAGTGGTGATCGCAGCCGAAATGACCTACGCGTTGTCATTGGCCATCTTGGACATCACCGCACTGGGCTTTCTGGGCCTTGGCGCTCAAACGCCAAGTACCGAATGGGGCGCGCTACTCGGTGACTCCGTCGAGCTCATCTATTTAGCGCCTTGGACAGTGACGTTGCCGGGCCTTGCCATTATGTTCACAGTCATCGTGATCAACCTCGTTGGCGAAGGGGTTCGCCAAGCATTAAATGCGGGGATTGAATAATGCCGCTGTTAGATATCCGTCATCTCACGATCGAGATTGAAACGCCACAAGGGCTGATGAAAGCGGTCGATCGAATGAGCCTGACTCTCAACGAAGGCGAGATTCGCGGGCTTGTGGGCGAATCTGGCTCAGGTAAAAGTCTGGTGGCGAAAGCCATCGTTGGTGTGTGCAAAGAGAACTGGAAAATCACCGCCGACCGCATGCGCTTAGGCAATATAGACCTATTGCAACTCACGCCGAAAGAGCGTCGCCGCGTTATTGCGCGCGATGTGGCGATGATTTTCCAAGAGCCCTCCACCTGTTTGGATCCATCGGAAGAAGTGGGCAAACAGCTGATTGAATCGATTCCAGCCAGCGCCTTTGAAGGCCGCTGGTACGAGCGCTTTAGTTGGCGTAAGAAGCAAGCCATTGGCCTACTGCACAAAGTGGGCATTAAAGATCACAACCGTCTGATGAACAGCTACCCTTATGAGCTGACGGATGGGGAGTGCCAAAAGGTGATGATCGCGATGGCGATCGCGGCCAAACCCAAGCTGTTAATTGCAGACGAACCCACCAATGACCTCGATCCGATCACGCAATCGCAAATCCTGCGTTTGCTCAGTCGAATGAATCAGATCAACAACACTTCAATCTTGCTGATTGGTCATGATCTCACCACCATCACCCAGTGGGCCGATCGCATCACCGTGATGTACTGTGGTCAATCAGTGGAGTCGGCAGATACCGAGCAGTTGCTTGAAAAGCCAAAACACCCCTACACCGTGGCGCTATTGAAAGCGATGCCCGATTTTAGTGAGTGGATTCCTCACAAAGAAAAACTGCAATCCTTGCCCGGCACCATTCCACCGTTGCAACATTTGCCAATTGGCTGTCGCCTTGGACCCCGCTGCCCATACGCGCAGCGTCAGTGTGTTGAGATCCCCATGACCAGACGGATTAAAAACCACAAATTTGCCTGTCACTTTCCACTCAATACGGAGAGAAAAAAAGCATGAGTGCGCTACTTGAAGTCGACCAACTGTCGAAACAGTTTGTCACGCGTTCTGGCTTGTTTCGAAAGAAAATCCAACAGGCTGTCAAGCCCGTGAGTTTTAGCTTAGAAGCAGGGCAAACTGTGGGGTTTATCGGCCAAAATGGCTCTGGTAAGTCCACGTTAGCGCGCATGTTGGCCGGTGTGGTTGAACCCAGCTCTGGCGAAATCCGGGTGAATGGCGAAGCGCTGCGCCATGAAGATTACTCGACGCGTTGTAAGCTCATTCGCATGATTTTCCAAGATCCGAACACCTCGCTCAATCCAAGAATTCAGATTGGCCGTATCCTAGAGGGGCCATTGAAGCGAAACACCAACATGCCACCCGAAGCACGCATTAAGCGCGTGAAAGAGACCCTACTTCGAGTGGGATTGTTGCCCGAGCATGCGTACTTCTACCCGCAAATGTTGGCAACAGGTCAAAAGCAGCGCGTCTGTCTCGCGCGAGCGTTAATTTTGCAGCCTTCTGTCATCATCGCCGACGAAGCGCTCAATGGTCTTGATATGGCGATGCGCTCACAGATCATTAACCTGTTTCTAGAACTGCAAGAAGAGATGGGCGTATCGTTTGTCTATGTGTCGCAGCATATTGGCACCGTCAAACACATCACTGACAAAGTGATGGTGATGCACGAGGGAGAAGTGGTCGAGGCGGGTGATACCCACAAGGTGCTGACTGACCCACAACACCCGATCACTCAGCGCATGGTTGAAAGCCACTTTAACAAAGCGCTCTGCTTTCGCTAAATCGCCATTTCAATCAGGGATGTCAGCAATGGAACAGCGAATCTATCTATTCAAACGGGGCAAAGCGATTCTACTTAGCCCCTTGTTGCTCTTTGCTCACCTCACCTTCGCCTACCCTAGCCAGACGACCTGGCTTGACCCAAACTTTGTTGAACGCGCTTTTCTCGATGTTGCACTAAAAAACGAATACCGCCCTGGTGACAAGCCACTGACAAAATGGCAGGCACCGATTCGTATTTGGATCGATCACCGCGTAGCTGATCACGTGCTTCATGATGAGCTGACCAATGCACATCTGCGCGACTTATCCGCGATGACTGGCCATGACATTCGGCGCGTTTCACGCCGAGAGGACGCCAACGTGGTGTGGATATTCACCCGTCAAAGTCAGTGGCAAGACGAGATCGCCGAGGAAATAGGTCTTTTTGCTCTTGAGCACATCAAGGGGGCCATCTGCAAAGCGAGCTTTAGTTATACGAACAGCAGCGTTATCGACAAAGGGGTCGTCATTATCCCGGTGGATCAAGCGCGCAGTCACGGCAAGCTGCTGGCATGCATCGTCGAAGAGATCACCCAAGTGCTTGGTCTGCCCAATGACGCAGAAAGCGCCTACCCTTCGATTTTTAATGACGAAACGCCTGAAGATCTGCTCTCGCCTCTCGACGTCATTTTATTAAAACTGCTCTACGAACCTGAGCTGCGCCCCGGTATGAGCCGAGAGCAGGCCGCGCCAGTGGTGCGTAGACTGCTGCAACGCTATCAGCAACAAGGCATCTTACGCGATGCTGCCAAGCAGGCAAAAAACAACCAGCTATTTAAGCTGGTTGGTGGTTATTAATCACGTTGAACGGGCACGGTTAGCCGCGTTTTTTCAGCTCAAATTCAAACTCGTCTGGAAACAGCACGACGCCCTCTTCATTGCTGTCAGGAAAGACAACGACAGAGAGCTCATCTTGCTCAAGCCCGACGGTCCAACGGCTGAACCATTTTGCCGTGGAAATGGATTGCGGCTCGCATTTAGACCACTCACCAGTCGCCCACTCACGCGCAAACTCTTCAGAGGGCCACACAGGCACGCAATCATCATCTTCGGTGTTGAGCATCACGCAGCCATGCTCATCGGTTAAGATCCACACTTTGCGCTCTTTTGCGATCGTATTTAAACAGTAATTAAAACGCTCATCCGGACGCATCTTGTTAATGCTTGTCTTTTGCTCTTCACTGAGTGACATGTTACCCCCTTAAACAAAGAAAAAAGCGCTCACAGGCGACCCTGTAAGCGCTTGAAAATGATCACTGTTTGGATTACGCCAACTCAGTTTGTAGCCAAGGCCAGCCTTGCTTCTTACGGCTCAGCGTGTTTTCCATCATCAGCATGCCATCTTTCTCATGCTTAACCAGCTTCTGCGCCCACTCACCTTTATAGAGTAGACGAGTTTGCGCTGTGGTGATGTCTGTCAGCATCACAGCTGCAAACGCAAGACCTTCTTCATCGCAGCGACGCTCAAGATCCGCTTCCAGCGCGTCAATCATGCCATCAACTTGCTCTAGCGTTGCAAGCTCAACCTGACCCACCACGACATCACGACCGTTGAATGGGTAACCTTTAAGATCTTTCTCAACCAATTCCGCTGCCGACAGACCTTCAATGTTCGTCTTAGCAATCAGAAGGTCTTTGATGAAGGCATCAATGTCTGCCACATCTGCGATCTTCGCTAGCTCTTCAACCGCGTCTTTGTCTTTTTGCGTACACGTTGGCGAAGCAAAGCCCACGGTGTCAGACAAGATGGCCGACATCATCAACTTGGCAATCTTAGGCGTGATTGTGTGGCCTTCGATTTTAAACATATTGAATAGAACCGTGTTGGTGCAGCCTACTGGCCAGATCCACGCTTCCATCGGGTTGATGGTCATCACATCACCTAGACGGTGGTGATCGACGATACCTAGGATTTCTGCGTCTGCCACATCATCAGGTGCCTGTGCGAGATCTGAATAGTCAACCAACCAGATTTTCTCACCGGCCACAGACGTACGAAGCTCTGGCGTCTCTGCACCAGCAACGTCAAGGATGTGTTGAGTTTCACGGTTGATTTCACCTTGGCGGATAGGCATGGCTTGCTCGCCACGTGCCTTCAGCAGTTCAGTTGCCACCAAAGCACTACAAATACTATCACTATCAGGGTTCTTGTGACCTACGACTAGAATCATCTTATTTCCTATACGACTATTACGAGCCCGATCTGGGCGATTACTCACGAAGCCCGATACTTTACCTGATTTTTAGAATTTGTCATCGCCTAACGGTGCCAAAAGCGCCAATTAACCCCTATCGGGTGTTTTGGCTGTCGGGCAAAAGGTGTCTACACTCAAAGGACAATAATCATAAATGAGTCAATGCCATGCGTTTTTGTTTTTATGCTCTGCCGCTGCTTCTCCTTAGCACAGCGCTTTGGGCCAGCCCTCCCGTGATACGCGCCACTCAAGCGCAGTGGCCTCCCTATGTGTTTGAACGGGTCAACTCCGGGCTAGCGATAGAGATTGTTCAAGAAGCGTTTGCCACGCAGGGCTATGACATCGATTTGGAAATTTTGCCTTGGCTGCGCTCACTTAAAGAAGTGCGAAACAGTAAAAAAGATATGTTGGTGTCGCTTTGGTGGTCAGACGATCGTACCCAAGAGCTAGAATTTAGCGTGCCCTATTTGATGGTCCACCTAAAGTTTATTGTGCTAAAAGAAAACGCCTTTGAGTACCGAGACTTCACCTCATTAGAAGGCATGACGGTCGGCATTATTGAAGATTATGGCTATGGAGAGCGCTTTAATGAATCCACCTACTTTACTCGGGTAGTCGCGAGCGATCTCGCCACCAATCTTCGAAAACTGCGCGCAAAACGCGTTGACGCCATCATCGCCGATGAGCGAGCCGCCATTCATACCATGAAGGAAATCGGTTTAGACTCAGACCACTTTTACTTTGTCGATAAAAGCTTGATGATAAAACCCGTGCATCTCGCCATCGCCAAAGATCATCCCGAAAAAAACACCCTAATGGTCCGTTTTATGATAGGGCTGCACCAGCTAAAACAGAGCGGACGCTATGATGAACTCGTGATGAAGTACCGATAGCCTTCGTGCTCTTGTCAACCATCAGCGTTTACCACTTTTAAATCAAGGGGTTTAAGTGGGCTCGTTTTAACCATTGAATCGATAGGTGAAATCGATTTAAATGCATTTGCAAATCATTATCATTTTCATATAATCAAAGAAATGCTTTACGATGGTTTGCACTATGAATCACTTCGATGCCCAAACTGCCACGCTTGACTCGCTGCAATTTAGACCCGCTTACAAACGCTTGCTGCTACCAGTAGGGCTATTGACGCTGTTATTAAACGACTCAACACGCGCGCTCACGGTTTCGACCCTCTCTGATGCCTTCTGGGCCGTGTCTTGTTACGTGGCAATGACACTCGCTCTCTACCACTCGATTGCGAAGATCACTCGTTCGGACAACCGAATCGTGGCGTTGTATCAGCACTCGCGCCACTACCAAGTGATTTTTGCCGCTCTGCTCGGCGCTCTGCCAGGTTGTGGTGGCGCGATTGTCGTCACCACCCAATTTGTTAGCGGGCGAGTCGGATTTGGCGCCATCGTCGCTGTGCTGACCGCCACCATGGGTGATGCGGCCTTTCTGCTCCTCGCCAGCCAGCCAAATGTGGGATTGGGTGTGATTGCACTGGGTGTTGTCGTGGGTACTGTCAGTGGCTTGGTGGTTAACGCAATTCACAAAGACGACTTTTTGCGTCCCGCACTTAAGCAAGCCCGAACGTTACAGACGCTGCAACACACAGCCAATAAAGAGACGAGTAAAGCGATTGAAATTCAAGCCATCAATCTGCAAGGGACATTCTGGAAGTGGCTGCTAGTCCCCACCGCTCTTGTCGCCATACTCGGTTCCTTTCAAGTTGATGTGAATCAGTGGTTAAACGTGCCTGACATGACCATGGAGTGGCTTGGGACGGGTTTGATTGTCATTAGCATGCTGCTGTGGTCTCTAACTCGTGAGATCAAAGACTATGAGTCAACGGTGGCGGAAGATTGCAAAATCGTCTCGTCACACCCGATTCAAAAAGCCGCGCAAGATACCAACTTTGTGACTGCCTGGGTGATTGTCGCCTTCCTCGCCTTTGAGCTCATCCAACAGGCTGCGCATATCGATATCACTAATAGTGTGGCTCAACTTGGGGTTTGGATGCCTCTAATGGGGGTTGCTGTGGGTCTGCTTCCCGGGTGCGGGCCGCAAATTTTGGTGACCAGTTTGTATATCTCTGGTGCGGCGCCCCTATCAGCACAATTGGCGAATGCCATCTCTAACGACGGCGATGCCTTGTTCCCGGCGATTGCACTGGCGCCAAAAGCCGCCTTAGTCGCGACCGTCTATTCAGCCTTACCGGCGTTACTGGTCGGTTACGGCTACTTCTTTTTGTTCGAATAGACGCTCAAAAAAACGCTCTCGGTATCGCCGAGAGCGTTTTTCTGTCAGCAAGCGATGTCATGCACCACTCGTTCATCAATAATCGCGTTACT
Organism: Vibrio sp. R15-SG3-ISO1B; assembly: GCF_059833835.1. Taxonomy (NCBI): domain Bacteria; kingdom Pseudomonadati; phylum Pseudomonadota; class Gammaproteobacteria; order Vibrionales; family Vibrionaceae; genus Vibrio; species Vibrio sp. R15-SG3-ISO1B. The sequence goes on along the minus strand of NZ_JCBDGG010000033.1, from coordinate 21,773 downwards.
TATGACGCTCTTTAAGCTTATTGATCACATCGTTCATCGATAGACCTTGGTCTTGAAGCAGCACCATCAAGTGGTAGATCAAATCGGCCGATTCACACACTAGCTCCGCCTTGTCGCCCGACGTCGCCGCAAGCGCGACTTCAACGCCCTCTTCGCCCACTTTCTGCGAAATACGTTTGGTGCCACGGGCATAAAGGCTGGCAGTATAGGAAGAGTCTGGGTCGGCACTCTTGCGGGCAGCCAATAGCTGCTCAAGTTGATGAAGCCACACCATTTGCGACTCTTCTTGCTTGTCAGCGTCCCAGCAAGTCGTGGTACCTGTGTGGCACGTCGGTCCGATAGGTTCCACTTTGACCAACAAGGTGTCGTTGTCGCAATCAAGCGCCATGTTCTTCAGTTGAAGCACATTCCCTGAGGTCTCACCTTTCGTCCACAGGCGTGATTTCGTACGTGAAAAGAAGGTCACTTGTCCTGTCTGCGCGGTTTTCTCTAGCGCATCTTGATTCATGTAGCCCATCATCAGCACTTGGCTCGATTGGAAGTCTTGAACAATCGCAGGCACTAAGCCATCCACTTTGTCCCAATCGATACGCTCAGCAAGTGCGCTCACTTGCCCGCTCGCAAAACTCATACTCGTACCTCTACGCCTTGTTGTTTCAGGTAGTGTTTTAACTCACCAATATTGATGATTTGCTTATGGAAAACGGAAGCCGCTAGTGCACCATCGACGTTAGCTTGATGGTAAGCGTCTGCAAAGTGGACCATTTCACCGGCTCCACCGGAAGCAATCAGTGGTACTTTGCACACTTCACGCACCATGTTGAGCTGCTCGATGTCGTAGCCGTTACGCACGCCATCTTGATTCATCATGTTAAGGACAATCTCACCGGCGCCTCGTTTTTGAACTTCTTGTACCCAGTCGCGTGTTTCCCACTGTGTCGCTTTGGTACGTTGTTCGTCACCAGTGAACTGGTACACCTGGTATTGGCCTGTCTCTTTATCGTAATAAGAGTCAATGCCTACCACGATGCACTGCACACCAAATTTATCCGCAAGATCGGTAATCAGCTGTGGATTGGCTAAGGCCGGCGAATTAATCGACACCTTATCAGCACCGAACTCGAGAATGCGCGCCGCGTCTTCAGCCGATTTGATGCCACCTGCCACACAAAAAGGAATGTCAATGACCTCAGCAACACGGGCTACCCAGCTCTTGTCGACCACGCGGCCATCACTGGATGCGGTAATATCGTAAAACACTAACTCGTCCGCGCCTTCCTCAGCGTAACGCTGCGCGAGGGGCACAATGTCACCGATAATTTCATGGTTGCGAAACTGAACCCCTTTCACCACCTGACCATCTCGAACGTCGAGACAGGGAATTATTCGCTTTGCCAACATGCAAACGCCTCCTCTGCAGTAAATTTGCCATCGAGTAACGCACGACCAACAATCACGCCAGACACACCGCTACCTTTGAGCGCCTCGATGTCAGCCAGCGACCCAATGCCCCCTGACGATTGAAATTGCACTTGCGGGTACTGCTTGCAAAGGTCGACGTAAAGCTCAACGTTAGAGCCCGTCAACGTACCATCACGTGAGATGTCCGTGCATAGAACATGCTGTAATCCGACAGTTAGATAATCGTCAATTAAGGCTTCAATCGTCACGCCTGAATCTTCTTGCCAGCCGGAGATCGCCACCTTGCGTACACCTTGATCATCGATATTGATGTCGAGCGCTAAGACAATTCTCTCCGCACCGTATTTTTCCATCCAACCTTTGACCAGTTCTGGTTGCTTAACCGCTGTGGAACCGACCACGACGCGCTCGGCGCCGGCTTCAAGTAAATCCACCACGTCTTGCTCACTGCGCACGCCGCCGCCAATTTGAATTTTTGCAGGGGTACTGGCTAACAGTTGGGCAATCAGGTCTAACTGACGCGCATTGGTGTCTTTAGCACCAGTCAAATCCACCAGGTGCAGCCAGTTGGCGCCAGCTTGGTGATACAGATTAAACTGCTCAGCTGGATCCACTTTGTATTCGGTCACTTGGCCGTAATCGCCCTGATAAAGACGAACGACCTGACCTTCTATTAAATCGAGTGCTGGAATAATCACGAAGGTTATGTCCCTATAATGCTAAAAAGTTTTCAATCAGTTTTGAGCCGGCTTTCGATGAGCGCTCTGGGTGAAATTGCACCCCGTAGTAATTGCCACTTTGCACCGCAGCGGTAAAGGGTTGGCCATACTCACACTGAGCGATGGTGTAGGCACCGACAGGCATCGCAAAGCTATGGACGAAATAGAAATACTCGCCCTCTTCAATCCCCTTAAACAGTGGGTGATCTGGGGTGGCCGATACCGTATTCCACCCCATGTGTGGGAGCGGAAGATCACCCGTCTCCATCAAGCGTACTTCGCCATCACAAAGACCGAGACACTCGACCGCATTTTCGCCTTGCGTGCCTTTCTCTTGGGAGAGTTTGCCAAGCAGTTGCATACCTAAACAGATACCAAGCAGTGGCTTTTCGACCCGTTTCACCAAATCAATCAAATCACGCTCAGCAAGGTTTTTCATTGCTTCGCTTGCCGTGCCAACACCGGGTAAGAACAGCTTATCCGCAGCGAGCACCACATCAGGATCTTTTGAAATCGTCACGGATTGACCTAGGCGCTCAATGGCGAACTTGACCGATGAGACGTTGGCACAGCCAGTATCGATGATAACGACGTTTTGCTTTGTCATAGTCTCTCTCCTTACAACACGCCTTTACTGCTCGGCAGTTCATTGCCTTCCACTTTAATAGCTTGACGCAGAGTGCGACCAAACGACTTAAACAAGCTTTCGATGATATGGTGATCATTATCGCCTACTGAAGAGAGGTGCAAGGTACACGCCAATGTATCGGTCAATGAGCGGAAGAAGTGCACCACCATTTCAGTGGATAAATCGCCGACCTGATCGCGGCTAAACTTGGCATCAAACTTCAAGTAAGGTCGGCCAGAGAGATCCAACGCGCACTGCGCCAGACACTCATCCATCGGCAAGCTGAAACCAAAGCGGCCAATCCCACGTTTATCACCCAACGCTTCTTTTAGTGCTTGGCCCAACGCCAGTGCAGTGTCCTCAATGGTGTGGTGATCGTCGATGTGCAGATCACCTTCCACCTGACATACCATTTGGAAGCCGCCGTGCGTCGCAATTTGGTCTAGCATGTGGTCAAAAAAGCCAAGGCCAGTGCTGATGGCATTGCCACCTTGTTCATCGAGATTAACCTTCACTTTGATGTCGGTCTCTTTGGTGGTTCTCACTACTTCAGCAACGCGAGCATTCACGGTAAGCTCTTTTAAGATTGTCGGCCACCCCATGGTTTCTGGGTGGTATTGGATGCCGCGAATCGCCATGTTTTCCGCCAGTTGAAGGTCGGTCGCGCGATCGCCAATGACCACAGAGTGCTTGAAATCCACTTTGCCGCCTTGAAGGTACTCTTTGACCATACCCAATTTCGGTTTACGGCACGAACAGTTGTCCTCTTCAAAGTGAGGACAAATCAATACATCATCAAACTTCACACCCTGAGAGGAGAAGATCTCCATCATCATGTCGTGCGGCGCATCGAAGTCCGCTTGCGGGTAGCTGTCTGTGCCTAGGCCATCTTGGTTTGTGACCATCACCAAGCGATACCCTGCGTCTTGCAGCGCAAGCAAACTTGGGATCACAAACGGCTCTAGCTTGAGTTTGTCTAAACGATCGACTTGAAAATCAACCGGCGGCTCGACGATTAAGGTGCCGTCTCGGTCAATGAAAAGAATTTTTTGTTGTGTGCTCACTCGAACTTCCTTATCTCAATCTTAAAGGCGCCCGCCACAGCCAGCGCCCATTTGTTTCTTTACTGCGTGTCATCACGCGCTATAGTGCTTACGGATAAATAGCACTTGCGGATAAATAGTAGTTACGGATAAAACCGAGTGTTTTCTCGCACTCATCTCGACTACCAATACTGATGCGAACGCAATCCTCAATCGGCGAATTGCGCAAAATAATGCCAGTGTCCCACGCCGCTTTAAACAGTGCATCACCATCGGGGAATTTCACCAACAGGTAGTTGCCCCACCCCTCGAACACCGTTAAACCAGCAATGGTAGACAGGCCCGCTTGCAAATACGCGCGATTGGCATTGAGGTCCAGCACTTGGAACTTGGCTCTAGCAAGCCCTGCCTCTGAGAGAGCTTGGGTGGCAATTTCCGCCACTGGCACAGGCACTGGGTATGGCGCGATCACTTTCAGCAAGACGTTGATCAACGCCTCATTCGCCAAGGTAAAGCCACAGCGCAGACCGGCAAGGGCAAACGCTTTGGACAAAGTGCGCAAAATAGCCAAATTGGGGTACTGAGCCAGTAAATCGACCGTCGATGCTTCTGGACAAAAATCGATGTAAGCTTCATCCATCACAACAATAGCGCGGTCTTGAGTCATCTCAAGCAGTCGGACGATGTCTTCACGCTTAACCAAATTACCGGTTGGATTGTTAGGGCTGCAAACAAAGACCAGTTTTACCTTGTCTAAGTTGGCTTCAATGGCGCTGAGATCCAGTTGCCAATCTTGAGTCAACGGCACCACTTTTTTCTCCACACCAATGGTTTCCGCTGAAATAGCGTACATTCCGTAGGTAGGTGGACAATATAAAATGGCGTCTTCGCCCGGCTCACAAAATGCGCGAATCAAAAGCTCAATCCCCTCATCCGCACCGCGCGAGGTCAGCGTTTGCTCAGGTTTCACCCCCGCGTAAGCGGCGTAAGCGTTAATCAACTCAGTAGGTTGGCACTCACTGTAGCGATTCAGGCGGGCGAAATCCGTCTTGTACTCATTGTTGAACGGCGACTCGTTGGCATTGAGCCACACATCGCCACTGCCGCCAATGCGACGTGCTGACAGGTAAGGGGTCAGTTGCTGAACTTGTTTGCGTGCTAGCTTTTCCATCTCTTACCCTTGCTTCTGAGCCAATTTTTCAACACGAATGGTAACGGCGCGTTTGTGCGCATCCAGTCCTTCTGCTTCCGCCATAGTCACGACGGTCGGCGCAAGATTTTTAATCCCTTCCTCAGAGAGCTCTTGCACCGTCATACGCTTGGAGAAATCGGCCAAGCCTAGGCTTGAATAGGTGCGAGTGTAGCCATAGGTTGGCAGAACGTGGTTGGTGCCCGACGCATAGTCGCCCGCCGACTCAGGTGACCAATCACCAAGGAAAATCGACCCAGCGTTATCAAGAAGAGGAAGCAGTTCACGTGGGTTCTTGGTCTGTACGATCAAGTGCTCTGGGCCATAGTAATTCGAAATAGAAACCGCCTGAGTGATGGAATCAGAAATGATGATCAAACTCGACGCCAGTGCTTTTTCTGCAATAGAAGCGCGAGAGAGTACTTTAAGTTGACGCTGAACAGCATCCGTCACTTGATCGGCAATCACTGGCGATGGCGTGACCAGCACCACTTGTGAGTCTGGTCCGTGCTCAGCTTGGCTCAATAGATCCGCAGCAATGAAATCTGGGTCGGCGGTCTCATCAGCAATCACTAACACCTCAGAAGGGCCCGCTGGCATGTCGATCGCGGCGCCGCGAAAATCGTTGCTCACTTGGCGCTTAGCTTCTGTGACGTACGCATTACCTGGACCGAAAATCTTGTCCACTTTCGCCACGGTTTCTGTTCCGTAAGCCATCGCAGCAATCGCTTGACCACCACCAACATTGTAAACTTCATCGATGCCACACAGCTTCGCCACGTAGAGGATTTCATCTGCGATCGGTGGTGGTGAGCAGAGTACCACTTTACGACAACCCGCAATCTTAGCCGGTACGCCGAGCATTAATACGGTCGATGGCAGTGGCGCACTGCCACCTGGGATATAAAGACCGACTTTCTGAATCGCTCGAGTCACTTGTTCACACACAACACCAGGTTGCGTTTCAACTTTAATAGGCTGTGGCTTTTGGGCTTTGTGAAACTTAGCGATATTGGCGTACGCTTGCTCAAGCGCTTGCTTCATGGTTTCGCTTAAGCGCTCTGACGCCGCCTCAATCTCTTGAGTTGAGACTCGAATCGACTCTGGTTTGACGCGATCATACTTTTCCGTCAACGCCAGTAGAGCGGCATCGCCTTGCGTTTTTACTTGTGCGATAACCTCAGACACCGCGGCGGTAATATTCGCCCCTTCGGTAATGGCAGGGCGCTCTAAAATAGAGTCTTGTTGAGATTCACTCAATGATTGCCAAACAACTGTTCTCATCGCCCTTACTCCATCATTTTCTCAATTGGAAGTACTAGAATTGAGCTAGCACCAAGCTCTTTGAGTTGTTCCATGGTTTCCCAGAACAAGTTTTCGGTACTCACAAGGTGAACGGCCACTTTTTGTTTATCAGCAGAGAGCGGCAAGACGGTTGGATCTTCTGCGCCCGGAAGGAGCGATTTGATCTGCTCAAGTTTGTCCGCTGGCGCGTGCAGCATGATGTATTTCGACTCTTTCGCTTGCTGAACGCCTTGCATACGGGTCAACAGCTTATCAATCAGTTCGGTTTTATCTTGTGCGAACTCACCTTTGCGCTGAATAAGGGTCGCTTTTGATTGGAAAATGACTTCCGCTTCTTTTAGGCCGTTCGCTTCTAAAGTAGCGCCGGTAGACACTAGGTCAGCGATGGCATCTGCAAGGCCAGCGCGTGGCGCGACTTCAACAGAACCGGTAAGCATACAGGTTGAGAACGGTACGCCTTGCTCATCCATGTAGGCTTTTAACAATTGTGGATAGGTGGTAGCGATACGCTTACCGGCCAAATCTTGCGGGCCGTTGTACTCTTCATCCTTATCAATCGCGATAGAAAGACGGCAGCCACCAAAATCGAGACGACGCAATGTCACAAACTCACTAGGCTCACCCAATGCTTTGCGGTCTAGGCGGACTTCTTCCAATTCGTTTTCGCCAATGAAACCAAGATCAACCACACCGTCCATGATCAAACCTGGGATATCGTCGTCACGCACAAGCAGCAAATCGATTGGCATGTTCTCTGAGTGAACCACCAGTTTTTCACCCATGACGTTAAATTTCACACCACACTTTTTCAGCAGTGCTTGGCTCTCTTTACTTAGACGACCTTTTTTCTGAATGGCGATTCTTAGGCGTTGTGTTTGCATGACTCTTGTATCCCTGTGTTCGAAATCGTTCAAAACGTTAGACTTAAAAACTAAAAAACCCTCGGAAGGTTTGTCTCCCGAGGGTCATAAATCATTATATTTGTGATTTTTTGCCTCCGGGAGTTTCCTATCTCCCGGGTATGCGCACATCTCCCGAAAGACTAGATTGGGTGATGGTGATGATGAATGTTCATTACAAAATTGCGCATACTTATAAAGCTCTCTTAGCTCGCTTGGTTGCTGACCACACTAACCAAGCTCAGGGATCTTTTCAACCTTTAATTTCAACTTTTTCTTATTTGTATTAGACAAATAAGAAAGGAGGCCAAAGCCTCCTTAAAATAATCAATAGAATCTGTCAGTTAGATACGAACTGTCTATCGTTTTATGACGTCGCACAGCTCGCTAGCTTCGACTTAGACATCATTGAAAGCACCGCGCACACGGCCACAAACGCCACGCTGGCGACCGCAAATGAGAGACCGACCGACGCCGTCATACCGAGAGTGATAAAGCCGACACAAGAGATCGCTGCTACAGATAACGCATAAGGTAACTGAGTCGAGACGTGATCAATGTGATTACAACGAGCACCCGTCGAAGACAAAATCGTGGTATCCGAAATCGGTGAGCAGTGATCACCAAAGACCGAACCGGCGAGCACCGCACTCAGCATTGGCAACATCAAGGCAATATCTGTCGCTCCAGCCATATCACCCGCAATCGGCAACATGATACCGAATGTACCCCAAGAGGTACCGGTCGAGAACGCCATCAAGCCCGAGAGCAAGAACAGGATAACCGGCAACCAATGTGGGTTGATGCTACCTTGCGCCAGCGTTGACAGGTATTTACCCGTGTTCATGTCACCAATCACGCTACCAATGGTCCACGCGAAGACTAGAATGAGGATCGCACCAAACATTGAGCGCGCACCAATCCACAGTGTACGAGCAATTTCGATGGTCGCAATGCGTTGCTTAACCACCGTAAACAGCGCGGTTGCCAAACCCACAATACCACCGTAGATCAAAGACAAACCTACATCGGTGTTTTCAAAAGCGCCCAGCAGATTAAACGCTTCACCATCCGCTTTAAGCGCTTGACCACCGGTGTAAAGCATGGCCGCGACCGTTGCAATGATTAACAGCACAATAGGCAAAACCAAATCAAGGACGCGTCCGCCTTCGCTTTCACGAATATCCAGCTCTTCATTGAGCTCGTGCGCTTCTTTGGTGTCGTTCTCTGCATCCTTGTCAAAGCCGCGGCCTTGAGACGCCGCAATTTCATGGCTGCGCATCTTACCGATGTCGAGACCAAACCAAGCCACAGCAAACACCATCAACAGCGCAAATACCGCATAGAAGTTCATCGGAATCAAACGCACGTAAGCGCCCAACGCGGAATACTCTGTGATGCCATGAGAGACTAAGATGCCACCAATGATGGTCATAATATAGGCACCCCAGCTTGATGCGGGCATCAAGACACACATAGGGGCAGCGGTCGAATCGAGAATGTAAGCCAGCTTAGAGCGAGAGACGTAAAAACGGTCCGTGACTGGGCGAGAAATCGCGCCCACCGCCAAGCTGTTAAAGTAATCATCGACAAAAATGAACACGCCCAAAAACGCAGCAAGCAGTTTTGAACCGCGCTTACTTTTCACACGAGACTGCGCCCATTCAGCGAATGCGCGAGTGCCGCCTGAGAGCGTCAGCAGTGCTGTCATCATACCGAGCAAAAGCAAGAAGCCGACAATACTCATGTTCCAAGTATTGAGGCCACCGTCTTCTACGAAAACGCCCGATACGGTTGACGCAAGATAACCCGACGCACTCGCAAACGAATAGTCGTTAAGCAATACGGCACCTAAAACGATACCCACACCGAGAGACACAAGAACGCGACGCGTAATGATCGCAAGACTCAACGCCACGAGTGGTGGCAAAAGAGATAAAGGAGATGAGGCAAAATCAATTAAATTCATGATCTTCAAAAACCAGTAATAAATGGTTAGAGATCTACTGCAGATTAGTCAACCGCACGCGGCCGTTGATAATGTTGAACTTAGCGACAGGGAAGTAGACACTTCACCCAACCCTACAGTAGCGCTCCATAGTTTTACACATTATAGACTATGGCAGTGTTAGCCCTTTCGAGACTAACCCCAGCGAACTCCTTTGATAGGGAAGCCCACTTCGGCGAGATAACCTTTCACGCATGCTCATTGGCATCACCCCAACAAACGCTACTATTTTATTCCGCTCCTCTACCGCACAACCAAAATAATCAACCAATGAAACATCAAATTAACAAAGGTTTTACTGTAGTCATGCATTAGGTGGCGCCATTGTACCCATCTAAAACTGCATTTCAACAATTTGGCTCGTTTTGTTGTCACTTTTATTGCTTAGCGATGGTACAAACGGGAAGCCAACTCTCAATTTGGTGACATTTCACACTGTGCTGACGTTCAACGCCCGGGACATTAAAAACTCGGTGTTGACTGCAATGCCAAATAGATAGCACTTTCTCGAAGTCGAAATATGTGCTGTGATCGAAATCGTAAAAGAAAACGTATTGAGGTGGTTCATTTGAACTATATCGACATTATAATGCCAACTATTAGGAAAATTCGTTCTCATGCTGATTTCGGCGACTTTTATCTAAACAGTACCGTCAGGATAAGAAACGTTTAATAATAGATATGAAACTCTATTATTAAATCTGAGCGTCAAAACAAGACTTAGCCGAATGATCGCTCCAATAAAGTAAAGAAAGGTAAATTTGGCTGACAGTAACAATAAATTTATCGCATTCTGCTAAGAATGGATTGTAATGTTTAAATATCAGGATTAGTATTTAAGAAATACTCTTAAATAAGATAACAATGAGAGATGTTATGTCTGAACTAACAAAAACACTATTAAATATTCGTAGTCTTCGTGCAGCAGCACGTGAACTGACTCTTGAGCAACTGGAAGACGCCCTAAGCAAATTAACGACAGTCTTTACTGAGCGTAAAGAAGAGGAAGAAGCGCAGCGTGCAGCAGCGGCAGAGCAAGAAGCCAAACTGGCTGCCATTGCTGAGCAAATTTCTAAAGAAGGTATCGATATTGATGCCCTTTACTCTGCGCTTGCTGGTGAAACAAAAACCAAAACAAAATCGAAACGTGCACCTCGTCCACCAAAATATAAATACGTGGATGCAAGCGGAGAAACTAAAACTTGGACAGGTCAGGGTCGCACCCCATCTGCTATTCAACAGCAATTGGATGCAGGCAAGAGCCTAGAAGAGTTCCTGATCTAACTTTCGATGTAAGTTAGTTCAAAAAAAAAGCGCCTTTCGGCGCTTTTTTTCGTTTATCGTTCCCAGTAGGCTTCTTCCAAGCTATCTTCTCGCTCTGGTAAACCTTTCGAAAGACGTGGAGAGTGCTGAACCAATACCTCATAACTGGCACGGTTGGAATACTTACATACTTGTGAAAAGGAAGAATAAGTTAAAAACGCATGCGCGTGTTTACTCGAGTTGGGCACATTTTCTTTGTGGTATTTATTCGCGGCCATATCGTGCAACAACGCAGACAATGCCGCATCACCGGCGCCATTGGTGTTTTTAATTTTCTCCGGACCACCCATGTATGGTGAAATATGAGAATATACTTTGATCGCTTGATCGCAATTATCTTTTAATGCAGGGCGGCTAAATTCATAACGATTGAATTCCGCAATACTACCTGGCAACAAAGGCAATGACGTTTCACGTTTGGCTGCTTCTTCGGTATAACCGGCCATAAACAAGCCAAGTGGCCCAGCAGTACACAGCACCAAATCGACCCACTCCAAGGCTTTGTCTGATGCCGCAAGCGGGTCGCTCTCCCCAGTGAGCGCATGCGCCTCATCTTCATTCATCGCTACAACGGTGACATGATCGCGCAAAAATTGCTGCCAAAACTGCGGGTCATCTTGGATGACAAACTTAGTCCCTAACGTGAGAACGACCGGTACATCGTGCTTTTTCGCGTACTCAATAGCGCGCATGGTCGCTTCTGGCATCGGATCGCCCGCTTTGCAGCGCACCAAATACGCAGTCAGCACCAGTGCAGAGGCATTTTTAAAGATTTTTTCTGGAATGCTCTCTGGTTTAAGCTGGTTCATCTGCCCTTCACTAATGGCAAAAGTACGCTCCCCGTCTTCGGTGATCAGCGCGAAGCAGCGTCCAATCGCGCCGTCGACACCTTGCAGATAATTCAAGTCCATTCGACTGGAGGTATTGCACAAATAACGATAGCCGTAACTGCCGATCTTGATGTCCTGACTCATGACACCCAGTAGCGTCGAACGGTCATCCGCCAACACAGAATAGTTGTGCAAGGTATTGCCAATCGTGCCACCCGCGTATTCATTGGTGATCAAATCATCGCGCTTAAGTTCGTCGTATAACGCTTCGGCCGTCGCATCATCAATCACCAGTGAGTGTCCCTTACTTAACTGATATTTTTCGATGAGCGAGCTGCACACTTTAGCTTCAATATCCACTAAGGTTTGGTCGATACCAATAATATGGGTGCGGGACATTTTCTTGCTGTCCTGCGCTTGAGTCACTAAAGGGTCGCGAGCATGAACCGGGAAGTAATGTTTGGATTTGCGTTGGCCGGGAAATTTCATAATCAGAGTAAAGTAAGGGATAAAAAGTGGCGCGATTCTACCGCGCCCTTATTGGCGCGGCAACTCCCGCTAGCATAGCAAACGTTTGCTCGCGCATTTAACCTAGAGCAACGTCGATAAGGATTAGCGGCGGCTTATTCGCCTTCCATAAAACTCAAATCTGGCAACAAATCCAAGTGCTCGGAATAGCGTTTAAGATTAAACTCACCATCGTTTTTCATCACATCAAAAATTTCGATTGAGACTGCGCAAGCCATCATGGCAATTGCTTCGTCTCTTGCTGTGCCCGTCATCATCAAACGCATTAACGTTTCTTTCACTTTGATGGGGTTGCCATCTTGCAGTTGGTTTTCAATTACTTCAATAAGTTGCGTTTCTTGCAGCAGTTCGTCTTGGTGTTCAGTCATGAGGAGTTCACTTAATAATGAGATAGATGAGCCTAGGACTCTTGAATTTCGCCCACTATGCCACAACTAACCCTGCATTACCCAATGATATCCGTGCTAACTGTCGACGTAATGACCATCAACGCAATCAACCGATATGTTGTGATATTTACGCGAGGTACATTGCCGTGTTTAGCAGATAACTTGGGCTCTATTTGTCGAACTATGGGCTGCATAACAACCTAGCGAGAACAAGCTCAAAAGCATCGGTGTGATTTCGATCTCGGATCTGTCACCGCTACCGGCTTTCTGCTAGAATTTGCATCCAGTTAAATTGAGTGGTGTGACCTAATGTCTGAAAACTGTACTGACAACAGTAAAAAGAAAGTCATCGTCGGTATGTCTGGCGGTGTAGATTCGTCCGTTTCTGCCTACCTGTTAAAGCAACAAGGCTATCAGGTTGAAGGCTTGTTCATGAAGAACTGGGAAGAAGACGACAACGAAGAATACTGTACAGCAGCAGAAGATCTCGCCGACGCGCAAGCGGTGTGTGACAAGTTGGGCATCCACCTGCACACCATTAACTTTGCTGCCGAGTACTGGGATAACGTATTCGAATACTTTTTGGCGGAATACAAAGCGGGCCGCACGCCGAACCCGGATATTCTCTGCAACAAAGAGATCAAATTTAAAGCATTCTTGGAATTCGCCGACGAAGTCCTCGACGCCGACTACATTGCGATGGGTCATTACGTGCGCCGCACCTTCCCTGACAATGGCGAAGCACCTAAGATGCTGCGTGGATTAGATGGCAACAAAGATCAAAGCTACTTCCTTTATACACTAAGCAGTGACCAAGTAGCGCGTAGCCTATTCCCTGTTGGCGAGCTTGAAAAGCCGGAAGTGCGACGCATCGCCGAAGAGCAAGATTTGATCACCGCCAAGAAAAAAGATTCCACCGGCATCTGTTTTATTGGTGAGCGCAAATTTACCGATTTCTTATCTCGCTATCTACCTGCGCAACCCGGTAAAATCGAAACACCGGAAGGCAAAGTGATTGGCGAGCACCAAGGTTTGATGTACCACACGCTAGGCCAGCGCAAAGGACTACACATTGGTGGTCAAAAAGGCGGCGGCGGTAATGAAGACCCTTGGTACGTGGCAGACAAAGATCTGAAACGCAATGTGTTAATTGCTGTGCAAGGTGCAGATCACCCTCTGCTCAAGTCTGAGGGTTTGGTGGCTTCACAGTTACATTGGGTCGATCGCACACCGATTCGCGAGCCAATCAAATGCACGGTAAAAACCCGCTATCGCCAAACCGACATCCCTTGTACCATCACACCTATCGATGATGAGAATATCAAGGTTACCTTTGATGAGCCTCAGGTGGCGGTGACCCCAGGGCAATCTGCGGTATTTTATGATGGTGATGTGTGCTTAGGTGGCGGCATCATCGAGCAGCGTCTGTAATGGACAGTGTGTCTGTAATCAACAGTTTATTGATAGGAGTACGATTCGGTGGCTAATGCACTCTATGACCGCACCATCGCCTTTGCCGGTATTTGCCAGGCCGTCGCTTTGGTTCAACAAGTGGCGAAGAACGGTTACTGTGACAATGACGCGTTCGAAACCTCGTTAAAAGCGGTCTTAAACACCAATCCAAGCAACACAGTGGCGGTGTATGGTCGTGAATCCGATCTTAAACTGGGGCTTGAGTGTTTAGTCAAAGGGATCGATAGCACGCCAGCAGGCAGCGAAATCACACGCTACATCATTAGTCTCATGGCGCTTGAACGTAAACTCAGTGCCCGCCGCGACTCTATGTCTCAGCTTGGCGATCGCATCCAGATGTTGGAGCGCCAACTTGAGCACTTTGACCTACACAGCGAGCAGATGATCAGCAACCTTGCCAGCGTCTACCTGGATGTCATCAGTCCGGTGGGTCCGCGTATCCAGGTCACTGGCACACCGTCCGTATTACAGCAGACTAGCAACCAGCACAAAGTGCGTGCCTTATTGCTCTCTGGCATTCGTAGTGCTGTGCTATGGCGTCAAGTGGGCGGCAAACGTCGCCACCTTATTTTTGGACGCAAGAAGATGGTGGAGCAAGCACAAATTTTGCTCGCCAGAATGTAAGATACACCACAGAGAATCTTGGCTCGCCACTCGGCGAGCTTATTTTTTCTCTGTCGGATAAGAATCGCGCAAACGTTTGCGCAATATTCGTGACAATTGCCACAGTTATTGGTATAAAGCTCACCAGATTTAAAACCCAATTCAGGAGAACATCATGGAACTGTCAGCACTGACTGCTGTTTCACCCGTAGACGGCCGTTACGGTAGCAAGACAATTGCACTTCGCAGCATCTTTAGTGAGTTTGGTCTACTAAAGTACCGCTCTATCGTTGAAATTCGTTGGTTACAAAAGCTCGCAGCGACCGATGCCATCGCAGAAGTTCCTGCCTTCAGTGCAGAAGCGAACCAGTTCCTTGATGACCTAGCGGCCAACTTCTCAGAAGAGGACGCGGCTCGCATCAAAGAGATTGAGCGCACAACCAACCACGATGTCAAAGCCGTTGAGTATTTCCTTAAAGAGAAAGTCGCTGGCGTTCCTGAACTGCATGCCGTGAACGAATTCATTCACTTTGCATGTACGTCAGAAGACATCAACAACACCTCTCACGCTCTTATGCTTAAAGAAGCGCGTGACAGCGTGATTCTTCCTGAAATCAAAAATATCATTGATGCGATCAAAGCACTGGCTGTCGAGTACCGCGACATCCCGCTACTCTCTCGTACTCACGGTCAACCAGCATCACCGACCACTATGGGTAAAGAGATGGCGAACGTGGCGTACCGTATGGAACGTCAATACAAGCAGATCGAAAATGTTGAGATTCTCGCGAAAATCAACGGCGCAGTAGGTAACTACAACGCGCATCTTTCCGCCTACCCTGAGCTTGATTGGCACCAGTTCTCTGAAGAGTTCATTACGCAATCTCTTGGCGTAACGTGGAACCCATACACGACACAGATCGAACCGCACGATTACATCGCAGAACTGTTTGATGCCATCGCACGTTTCAACACCATCCTTATCGATTTCGATCGTGACGTTTGGGGTTACATCGCACTGGGTCACTTCAAGCAAAAAACCATTGCTGGTGAAATTGGTTCTTCAACCATGCCACACAAGGTGAACCCAATCGACTTTGAAAACTCAGAAGGCAACCTAGGTTTATCAAACGCGGTATTTGGCCACCTAGCACAAAAACTGCCTATCTCTCGTTGGCAACGTGACCTAACGGACTCTACCGTGCTACGTAACCTTGGTGTGGGTGTGGGTTACGCAATCATTGCGTACACGTCGACCCTAAAAGGCATCAGCAAACTGGAAGTGAACCGTGAAGCCCTGCTTGCTGAGCTAGACACAAACTGGGAAGTGCTTGCAGAGCCTGTGCAAACCGTTATGCGTCGTTACGGTATTGAAAAACCATACGAGAAGCTAAAAGAGCTCACTCGTGGTAAGCGCGTTGATGGCGAAGCAATGCGTCATTTCATCGACGGTCTAGAGCTTCCAGAGCACGAAAAAGCGCGTCTGAAAGAGATGACACCTGCGAACTACATTGGTCAAGCCATCGAGCTGACTGACAAGCTGTAAGCGAGCGTTCTCGCAGCAACAATCAAAAGACTTTGCCTCGGCAAAGTCTTTTTCATTTCTGGCGTTTTCATTTCAGAGTATGTGAGCCTCGCTTAGAGATGAGGACTGTTTAAGGCGCCTACTGCTTTTGGAAAAAGAGCGTGATTTGCCCCACTTCCATCCCCCATTTCTTTATCTTGGTCAGGTTGAACACGTGCCGTTCATCTTGTCGATATAGCCAATCATCAAAACTGACCAACACACTGCCGTCATCCAATGGCAGTTCAAAATCGTATTGCCATTGCAGCGCATTACCGACTTCTCTTCCGCGGGCGGTACCGATGATGTCATCCGCTTGCCCGGTGTAGTGACCCGGTTCAGTGCGTGTTATCGTCCAAATGCGCTGACTCAACTCGCCATCATCAAAACGAAAATCTTCCACCAGCGTTAACGTGTCACCCTCTACTGTTCCGTCAATAATGACAAAAAAACGCCGAGTCTGTTTATCTGTATAGTCTTGCACCATCCCCCAAGCGTGGGTTTCGCCTTGAAAATAGTCGAACAAATCAAAAGCTGGACCGCTAGTTTGGTAGTCATCAATACCGGCACTACACCCCACCAATACGACACTCAAAAGTATCGCCGCTAAACGAGCACCTAAACGAGATATCATCGCTGCTTTCCTATCAGTTGTTGACGCAATCTTGGGTAGTCAGTGTTGGGGGAAAGCCATATTGAGACAAACGCATCATTAAAGGCTTCATCGTCGATAATGCCAATGCGCTGCGTATCCGACTGACGCGTATAATAAAACTCACCCACTTGACCGTTGGTCACATAGGTTAAGTTGTGCCCCTGTTCGATATTGGGGAAAACCTCGGCCAAACGAGTCAACCAACCTTGTGCAACCTCTTCTCTGTAGCCGAGTTTTTGCCACTGCTCCATCGTGGCATTGAGTAACTGATCTTGACTGATGTTACGCTGATAAGTAATGGAGAGCGCGAGTGGATGAGGCGTCACGTCGTCACTTTCCCGGTATTGACCATTGGGCGCGCGTAACTCCGACTGGTAAATATCAAAAAAGAGCATGGAGAGCTGCGCCTGACCGACCACCGGCCAGTGTGACCATAGCGCGTTCTGCGTCTGTTCATTATCTCCCCCTGAAACGTGTCCCGCTGAAATGGAGGCGTGCGCGTATTGAGACAAGCACAGCACGCTAATCAGGAATGTCATGACCTTTTTCATTGCCGTATATCCTTAACATCAAACCTATCACCACCATCCACTGACCAAAAAGAATCAGTAAACTGAGTGTGGGAGAATAGCCGAATTCAACCGCACCAAGCCGCTCTCCCGCCCAATAACTCAAAGCGCCCGAGAGCCCTCCTATCACTGTTACGATCCAACTGGGGTATGTGTTCACCAAGGGCAACAAAAAAGTGCTGTACCAGATGAATATCGCCCAAAGCGCCGATAGCCAAATCGGTATCAACCAAGTTGAATGCATCGCGTACTCGAACCGCAGTACCCCCGCAAGCATATTGACACTGTCGATGCCAATACCAACAGCGAAAACGATACCAACAAAACTCAAAGGCAACGGCTTAGCTGACACCCCTATGGTGACCGCATAAGTCGCCACCACCAGCGCAACCAACCACCATTGCCACGCCTCATTGCCTAATACTGCGAGCAGCCAAAGCGCTTGAAACCAGCTCGATATCAGCAGTAAACGAATCATCAGTTATGGTCGCTGAAATGTCATATGAACGGTGCTGATGCTCTTGGCTTTAAAGCCCCCTTCGCAATAGCAGAAGTAGTAGTTCCACATGCGAATAAAACGCTCATCAAACCCTAAGTGTTTGACGCGCGCCAGCGAACCATTAAAGCGTCGATGCCAGTGGTTGAGCGTTTGCGCGTAGTCCTGACCAATATCGAATAGGTTTCGCAGCACCAAGTCACTGTGTTTGGTGGTGGTTTGTGTCAAGGCCGTGATGGATGGCAGAAATCCTCCCGGGAAGATGTATTTCTGGATAAAATCCACATTGTCGCTGTAATAGTCATAGCGCTGATCGGCAATGGTGATCGCTTGAATGGCCATCAATCCACCCGGGCGCAGTAGAGACTGACACTTCTCGATATAAGAGCGCAGATACTGTTTACCGACGGCCTCTATCATCTCGATAGATACCAATTTATCGAACTCCCCCTCAAGCAGACGATAATCTTGCTTGAGCAAAGTAATATTATCCTGCAAGCCAAGTGCTTCTATCCGGCTCGCGGCGTATTGATATTGTTGCTCAGAGATAGTGGTTGTGGTCACATGGCACCCGTAGGTCGTCGCCATGTAGATGGCCATCGCGCCCCAACCCGTGCCGATTTCAATCACTCGGTCTTGCTCGTTGAGCTGCAATTCCTGACAGAGTCTCTCCATCTTATTGATCTGCGCTTGTTCTAATGAGTCACTTGGGTCAGTAAACAGCGCCGAAGAGTAGAGCATCTCTTTATCGAGGAAGGTTTGATATAACTCGTTGCTCAAATCATAGTGCGCTTCAATGTTCTTCTGCGCCTTCTCAACCGTATTGCGATTTAACCAATGGCCGAGCTTATAGAGGATTTTAGAGAGTAAGCTGCTGCGACTTTCCAAGGCATCCAATGCGGATAAGTTCTTCGCCATCAATTCCATCACTTGGGTCAGATTCGGGCTGTCCCACCAGCCATCCATATAGGCTTCACCTGCTGCAATGCTGCCCCCCTTGAGTAGACGCGCGTAAAAGCCGGGGTGCTTAACTTCAACAATGGCATGGGGTCCATTATCTAAGTGCTGATTGGATCCGTGATGCTGACCAAACGTCTCTTGTCTTTGACTGCCATCACTGTCACTAAACACTTCTCGTATGGTCAGTGTCCCGACCTGCAGATGGGACAGAGTCGAAAAGGCGAGATTACGCGCCGTTTTTTGCACAGTGGTCAGCGCTCTTGGTATGGGCATTACTTGCGAATTCATTGTTCTCTTTGCTCCTTGCAACATGTCCGGCGGACTCTGTTTTGTGCGTACATTTGTCTTTGTTTTAGGTGCTAGGGTTTTAGATGGCTATACGCCTTGGCTAGCTGTTGGTCTCTTTGTCTTGGTAGCCGGGTTCTTGGGAACCGGGATGGGAATAAAAAGGCGCCCCTTTCACCCACAGTTTCAACGCATGCCAATAAATACCTATCACCACTTTTACTGCCATAATCGGCGTTGCGATCAATCGCTTAGCGAGTTGAGTGGAGGTAAGAGGCTGTTTACGCATCGCCATCGTGGCATCAAACACCTTAGTTCGCGTTGTCTCCTCCCCATTACTATGACATTCAAGATGGACAAACAGAGACTCAGTAAGCGGTTTAAGACGCCATACATAAGTCTGTTTAATTGGGTTAAACGGTGACACATGAAAAGCCTTATTGTGACGCCAAGTGCTGGCATCATTGGCATCCACAGCGTAGTAATGGCGCTCGTTCCAAGGCGTGTTGGAGACCTCTGCCAATAAGTAGCGCCATTGCCCTTGTTCATCATAAAGGTAGTAAAAATTGACCGGGCTGAAGTAAATCCCGAGGTACCTAAGATGGAGGACGGCTTCAACGCGGCCTCGCAGGGTAACACCCGTCAGCGCTTCGACCTTGTCTTGCACCGCGACCTTGAGACTGCCCTCGCCAACATAGTCACTGCGTTTGAATCTCGCCCAGTGCCACCAGCGTGTACCAAATGCCCAGACTCTGCTTTCCAGCGCCTCTAGCTCATCCAAATCGATGCACGGCATAAAGAGCGGATAATTGAGACTGTGCGAGATGGGCGAAAAACGCCGATGTCTCACATCCCCCACCAGCAATGCACTGCGCAAAGCGTCTGTCATTAGGCGGCACCTCGTGTCGTCTGCGCGAGTGCTGCGATACCGCGAACCACATCCAGGGCACTGCGTACACCGTCCTCGTGGAATCCGTTGTACCAGTAAGCGCCGCAAAACCAGGTTTGACTTTGCCCGTTGACTTCCTCTCTGCGACCCTGGGCGTTGAGAGATTCGGTATTGAACACTGGATGATGATAATTGAAGGTACGCAGCACTTTGCTCGGCTCGATATGCTGTGAGCTGTTGAGTGAAACGCAAAAGGTCACCGGCGCTTCAATGTGCTGAAGAATGTTCATGTTGTAAGTCAGCGTCGGTGCGCGAGTGTGCTGGCCGTCTCCACCTTCAATCCAGTAGTTCCAAGACGCCCATGCTGCCTTGCGAGTCGGCAGCAAAGCTTCATCTGTATGCAGAATCACTTCGTTGGCTTGATAGGCAAGATGGCTCAGCACTGAGGTTTCGCTTTCACTCGGTTCTGCCAGCATCGCGAGGGCTTGATCACTGTGACAAGCAAAAATAACCTGATCGAAACGTTCAGACTGTCGCTGCTCGCTTTGCGTCGCGCTTCGGTCAACATAATGAATCGTCACACCTGCCGAATCACGTGTGACACGAGTGACAGGCGTGTTCAAACGAATTCTCTCTTTGAAGCCTTTGGTCAGCGGGTCGATGTACTCACGCGATCCTCCCTCAATCACATACCATTGCGGGCGGTTGGTGACGTCCAGCAAGCCGTGATTGAGGAAAAAGCGGGCGAAGAAACCGAGTGGGAAGGCGCGCATATCCGCCAAGGTTGATGACCAAATCGCGGCGCCCATCGGCAAAATATAGTTCGTACAAAAATAGTCACTGAATTCATGTAGAGTAAGAAACTCACCAAGGGTCAATGAACTCTCTTGACTAGCCTGAGCTTGCGCTTTCACTAAACGGTTAAAGCGCAAAATCTCGAAAATAAAGCGATAGAACTGCGGGCGAAGCCAATTTCGCTTCTGGGCAAACAAGGTCGTGAGTGTGTGGCCATTATACTCCAGTCCATTATCGTCGTTTCTCACACTGAAGCTCATCTGGCTCGGCCTGCCGCGCACGCCAATCCCCTGCATCAACTGGATAAAATTGGGGTAAGTGCGATCGTTGTAAACAATAAATCCGGTATCTACCGCGTAGGTGTGCCCTTCAACCTCCACGTCCACCGTCGCAGTATGCCCACCCACATAGTCGTTGGCTTCAAACACGGTGATGTCGTGGTTTGGATGTAGGTAGTAACCACAGGTTAAACCTGAAATACCCGAGCCGATGATTGCTATTTTCATTGTTGTTATCCTTGTTCCCTATCCTGTTATCTATGCAGCGAATGCGTTCAACGCGAGCCAAGTAGTCGGCTGACCAGCGCGGTTTGCCAACGATAAGGCAACGCACCAAACACGCGCAGTAGCGTGGTGAATCGTTTGGGGAAATAGAGCGTCGACACACCCTTTTCCAAACCTCTTCGAATCGAGTCCGATGCCGATTGCACCGAAACCATCATCGGCATATCAAACGTATTTTTGTCCGTGAGCGGCGTTTTGACAAAGCCTGGAAAAATGAGCGTGACATCAACGCCTTTGGGCTTGAGATCCAGCTGCAGCGTGCGGGCGAGATAGCTAACCGCCGCTTTTGAGGCGCCATAAGCTTCTGCCCTTGGCAAGGCGACCTCACTGGCGATCGAACCCAAAATTGCGACACGCTGCCCTGGTGAAAAATGCGATTGCGCTGCGGTGACGAGATTGACCACCCCCATCACATTAATCGCAAAAATGCGCTCGAACAGAGCAGCATCCATCAAACCATCATCGATGTACTCACAATCTCCGGCGCTGAGCAGCCATACGTCCGGTGTGTTCTCGAGGGAGTCGATGGCTTGAGTGGTCTGCGCGAGATCGGTGACATCAAACCGCAGCGGCGTTATCGTCTCAAATTGCTGCGCCAGCTCTGCGAGCGCTTGCTCGTTTCGACCACAAGCGATCAC